>NZ_JBLXIB010000004.1:0-313086 GCF_048269745.1 Zunongwangia sp. | reverse complement strand
TAAGCCGACCAAGTTCAGTATCGTATTGATGATGTTTTTCTCTATCCTTTAGGCTTTTCAGATGCATATCTGCTACTACAAAAAAGTCAACTTTTTTGTTTTGCCTGAGATTTTTCTTGATCGTTTTTACGGTCTGGTAATCAGAATTATTTTCAGCTTCTAGAACTTTTTTATTTGCTTCGGCAACTTTAGTAAGTAAAAAGTTATTAATGATATTCGCATTAGGATGAGATTTCCTAACGTATCTATTTTTCTTATCCCAATATTTTTCTTCAATATATTGACCAGTTCCTAAGTAAGAGCTTTTTCTATCTTTGGTAATTCTCACAGCGATTGGAAACTGACCTTCAGGATTCTTTTTTTTTCGGAGTACAGCCTTAACGGTTGCCATAATAAATGTTTTAGATTATAAAGATAAGAAAAACAGGTACAACATAGGTACAACATTTTTCGAATTTAATTGATGTTATTTGATTACAAATGCTATTAAAATTAATTTAAAATATTGAAAATCAGAACATTTTTGTATTATTGATATTGTGTGATAAAACACTCATAACCCGAAGGTCACTGGTTCGAGTCCAGTTCCCGCTACTAGAAAAAGACTTCAAATTTATTTGAAGTCTTTTTTTATATTATAATTATAAAAATTCAATTAATATTTTAGCTAATTGGTTTTTTCAGCATCCAGATATTACAAGAAGAATGTACTGAATTTACTCCTGATATATTCTACAACTTTCATTTTTAATTAAGTAAAACCTTTATTTTTATTTCAAAGTTACAAACATCTGCGTTGTGATAATAAGAAGGCAATTCTGAGGAATTTTCTAATTTTTTGATTCCAAAGAAATCTAAATTTTTTGTAATGATTAATCAATTTTTCATTTTATTTACAAGTATCCGTCCTTAAAATTGTTTTTGTTGAGCATTTGCAAGCTAGCTTTTTGTCACTTAATAACTTAAATTTTCGGTTTTCCTTGACTTTAATGGATATTAGTTTTTCATCAAATTCCTGCCATTGATTTTCGGGAAATTTTTCCTTTTGAAAATCTGTCGCTAATTTATATGATTTAAATATTTCAGGAATATCACGTGGTATACTGTCCATTATTTTCTTCTTCACTCAAAAATATCTTGTTTTATTCTATTTATTCATATAAAAGTTTGAAAACAGAAGGTTTTTATCAGATTTTTAGATTTTTTCCTTTGGATATACATATCGATAGCTCTGTCTCGAGGATTATTCATATTTCCGAAAAAAGTATGGCGACCTTATTTTGGACATCACTTTGAATTAAGTCAACATTAACGTCAAATAACTGTTTGATTGTTTGAGTATTAATAACTTCCGTTGGTTTACCTTTTTTTAATAGCTCGCCTCTATCCAGGGCTATGATATAATCGCAATAATTATAGGCAATCGACATATCGTGAATACTCATAATTATTGTAATAGGCAGCTTTTTAAGTCGTTTCAAAAGCTGAAGTTGATGCTTAATATCCATATGATTTGTGGGTTCATCCAAAATCAAACAACTAGGTTCCTGTGCCAAAGCACGAGCAATTACAACTCTTTGTTTTTCTCCTCCTGATAAGTCGGATATCTTTCTATCTAGATAATCATGCATGTTCATTATGCGTAAAGAATTTTCAACAATCTCATAATCCTCACTGTTTATTCTTTCGTACTTTTTTTTATGGGGATATCTTCCCATCATAACAAATTCCTTAACATAAAAATCCAAATCTGTTTTATTAAACTGTCCCACCACGGCAACCTGGCGGGCTAGTTCTTTATGGGATAAGGAAGTAATATTGTATTCATTGATATAGATTTTCCCTGAAGAGGGTTTAAGAATTTTATATAAACTTTTGATCAAAGTTGATTTACCACTTCCATTAGAGCCAATGATACCTACAAATTGTCCTGCCGAAACTTTAAAGGAAATATTTTTGAGAATCTCTTTTTTTTCAATTTCAACAGTAAGATTATCTATATAAATCATCATCGTATTATTTTCTTTTGATGAATATGAATAGAAAAACCGGGGCTCCTATTAACGAGGTGATAATGCCTATTGGAATTTCTTGATTGTTTAAAATACTGCGGGACAGTGTATCTACAAATAGCATAAATATGCTTCCACTTAAGAGTATTATCGGTAAAATATTACTGTTGGAAGTTTTACAGGCCATACGAACAGCATGGGGAACTATGAGCCCCACGAAACCTATAATACCACATTGTGAGACGATTACTCCCGTAAGAAAGGTAACAGCAAGAATGTATACGTTTCTTCTTTTTCTAACATTGACTCCTAGACTGGCAGCTGCTTCATCCCCTAAGCTGATCAAGTTCAGGGATCGGTACTGCGTTAAAAAGAAAACTATGGCTCCTAGTGTAGATATGGCTACCAAGAATACTTGAATCCAGGAAATATTGGAAAGGCTTCCCATAGTCCAAAAAGTAATATTTCTTATACTTTCAGCATCCTTGGCCAAATAAATCATCAAGTTGGTTAAAGCAACACATAATGAGTTGGCGATGACTCCTGACAAGATGATTCTTTCCGTTGTGGGATTACCTCTATAGTTTGATGTGAACGTAACTAATACCATTGTTGCCAAAGAGCCTAGAAAAGCAAATAGCGCAATAACAAAGTTGTTTCCGATGATGCTTCCTAGGGAAATGTTGAGAACGATGGCCAGCGAAGCACCTAAAGAAGCCCCTGATGATATTCCTAATACATAAGGGTCGGCAAGAGGGTTTTGAATAGTGGCCTGCATAATGTAACCGCATAAAGCGAGACCCGCTCCTGATAGTGTAGCAAAGAGTAATCTAGGTAACCGCAGATTTACAATTACGTCCGTTATCAAGTCATCACTGTTTATATTCCATATAGCGGTTACTATTTGTGTAAATGAAATGTTGATCTGTCCTATTCCCAACGTTCCTATAAGTGAGAATATCAGTATCATGATCAGTATGGATAGCGTACGGGTTCTTTTCATTTTTTAAGGAAATTGGATGTTGAGCTATAAATAGCTTCCATATCGGTAGTTCCCCTAATTGCCTGTGTATAATCTACTTCAATAACCTGTTTTTTTTTGATAGCTTTTACATGTCCGAGGTGTGGATTTTTGATTATTTCTTGGATGATGTTTTCATCTTTCCGTTTTCTAAATCGGGTAACTATTATTTTTTTCGGATTTAATTTTATAATCGTTTCCAATGGGAGGATAAAGTAATGGCTGCCAAGATTTATATATTCTCCACCACAGCTGGTAATAATCTCATCCAGCAAGCACATAGAAGGAGGGTAGTAGTAGAATTGATTCGGTATTCCCGTATAGGATAGGTGTAAGACTTTTTGAGTGGGAGGATGTTTTGTTTTGGTATATTTCTTTTCGATTTTTTTAAGGTGGGTAATAATGGCGTCTGACCTATGTTTTATATTTAAGGTTCTTCCTACCAGATCTAGATCTTTATAGTAATTATTAAGGTTTTTGTCTGAATTATAGTCATCTATAACACAGGTTTTGATACCTCTTTTGTTCCAAAACCTCTCATTACCTATCCGTTGCTGTTTAAAAGCAGATTCTAAAGCAATTATCAGATCTGGTTTAAGGGATAAAACACTTTCTTTATTCGGCCACCCTTTAGAGAGCACGGGCATACCTGGGTTTTGCTTTACTATTTCTTCATTATCTATATAGGCTACGCCTACTATTTTTTCTTGCACCCCTAAATCCAATAACATATCCAACGGATTTTGACCAAGCACCAAAATCTTGTCATATTTTTCGCTAATAGGCTTATCAACTTTAGGAGTACAAGCAATACTTATGAAGAGCAGCATTATGGGAGTTAATTTATAGTTCTTCATTTTGCTTGATAATTGGAAGTGCAACAAAAAAGGCAACCATGAGCAAAGCAACCACTACAAGCATTGCATATTGGAAGGAGGTTTCATGGTTGTAGGATTTCCGTAAGGAAAAAAAGATACTCCCAATAGCTGTTACGCCAATGGCTGACCCTATCTGTAAGGCACAATTAATTACTCCTGAAGCCAAACCCGAGAACTTGGAAGGAATTCCTTTTAAGGAAATACGAACTATTGAAGCCAGTGTTGTTCCCATACCTGCACCCGCTATAAACAACCCGGATGTAAATAATAAAGAGCTTGGGTTGGATATTGAAAGTATCAATACTAAAAAACCTAATGCGTAAAGTGCAATGCCAGTATTTAGTATATAGTCACCAATTCTTCTTACCACTAGAGGTGAGATCAACGAGAAAACTAGAAAACCTATTCCGAATGGAATCATTGTAGCACCCGTATGTTGAGCTGTCCAATTTTGTCCTTCTTGTAAATAAAGGGCTAATATCAAAAAAAAGACACCACTATTGTAGTAAAGGAAAGCCACAATACTTCCAAACGATAAGTTTTTATACTTAAATAAGGTTATATCTATAAGCGGTGATTTATTTTTTACCTTTATTGCTTTTTCATGTTTAATAAACCAGATTGAAAAAAGTATGCTGCTAACTAACATTGCTACTACAGAAAATGAAAAGCCGTTTTCTCCTAAAAGTGTAAGTGGATATACTATTAAGGTTAAAGAAAACGAAAGAAGAACCATTCCCAATACATCAATATATTCTTTAGATTGTTTTTCGCTCTTTGGTAAGAAAAAGATAGCTCCTACCCATGCTATTAACCCGATTGGTATATTAATCAAGAATATAATACGCCATCCTAAACTTCCTATATTATGGGCAATCAATATGCCGCCCAAGTATTGTCCTAAAACTGCCGCAATACCAAATACGAAACTATAGAGCGCCATTACCTTGGTCTTTTCTTTATCGCTAAAGGTTGTATGGATGATGGACAGTATCTGAGGAGCTAGTAAAGCTCCCGAAATACCTTGCATAATCCGCCCCGTAATAATGATGGAAGGGGAATATGCTAATCCACAGATAGCTGATGAAATGACAAAACCCATCAAACCAATTAAAAACAGGTGTTTTGTTCCAAACAAGTCACCTAATCTACCTCCTGTTATCTGAAAAACGGCATAAGCACATGTGTATAGAGAAATAATCATTTGTAAATGCCCCTCTGTAGTGTGCAATTCTTTTTGAATAGGAGTTAGAGCTAAATTGACGATATAAAAGTCTAAAGGAGATAATATTGCTGCTATTAATAGTATCGCTAACAGAAGTCCTTTTTGAAATGCTGTAGTTCTTTCCATGTTATGTTAAAAATTATAGGTAAGATTTAGCCTAATATTCCTTGGGGCTTCAGGCCTCCAGTAGTACCAACCACTGGAATGATGGGCACCATTGTAAAGACTTTTATTTAAAAGGTTATTTATATTCATGGCTATATGTACTTTTGGATTGCTCCAGGAAATAGCACCATCCATACGAAAGTAATCTGGTAAGTTTTCACCTTTAAAATCTCCATTCCACCAGGTTTTTCTATCAATCATATACATCATACCTGCAGAAACGCTAATTTTTTTAAAAATCCCGCTGGGAAACTGATAGTTTAACCATGTGTTTATGTTGTGTTTGGCATATCCAGGGAGGTAAGTACCCTTTTCGTATTGTGTGGTAGATTTTGTGATAACCGATTCGGTAAAAGCATAATTGGCTATGGCATTTAGGCCTGTTACGAGTTCTCCTTTTATATCAAATTCAATCCCTTGGGTTTTCGTCTGACCAAACTGTAACACATAGTTCTCTCCGCCAACATTATCCGGATCATCAGATACTTGATCGTTTTTTATAATCCTGTAAAGGGATAATGTCGTGTTCCACTTTTTATTGAACCAATCTTTTTTAGCCCCTAACTCAATATTGTTCCCCGTTAAAGGTTTTATTTCCCCCCTTTTTTTGAGTTTTCCTGTTTGGGGAATGAAGGATTGGTCATATAAAGCATAAAGGTTCGTGTTGTCAATAATCGCGTAGTTTATTCCAAGTCTAGGTGTTACTTTTTTATGTTCGGAAATAGCGCCATAGTTATTATTTTTTAGGTAGGTGTACCTACCAGCGATAGTGATGTTCAATTTTTCTTTTAAAAAAGAGACCCTATCCTGTAAATAAATAGAAGTAAGATGAGATTCTAGAAGAAAGTCAGTTCCCACTCGTTCCTTGATATTGATGCTCCTGTCAAATTTACCAACACCAAAGTAAGGTTTTTGATGGGCTACGTTGTTTATATTATAGGTGTCGATACTGTCCATTACATGATATTGATTAAAATCGGCCACATAACTTTTAGTATTGTAATCTACACCTCCTAGTATTTTATGTTTTAATTTTCCTGTTTTAAAACGACCATTTACATATGTCTGCCCAAAAGACATTTCGTTTTTAGCATCCCATATGTATCTAATTCTTTGTAAGTAACCTTCTTTATCAATATTATTTATCCAGATAAATGAACCTTTCTGGTCATAATCAAAATAGGATAATTGTGTAGTGATCTTCCAATCATCATTTATTCTATGCTCTAGACTAGCTGTGATGTTTTGGTCTTTTACAATAGTAGCTTCTATACCAGGATCGGATAGTGTTTGAGTTTTTGAAACTGTACCGTACCCTGTTTTGGAAAACAAGTAACTGGTTCCTAAATCAGGTAATTGGGCGTATTGTGCAATATATTCTAGCGTTAATGTAGTTTCTTCGTTAAGTTTGTATTGAATTACAGGGGCAAGGCTATATCTTTTGGTGTTTTCGTATTCTCTAAATGAATTCCTGTCTTGAATGGAAAGATTAAGTCTGTATAGAAGTGATCGATCTTTATTGAATACCCCATCCAGGTCTATAGATGCCCTGTATAGATCGTAGCTACCCATACCTAAAGAAACAGTACCCTTACTATATCCGGAAGGTCGTTTAGTTACAATGTTATACATGCCACTTGGCTCACCTCCAGAGAACATAAATCCTGCAGGTCCTTTTGCAAATTCAATACGGTCGACAAAACTTATATCTTCTGATAATAACCCGTATTTCCAAGTGGTATTCATACCGTTTCTCAAAGCTGAAGCTCTTGCTCCTCTCATGGTTATATAAGTATATAGGTCACCCCATTCTTCAATCCTACTTGCTCCACTCACGTTTCGAGCAACGGCATCGGACATAGTATATATTTGCTGGTCTGAGATAAGTTTTGTGTTTAAGACTTGGATGTTCTGCGGTATTATTTTTAAGGGCTCATCAATGCGTAAAGAGCTGGAAACCTGATTAGTTTTATAACCATTTTTTTGACCGACAATAACTACTTCATTAAGTATTAATGATTTGTCTGATAGGGTGTCGTTTTTAATGACTGCTTTGTTTTGCGCTCTCCCTATATAGGAGAGTATTAGCAGATTTGTTAATAGAATTTTATTAATCACTTTATAGTTATTTGTATTCATTCTAAATAATTTTTACTTTTGTGCAAAATTGTCCGTTATGGACTAAAGTTCGGGTACGCGAGTAGAAGGATTAATTACGCAAATGGAAGAAATATGAAATATAAAATGTCCATTGATAGTTCCATTTATCAGTTTGAAAACGGCAATGCCAACATTTCCGAAATTTATGAGAGAAAGGATATTTTATCTGACAATAATGGATTTGATATAGACTTGACGAATATTTTTTTAAAGGGAATCCATTTAAAATGGGGAATTTATCAGACCAAGCGTGTTAAAACCTATTCAGTTTCTCCTGAAAAAGAAACTATTGTGGCTCATTTTTGCCTGAGAGGTTCTTGTGTTAGCGAGCATAAAAGCTACCTGAATATAAATAGAGGCGAATGCATGTTATTTAAAGAAGATAAAGACGAGTACTTGTTTCATATGGATGTAGACGATGGAATTGGTGAATTCTTTGAAATTTCTTTTTGTCCCCAAATTTATGCTGATAATTATTCTGATAATAAGATTGTGGATAAAGTGCTTAATGGAAAAAAACTGTTTACCTCCATATCCAAAGATCCGATCATGCGAAAGATCATTACAGCAATGTACCAGCGAAAGGATAATTATTCGGGAAAATTAAAACAGGTATATCTTGAATCAAAAGTATCCGAATTATTATTGACGCAAATAGTCTGCCTTCATCAACAAAATAGAAACCATAAATCCCTAAAATTGAGCAGGAGGGATATCGATGCCATTTATCATGTGAATGAAATTATTAGTAAAGATTTTACACATAAAACGATACCCAGCCTTGCTTTATCTGTTGGAATAAATCAAACCAAATTAAAAACGGGTTTTAAAGAGATTTTTGGACAAAGTGTTTTTGAATATTTAGTGGATCAGCGAATGAATAAAGCTAAAGAATTGCTGATATCTACAGCTACTTCTGTTTCTGAAATAGCTAATATTATAGGTTATAATCATCCACAACATTTTATAACGGCATTTAAACGGCAGTTTGGGTGTACTCCAGGGGAATTTAGAAAATAACGCGAGGGATACTTCAAAGAATGGCATTAGCCTTGTCAGATATTTTTAAGGTGGCTGGTTTACTGTTTTTGTTCATCCTATTATTTAATATTGCCCGAGCCTTCAAAAAGCATGTGTGCCAAATAATGGATATTCATCATATTAGTTTTTAATTTCGTTCCAGTAATAACTGTCAGGATAGAGCCGCTCCCCAAAAATGGCCGTGCCGACCCGAACCATAGTTGCTCCTTCCGCTATGGCTATTTCAAGGTCACCGCTCATCCCCATGGAAAGTTCTTTCATTTCAACATTCGGAATCTTTAAACCTTGAATTTCTTGTTGCAGATTTTTTAGTTTTTGAAAACAAGGCCTGATTTTATCTTTCTGAGTACTGAATAATCCTATTGTCATTAGCCCTTTTATATGTATGTTTTTGTAGGTCGAAATCGCCATAACCAAATCTATAGCATTATCGGGATGTACGCCAAATTTGCTTTGTTCATTGGAGGTATTTACCTGAATGAATATTTCTATTTCTTTCTTTTCAAAAGTCAATCTTTGATGCAGTTTTTTCGCCAACCTTAAATTGTCTATAGATTGAATACAGGACACGTTATACCTTAACAATTCTTTGATTTTGTTGGTCTGTAAATGCCCTATAAAATGACTTTCGTGGGGAAAACTTTTTAAAACATCATGCTTTTCTTTGATTTCCTGTACCTTATTTTCTCCTATCAAGGTTTGCCCTGACTGAAGTGCAATCTTAATACGCTCGGCAGTAACGGTTTTAGTTGCCAAAAGCAGTTTTATCTCTTTAGGATTCCGATTGCTCTCTATACAGGCATTTTCTATTCTCTGCTGAATACAGTTTAGGTTGTTTAAAATATGATTGTTCACTCTAACTTGATTTTGTCTTTTTTTCCATTGCTTCTATCAATTTTGATTTTATAAGTGTATAGGTATAATCTTTGGCTTCGGCAAAAGAGATTTGATATTTTCGCTCAATGAGCTGCAATTCTTTAGGGAAGGGAGATAGTAATTGGTTGTAATATTTATCTAAAACTTCTTTTGTTGGCATTTCAAATTGAATACTTAACTGGAATCTTCTCAACAAGGCAACATCAATAATTTCAGGATGATTAGTAGCACATATCAGTAATGCATCAGTGGGATAATAATCGATCAGCTGAATAATGGTATTGACCAACCTTCTCATTTCACCTACATCTTTATCGGTACTTCCTCTAGATTTACCTATCTGGTCAAACTCATCTAAGAACAAGACAGCTTTCTCTCTTGAAGCTTTGTTAAAAACCTGCTTTATATTTTGTGATGTTTCACCTATACGCGAACAGACAACGTTACTTAAATTCAGTACCAAAATATTTTTATCTAATGCATTTGCTATTGCCTTTGCAGTAATGGTTTTGCCACAGCCGGAGTTTCCCTTAAGCAAAACTTTATTATTTGCAGACAAACCATACTTGTTAAGTTCGTCTACATATTTATGTTCTTTAATTAATTGTTGGATGCTTTTGCTGTTTTCTTTGTTGAGAAAAACATCATCTAAAGCTACACGATCTTTATTATGTATAACGAGGTCAATTACATTCATCTAGTAACTTTTAATTGTGGACGAAAATGGATTCGAGTCATTGTAAAAGGCATTGCATTCACTTAGCTGACCACTAGGCCATCTGAGAGTTTTTTATCGAAATCGAATAGAATGCTAAACAAGCTCTATAGCTTATTATTAGGAGCATTCTATCCGCACTATTCAGTTTAATTCTTGTTTCAGAGCCGTTAAAAGTAAACTGGCTTCCTCTTTTGTAGTATTCAATGCAGGGAGTAGTCTTATCACATTTTGTCCTGCTTCACCAGTTATAATATTATGATTTTTGATAAGTTGGTCACGCAATCCCTTATTATTATCGGCTAACTCAATCCCTATCATTAAACCTTTTCCCCGCACTTCTTTTATCTGCTTAAACTTCTTTAATTCCGTTTGGAGATAATCTCCAATAGTTAAAGCGTTTTCTAGTAAATTATCATTCTCAATAACTTCCAATACAGCCAAAGCAGCAGCACAAGCAAGTGGATTTCCTCCAAAAGTAGTCCCAAGCATCCCTGGTTTACTAACCAATTTGGGATGAATAACCAGTCCTCCGATCGGAAATCCATTACCCATTCCCTTTGCTACCGTATAAATATCAGCTTCAACTCCTGCATAATCGTGAGCAAAAAACTTACCGCTTCTGCCATATCCACATTGAACAGAGTCAGCAATAAAATAGGCTCCATATTGGTCACATAGTTGACGAATGCTATTTAGAAACTGAGGTTCCGAAGGATAAATACCACTTACTCCCTGAATACCCTCTACAATAACCGAAGAAATATCTTTTTTATGTTTCGAAAATGTATCTTTCAAGGTTTCTACATTGTTATGGGGCAAAAAAATCACATTTTCTGTTTGATTGACAGGAGTGGTTAAAGAAGGATTATCAGTTGCAGCTACGACTAATGAAGTTCTTCCGTGAAATGCTCCTGTGAAGGCGATAATTTTCTTTCTACCATTAGCGAACGACGCCAATTTAAGTGCATTTTCATTGGCTTCAGCCCCTGAATTACATAGAAATAACCTGTATTCTTCCTTACCACATATTTTTCCGAGGTTATGGGCCAATTCTTCCTGTAACGATAAATGAACACTGTTCGAATAAAATCCTAATTTGTTTAACTGTTTAGTTATCCTTTCAATATAGAGAGGATGGGAATGGCCGATAGATAATACGGCATGGCCACCAAACATGTCAAGGTATTTTTTACCATTGGTATCCCAAACAAATCTTCCATGGCCTTTGGCGATTTCTAAGTTTAACCTCTTATAAACATCAAATATTTCCATATTTATATCATTGTCTTAAACTAGGGATAAGCTTTCGCAGTCCTAAATATTATCTTTTATTTCCACCAATGATAATAGTTGTGCAAGCCATCGTACTCAAAACCACAACGGGGATATAGTTTATTTCCAATGTCGTTGGTTTTCTCAGTCTCCAACATAAGACCACAAGCACCTGTTTCCTCGCACCACTTCTTGCTTCGATTGATTAAGGCTATCGATAATCCTTTACCTCGGTAATTGGGATGAACAAACAAATCGCTTAACAACCATTGCTTCTTTAACTTGGTATAGTGGAATAATTTGTAGAGTTGTACAAATCCCACGGCCTTATCTTCAACTATCACAATAAAAATATCTGATTCGCTATTTAGAAAACGTTCTTTCAGAAATGCCTTTCCTTTTTCAACATCCGATTCCTGACGATAAAAAACACGGTAAAGATCAAATAATACCGCTGTTTCGTTCAAGTCTTCTAGACTTGCTTTTTTTATTTTGTAAGTCATTATAAATATAAATTATGGTTTAAGAGACAAAGTTATTTATAAATTGGACTACTTTTGTGATCCAGATTTAAGTTAATAAGTAGTCCAGGATGTTGCCCTTTGAACATATTATCATCATTGATAAAAAGCATAAAGTTCCTATTTATAGGCAAATTGCCTTTTCAATTATTAATGCAATCAGAAATGGTACTTTAAAGCCGGGAACACATCTTCCCGGTAGTCGTGTATTGTCCAAAACCTTAAATGTTCACCGTAAAACTGTTATTTCGGCCTATGATGAATTGGATACGCAAGACTGGATCACCAAAATTCCAAGAAAGCATGTTTTGGTATCACAATGCATCCCATTGATAAAACCTCAAGAAAGGAACTCTTCGGCTAATTTGAAATCTTACGAAAATGACTTCGATCTTCCATTTAGGCGGATAGAAAAAACAATAGATAAAGTTGGTATCCCTAAGATTATAATTGATGATGGACACCCGGATGTCAGACTATCACCAATTGATGAATTATTGAAAGTCTACCGTTCCTATACTTCGAGAAACTATGCCATTAAAAAAGCCCAAATAGGAGCGGAACAAGGTACACTGTGGTTAAGAGAAGAGATGGTTAAATATTTATCTGAAACAAGAGGTTTAAATATTTATTCAGACAATATTTTGATTACGCACGGTGCGCAAATGAGTATTTATCTTTCTTCTCAACTGCTTTTAAATGAAAAATCGAATATTATTGTAGGAATCCCTAATTATACACTCGCAAATAGATCCTTTTCAGAAGCAGGAGCAAAACTTATTGAAGTAGCCGTAGACGAAAATGGAATTGATACGGCTATAATAGAAACTATTTGTAAGAAGAAAAATATTAGTGCTGTGTATGTCATTCCGCATCATCATTATCCAACAACGGTAACGCTAAGTGTGGAAAGAAGGATGAAATTATTAGAGTTATCTAACAAATATAAATTCGCTATAATAGAGGATGATTATGACTATGATTATCACTATACCAGCTCACCCTATTTGCCCTTAGCTAGTGGTAGTCATAACGGAAATGTGATTTATATAGGTTCTTTTTCAAAGATACTGGACCCTTCGTTACGTATAGGTTATATGGTTGCTCCTCAAAATTTTATAAGGCAATGTTCTGCTCTAAGAGAAGTTATAGATGTTGGTGGTGATGGATATATGCAAAATGCTTTGGCTACCTTAATTAAAGATGGAGAGCTAAAAAGACATATAAGAAAAGCAAAAAAAACTTATCGTTTACGCAGAGATTTCCTAGATAATTTGTTGAAAGAAAAATTAAGTAAATATATATCTTATACGATCCCATCAGGAGGAATGGCTATCTGGATAAAACTTAATCCAAAATATTCAGTTCGTCAATTGATAAAGTCATCACAATTGAAAATTTTAAAAACCGATTTGAGAAATAATGCCTTCCGATTTGGATTCGCCTCCATGAATGAACAGGAGCTGGAGTCAACTGTTGAAATTCTGAAAACTATTTTGCAGGAATAGCCTTTTAAAAAAGGATAAAGTTGTGATTGATAATTCAATAGCAAGATTAAACATTGGCTGATTCCAAGTTTCTATATCAATCTAACTATTGTTCTTCTATGGAAAATGACTATAAGAAATTGTAAGATAAACATAGATTTAATATTTTACCCAAATCAGGCAGGATAATAGGTCTCAAAAGCATTTAGAACATTTATTATACCAAACAGTAGAAAGGGAAATTGCTGGGATAATTCTTTTGCAGAGTCTTTCTTTATAACTTTAAAAGTAGAACTTATTTATTGATGATGATTTTAAAATACTGAAGGCTTCCTATTTTTCATACAGTTTAAAAATCAACTATTTTTAAGTTATGAAGAAAAGCAGCTTTACAGAAGCACAAATAATTGCAATGCTTCAACAGTACGAATCGGGAATAAAGGTTACCGACATTTGCCGAGACAAAGGAATTACCACCGCAACCTTTTACGGCTGGAAGCGTAAGTATGTTGATATTGATGCTCAACAATTTAAGGAGCTTAAATAGCGTAAGCAAGAGAATTAGTGTCTAAAGCAGATGCATGCTGATTTGATCCTCGACCACCGTATCCTCAAAATATTATTGAAAAAAAGGCTTTAAATGGAACCGGAAACGGGTTCTTCGAGTGTATAGGCTTCTAGGTCTACAACTGAGAAGGAAGAGTAAAAGCACTCGTATTAAAACTTCCCTAAATCAACCCCAGGCACCAAGACAGGTATTGAGTGCAGATTTTATAAGTGATGGCTTAATTACAGGAAGAAAGTTTAGGGTATTTAACCTTATTTATGATTATAATAGAGAGGTACTATGTACCACTCCAGCATTATCAATACCTGCCCTACGTGCAGAGGAATACCTAAAGCAGGCCATAGAGATCTATGGAAAACCTTTGCAAATACGAGTTGATAATGGACCGGAATTTATTTCGAAAATATTTATGTCCTATTGCGAAACTGAAGGGATTGAGGTCAATTATATTTAAACTAGCAAACCATCTCAAAATGGTTACATTGAAAGGTTGAATAAAACGTTTATAGAAGAGATGTTGGATGCTTATATCTTTCGAAATTTAGAAGAAGTACAACAGATAACTGAAGACTTCAGGGAAGATTACAACAAATATCATCCACATAAATCGATGGGAAGAAAAGCCCCAATCAGATCTATAAAGAATTTTCATTGGGTCTAGACCTAATGAAAAAGAAGAATTGTGTAATTTAGAACTGTCTGAAAACGGGGAAGTCTTCACGATTTTATAAAAGGAAACTTAATTAAAGGATATACAAAAGTGTATTTTAACAATACATTATGGAAAAATTTTAAAACAATTAATAGCTAATTTCAACAAATAGAAAATACTCTTTTAAGCTTCTTTAAAACAAAGAATCAACTATTATTTGTTAATTTTGCAAATTATTTAATTCATCAGACACTCCTAATGAATGAGATAGTAGAAATTAAGTTTTTCAAAAATATGCGTATTAATACCATTAATTACAGTGTAGTAAAAAGCTCTCCATAGTCACACATTATACTTTTTTTGAATATCAACTAGTAAAATGATTAATTGATTTACATATTGTGTTTTGAGAAGAGTAAATAGAAAAATAGTTAAAATCCCATAATTTCACTTTAAAAATATGAAAAAAGAATCCTTGAATGTTTCTTTGATCGTTGGTGGTGCATTTCTAATGGAAAATATAGATAGTACTGCAATTACAACTGCTCTAAAGCAAATGTCTGTCGATTTTGAGGTTGATCCTATTACAATGAGTATGGGAATCACTTCTTATGTAATTATGTTAGCTGTCTTTATTCCTATCAGTGGTTGGATTGCCGATCGATATGGAACTAAAACTGTTTTTAGTAGTGCTATGGCGGGCTTTATTATAAGTTCGGTATTATGCGGATTATCACAGTCGCTTCCATTTTTTATAGGTGCTCGAATTTTTCAAGGAATTTCAGGTGCCATGATGGTTCCAGTAGGTAGATTAGCGGTTTTACATAATACCGAAAAGAAAGATTTGGTGACCGCTATCGCGTACATTACCTGGCCGGGGTTGGCAGGACCAATTATTGGACCTTTTTTAGGCGGTTTTTTTACCACTTATTTAAGCTGGCACTGGATCTTTTTTGTAAATGTACCTATAGGGATTTTATGCATATTATTGGCCTTAAAATATATTCCAAATAAAGAAATTCAAAGCAAAAGACCTCTTGACTGGATAGGTTTCTTACTTAGTGGAACAGGATTACTTGTCTTGATGATCGGAATCGAATTAAGTACAGAAAAGGACGCCGATTTTTTACTTTCAATTATGTTTATCGTTGGCGCGTTAATTGTCTTGGTCATTTCCGTTTGGCATTCTTTTAAAGTGAAATATCCCATCATAAACTATTCGGTTTTAAAGATAAGAACGTTCAGAATACCAATAATGTCAGGGACAGTAAACAAGATAATGATTAATTCAGCTCCTTATTTATTGCCCTTGTTTTTTCAAATTAGTTTTGGTTTAAATGCTTTTGATGCAGGTCTTCTATATATGTCAAGTATGGTTGGCAATTTAGTGATGAAGCCTGCTACCATTTGGATTACCAGAAAATATAATTTCCAAAAAGTTTTAACCATTAATGGATTTTTACTCGCTACTGCCGTTTTTGCTCAAAGTTTTTTAGATCCTAAAGTGCCCTACGGATTAATTATTGCTTTATTATTCGTTTCAGGTTTAACGAGATCGATGCAGTTCAGTAGTTTGAATACCCTAGCATATAGTGATGTAGATCCTGAGCAAATGAGTAATGCCAATACATTATATAGCACAATGCAAAAACTGTCTATAGCTTTAGGGATTGCCCTAGGTGCGGCAAGCTTACATGTTTCCACTACTTATCATGGTAATGGAATTAAATATCAAATTGAAGATTTTCAATTAGCACTTACCATAACCGCTGTTGTAGGATACTTAGCAATTATTCAGTATTTTAATCTTAAAAGGGATGATGGTTTAAGTATTCGAATAAAATAAAATTAAGTACATTCCGCTTAGTGCAGGGAAAAATTGAATTAATTGCAAGTAGCGAAGTTCTAAACATCGTATTATCTCCAAAATGGAATTTTATTGCTTGAACCTAAGCTATATAATCCTTATGCGGATACAATGCGATTATTTAAAAAATGTAAAATCTTAAAGAGTATTCCTATAATCGGTCGATGTTTGTGAGGTAAATTAGAGAGAAATGGAGCATTAAAATTACAATAATGAAAACTCCTGAAGAATATAGAATTGATTAATTGATTTTCTAAAAATTTGAAGGAAGAAAATATTATATGCAATTTTTGCAAAAGCAATGTCAAAGCCCATATTAATCCTTTTTAATGCTTTTTCAAAGGGCTTTAATTAATGAATGATGAAACTAATATTTTCAAAAACTATAACTGTAAAATTCCAATTAAAAATCAACCAACTTTTTAAAGAAATTTCCAATTTCTTATCGGTACTTCACGCAGGCACTGACTAAATCAGGTTGGTTTCATCTCTTTTGACTTCTTAATTCAACAATAAGTTGACCATTTTTCCTTTTATTCACAACACAAATCAATAGCTTTGTCATATGTAAATCACGTCAACTTTACCAATTTCAGTCACACCATATCTAAATTTCTAGGTTTCAAAAAACAGTGATGTTTTTATCTAATTTGGATTGTATTTTTTTGACTGTCCGTAATTAGTAATAATTGATATTTTCATGATTAAGTACTACTTTTTTTATCTGTAGTAAAACAAATCAATTCTGCAGCGCTGGGCATGGAGGATGGCCTAGCGCAGTGGTTGACATCCGCAGGATAAGGAATTTGGTATAGTTTTATCCATTTTTGGGGGATTGAGTGAATTTTCGCAGAAAATTTATATCGCAATATCCCCAAACTGAAACTTCTTTACTAACATTTTAGGCAGTCCTGCAATTTTCTTAAATCTAATTCAGGTACTTACACCTTCCAGCCATTTGATTGTTGTTGGATATCCCACATTTTTCGATAAATACCATTCTTATTCAATAGTTGGGCGTGTGTTCCCCTTTCAGCAATTTCTCCATTCTCCAGGACTAATATATTATCGGCACGCATAATGGTTGCCAGTTTATGGGCAATGACCACCACCGTTTTAGATTTAACCAACTCTTGAATGGCTTTCTGAATAAAAATTTCATTTTCCGGATCCAAACTTGCCGTGGCTTCATCCAATAACACGATAGGAGCATCTTTGAGCAGTGCCCTAGCAATACTTATGCGTTGTTTTTGACCACCCGAAAGTTTGTTCCCTCCTTCACCCACTCTTGTATGCAGATCTTCGGAAAGTTCCCAGGCAAAACTCAGCACTTGGGCTTTTTCAGCAGCATCAATAATCTCCGATTCTGTAGCTTTAGGATTTCCTATTTTTATATTGTTGTAAATACTATCATCAAACAAGTACACCTCCTGAAATACTTCACTGATCAATTCGTAAAACTGTTCTTGAGGAATATCTTTGATGGGAACTCCTCCAATCTCTATTTTTCCTGAATTCACATCCCAAAAGCGAGCAATAAGCGCAGCAATGGTCGATTTTCCCGAACCGGAATGTCCGACCAAAGCAAGCATTGATTTTTCGGGGATGTGAAAATTAAGCCCGTGCACTGTAGGTTTATTTTGGTAACCAAAGCTTACTTCCTTAAATCCAATATCAAATTTCTGCGGGAGTTCAGCCGTTCCAGATGCCATGGTAGGAGCATCTAGCATTTCAATGATCCGTTTCAGGCTTTCATTCATATAACGCAGTGATAAATAATCAACCATTACCACTTTTAGCGGATTGTAAAGATGATAACCTAAAATTAAAAAGCTAATCAGCACCGGTATAGTAATCGTATTATCATTTAAATAATACAAACCCAATGCCACCATGGCTAGGAATGTGATTTCAAACACAATAAAAGCAGTTACTATAAAAGGACCGGGTACGGCTTCCATCTTAATGCTTTTTTCACAAAGGTCTTTTAGGTTTTGTTCCAATCCGGTATGTTTTTTTCCAATTAGGGCATACGATTTTAAGTGCCGTATCCCTTGTACATATTCCAGAAAATTAGCGCCCACGGTATTTCGTGCGGCAATCTGTTTGTTTCCTAAACGACTTACCAAGTAGTTTGCTGCAATTAAAAAAAGATAGGTTATGGGAAGAGCTGCTAAGAGGCACAGAGCAAGTCTCCAATCGTAAATAAATAAAAAAACGGAAAGCACGGTTGTTCCAAAAATAGCTGATGCCAGATTACCCACACTATGCCCGAAAATACCTTCAAAATTAGCTACATCTTGCAAAACGATTGAGGCTACCTCTCCCGGATTCTTTTGTTTGAAATAGCCAAGCGAAAATTTGCGTAAACGGTTTCCTAAGTTAATCCGCAACTGGGTGGATAAGCCATACACCCAACTATTGGTTTGCAACATTGATTTTGCGGCAATAAAAAATTGCAAAATCAACATTACGGCCATTACCCCTACTACCGTCCAAATTTTAGTGGTATTGGGATGCGCTGAAAATAATTCCCACACAATAACGAGTAATATTCCTGAAGGTGCAGCAACAAAAATGCTGTGTAAAATTTCCCAAAAAAGTACCTTAAGCGTAGCTTTGGGATTTAGTTTACAAATGCGGTTTAAATTTTTGATCATAACTTTTTTAATTAATAGGAAGTTTGAATAGTTTTTTTCTAAAAAAAATAAGGAGTAGGATAAAGAATATTAGGTACGAAACGTTAAACCCCGCGGCAGCTAACCAGTCTTTAAAAGTTGAAGCCGGTAAAATCGATTTGATGGGGATTTGATAGATCGTAAGAAAAACCGGGCTAATAAGACCTACCCATCTGGAAAGTGTTGTTTTTCCTAGGAATATTAACACCGAAAATAGAAACCACCCCAATAGTAATACGACAATGGCTGTTCCCCAAGTGATGTACAACATTTGCATGAATCCGGCAGCAGTTTCAAGCAGATAAGGATGGGCAGCAACAGGACTGTTATAAATGGACTTAAAAATTTCACCGGTATAAAATAAAACCCCATGGCCTAAGGGCATCAAGAGTACACTTAGCACCAGAATAAAATAAGTAACCCAAGCATACCATTTGGACTGATCTTTTACATACTGATAGGCCAACCAAACCCCCGGCAGAAATAAAATAGCCGTCATTGATGCGATCAGTGCGCCAAACATTAATCGTTGGGTAGAACCTTCTAGCATTAATACTGCAAACTCCACATCAACTTGATCTGCATACGTTTCAGAAAAAAGAGGGTATTTTTCTGGTATGATCTCAAAGCCGGCAATCGCAATATCCCCAATCACCCAACATACAGAGGCAATAATAGCTGAAATAAAAGACCATTTTATTTTTGTTTGATAGTTCATCTTATCGTCTTTAAGCGTTTTTTATTTTTTTTACAAGAAATTTGGCATCTTCTTGAATGCCATATACCAATCCTGATTTTTTCTTTCTTAACCATGGAAAACCAATACAGTATAAACGCTCCGTATTCATTATTCCATTGTTATGCACCGGGCTTCCTGTATCGTTTAAAAGGGCTGACTCTAAATAAGAAAAATCATATCCAAATCCTGTTGCCCAAATAATGGAGGTGATTTCTGCCTGTTTGATACTAATTTCCTTTATTTCAGAAGCCGAGGAATAGTTTGCATCTGGGAAATCTGCTTTATCTTTTTCCGTGACCTCTGTATTCAGTTCAGGATGTTTAATAAGGAATCCATCAATATTTTCTTTAATCGCCTGCGAAGCATCATCAGCAAAACGAATATTCTCTTTTGCGTTATCTGAAAAATAAAAGGTTGCGTTATCAATACCTTTGAACGAACCTAAAATAGCAACTCCTACTTGATGTAAGGATTGATAACTAATCGTATGTCCAAAAACACCCACTCCTGAACTTTGTGGTTGTTTAGTCTGTACTTGTTGGGTTGATTTTACGTCTTGCGTCAAGGTATCTTGAATTCCCATGATGTCCAACCATTCCATAATGTCCCTACCTCTATAACGTCTAGGAGCGCGGGGTACTTTACTGCTAGCCAAATACACTTTTTTTCCCGACAATGCGAGTTCTTCCGCTATCTGGCAGCCCGACTGTCCGCCGCCTACTACCAGCGTTCTTCCTTTAGGTAATTGGTTCGGGTTTTTATAGGTGGCAGCGTGTAGCTGTACAATATTATCGGGAATTTTTTGTGCTAGTTTAGGAAATTTAGGTTTGTTCATTATTCCTGAAGCGATTACCACAAAATCGGCTTTTATCTCAAGCCTTTTTCCTTTATTCGCAGCAAGGATGGTAAAGGAATCCGTTTGTTTTTTAAGCTGAAGAACTTGGTGTTCTTCTACTATGGGTAATTTAAATTTTTGAACATAGGCTTTTAGGTAAGCGACAAATTCATTTTTGGTCATAAACTGCTGGCTTATCGCTTTGGTTAATGGCATTTCGGGGAGTGCGGTCATCCAGTTTGGGGTGTTCATTTTAAATGAATCCCAACGTTGGGAAACCCAAGAAGAACCAATTACATTTTTTTCCAGTACAATATGGTTAATGCCCGATTTTTGGAGGTAATAACTTGTGGCTAATCCCGCTTGTCCTGCACCAATAATGGCGACTTTATAATTAATTTTTTTACTTGTCATTTTTATGGTTTAGTATTCTTCTTTTTCTTGATGTCTTGCTGTTATAGATTTATCTTCCGTCATTCCTGCTTTCCAATACGAATAGGCGTATAAATCTTCTCGTTGCCAGCCTTTTTCTTTGCGTAGATAATTGCGAATTTCCTTTACAGAAGAAAATTCTGCAGCGACATAACCAAAATGTGGAACTGGAGGTAGATTCTGTTCTTTTACTACGTCTGCCAGTCGACTCCCTTTTTGTGGATGTTTATTGTGCAACCAAATGAAATGAGCATTTGCATTTGTTTTCAATGGCAGTTCATCTTCAGGTCCTTGAATTTCAATGATACAGGTGGCTTTGGCTGTTTTTGGGAGATCTTCTAAAATGGCTGCTAGTACGGGCAGGCCTGTGGCATCTCCTATGAGCAGATAATTTTCAGCTTTTGGGTAAAGTTCGGTTTTACCATCCCGCATTAACACACCCAGCAGGTCACCAGGTTGCGCATGTATAGCCCAGGCAGAAGCCGGACCTTCTTCCCCGTGTGCTATAAAATCAATCCAAATTTCATTGTTTTTAAGGTCTATACCGCGGTGGGTATAAGTTCTCACAATTGGTCGTATATCCTCAGGTTGCGGTTTCCACTGCATCTTTTTATCATCAAATTCCGGAAAATGAATTCGATTACTTCCCTTGGGTGGAATAAGTATTTTATTATTGACCCCAATTGTGGTATTTTCAAACAAAGGGACTTTCTCCCCGGTAAGAAATACGCGTATATAGTGAGGGCTCAGATATTCTTTCCTCTTGACTTTAAGTTCTGCCTGAATTGTTTTCATGTTTTGTATGCTCATGTTGTGCTTTTTTATTGGATGACAAAGTCTTTTGCCCTGTTGTGTGCATCCCACATTCGTTTGTAGAGTGCACTGTTTTTCAGTAAATCCTCATGTTTGCCTTTACTTACAATTTTACCTTTATCAAACACCAGAATTTGATCAGCGTTGGTAATAGAGCTTAAACGGTGAGCGATAACCAAAACTGTTTTGTTTTTAATCAACGTACTAAAGGCTTTTTGAATCTGATATTCACTTTCAGGATCGGCAAAGGCGGTGGCTTCATCCAAAATAAGGATAGGTGCGTCTTTAAGTATCGCCCGGGCCAGTTGAATTCTTTGCTGTTCGCCCCCGCTCAGATGAATGCCTGCTTGCCCAAAGGGTGTATCATATCCATTGGGAAGACTGGTGATGAGTTGGTGAATTTGTGCTGCTTTTGCTGCATTTTCGACTTCTTCAGCCGTTTTATCCATCCCCATTTTTATATTTTCATAGATACTTTGTTGAAACATAAAACTGTCCTGAAATACAAAGGATACCAGTTCCATCAACTGTGCGGTAGGATACTCTTTGATATTTATGTTACCAATCGAAATGGCCCCTTTATTCACTTCCCAAAACCTGCAAATCAGCTGCCCAACTGTACTTTTTCCGGCACCGGAGGGTCCAACCAGAGCTGTAATACTACCCTCAGCAACGCTAAAATTGATTTCGTCCAGTACTAGCTGGTCTGATTGGTACGCAAACGAAACCCCTTTAAACTGAATTTCATAGTTTTCGGGCTGTTGCTTCTCGTTTTTTTCTACTAAAACATCTTGATCCAACAAGTCATCTATTTGTTCTACTCCCCTATTAATGATGGAAAGTTGTATGCCCATATTGTTGATCGCAAAAAGAGGTTTGATATAACCCGTACCTAAAATTAGAAAAAGAAGCAGGGTAGCTAAAGAGATTCCGTTTTGAAAATAAAAGTATAAGCCCAACGCCAACACCGGTAACAGCGCATTACTGGTAAAACTCATAAAAATAGAAAATGCGGGTGTACTGCTTTTAATCCATTGCTGCACAAATCCATAAAAGCGCTTTACGGTATGACCGTATTTTTCAAAGTTTTCAGCAGATTGTCCAAAAATTTTCATCACCGGCAGCGCTCGCACATATTCTACAATACCCGCATTCATATCCTCCAATGATTGATGGTAATTTTGAATGAGTTTTTCATTTTTATTGCCATACATTTTTGGGAGTAAAACAGCCAAAACAAGTAAGGGCACTGCACTTATAGCAGCCAAGCGCCAGTCTTGTGAAAAAAGGTAGCCAATTGTCAGTAACGGTAGGGCTACTCCTTTAACAAAATCAGGAATTTGATGCGCAATGAAATTTTCAATACGTTCTACATCATCTGACAGCACTTTTTTGAGTGCACCGGAGTTTTTATTATTCAGGTAGCCCATTGGAAGTTTGCCCACCTTCTCAATAATGTATTTTCTTAATTGATATAAAATGCGGTAAGCGGCAATATGAGAGAGAATACCCGAAATATAGAGGATAACCATACTGATAATTGCGGCTATAACCGCTTGAACAATGTACTGTTGGGTCAAGCCAAAATCCACCTCTACTTGTGTTAGCTCCTTAATGATATAAAATATCAACACGTAGGGTACTAAACTTAAAATGGCGTGTAGCACGGCAAGTACACCGGAAACGATAAGGAGGTTTTTACGCCTTCCGGCAATTTCTAAAAGCCGGAAAATGCCCTTTTTTTTATCTCTTTTACTCATTATGTAAGGTTATTATTAAGAATAATTCTAAATAATCATAACTTTGGACAAAATTATTGGCAATCCATTTATGGAGTGTTGGTAAAAAGGAGTAAAACCTCCGCAAAAAGGAATAACTCAATTAAAACACGTATAGAATGCACATCAGTTTATATGCGGGAGATTTTAAAATCAATCTTTTTGAGAGTGCTTTGCCATTTAGCGGAGAGCATGGAATTCGTGAAAATCAAACGACTTTTAAAAGCGAATTTGGTGAAGGCTATTATAAAGAAATTGCTTTTGAAGGGGTGCATATTGGGTTTGGTAATGTATCGCTTAAGGATCAAGTGAAACTTTTTTTTGAAAGTGACCTGGAAACGGTAGAAATGCACTTTGCTCTGAAGGGGAAAAGTAACGTAAGTGCATCCAGTTTTAAAAATAATGTACGTTTTCAAGACCATCAACATAACATTGTATACGCCAAAGGCATTTGCGGAGAAATGATTTGGGAAAGTAAAGCATTACAGCTTTGTGAAATTAACCTTAGTCCTTCTTTTTTTAATAAATTTATACCGGACGACAACAGGTTATTTGAAAAATTCAGAACCAGCATAGAAAAAGGCCATTCCAACTTACTTACAGAACAACATTATCACATTAATCACCAAATGTATGAAATCATTGATGGAATAATGAACTGCCAGCGTCAGGGAATTTTTAAGAAAATGTATTTGGAAGCAAAAGTAATTGAACTCTTATTGCTGCAATTGGAACAAATTTCTGAACCGAATTCTTGCCCTACTTCCCTCAAAAAAAAGGACATTGATAAAATGTATGAGGTGAGGGATTTTATGTTGAATAATATAAGTGAAAACTCTTCACTACTGGAATTGGCACACCTTGTTGGCACTAATGATTTTACCCTGAAAAAAGGATTTAAAGAAGTATTTGGCACTACAGTATTTGGGTTTTGGAAAGAGGCTAAAATGGAACAAGCAAAGGAGTTAATTACGCAACAAGGAAAAAGCGTTCAGGAAGTTGCCGAAGCTTTAGGTTATAACAATGCCCGACACTTTTCTACAGCATTTAAAAAAATATATGGCGTTTCCCCAAGTTCTTTTAAAGCTTAATGGAGTTATGCATTAGCTCGATGGTATTCCAAGAGGAAAGTATCCTGGTGATTCTACATAAAATTCACCATACTATCTAGTTAATCATTCATAATAGTATGCTGAAAATTATACCAACATTTTCAGCATCCAGATGTTACAGGAAGAATGTCCTGAATTTCCTAAACGTTCATCCAAGCTTTTAAACCCCAGTTTTGTGTACCAGGAAACCGCATTGGAGAATTCGGGCAAGCTTTCCAGGTAAAGTTCCCGGTACCCAAATTGCACGGCAGAAGCCAGAGAAGCCTCCATCAATTTTTTGCCTAAACCTTTTCCACGGGCTTCTTTACCGATGTAGAATTTAACCAGTTCGGCACAGCCTTCAGGTAAGCCTTCGGTAGGATATACGCCGCAACAACCTACGATTTCACCTTGATCTTCAGCTACCCAAAGTTCAGCTTTTTCTATTCCGAAGCATTCATAAAGGCTATTCGTGGCCGCATCAGAATATACCGTTCCTTCTTTTGGGGCATGATATTCTTCGAACACGCTCTTAATCAAGTTGGCCACTGCTTTATTGTCGGTTCTTTTTATTTGTCTAATTTCCATGAGTGTAGTTTTAATTTCATATGATTATGCGGTATGCCTACCTCTGTAAAGGTTTCGCCATAGATGGTGAAACCTGCTTTTTTATAAAAGTCGACCGCATATTGTCGGGAATGACAATGAATCTCTTTTAAGGATTTACTTTTGGCAAAAGTGATGATTTCCTTAAGCAATAACTGACCTACACCTTTTCCCTGAACATCGGGATCTACTGCCATTTGTATCAATTGCGCCAAGGTTTTATGTTCTTTGGAAGGAACCAGCACCGCACAACCAATCACGTTGTCATTCTCTAGTGCTACAAAATGCCAAGAGCGCTCGTCGTGCATCTCCCAGGAATGATCGGGAATCCCTAGGGGACGTAGCAATACTTTATTGCGAAGCTCACGCATCTCCTGATAATACGGAGAATGGGTATTTATATTTTTTACACGGATCATAGCTGAATTTTAGTATAAGATGTTGTATATTACTTGACAAAAGCAAATATAATTAAAAATACTTGATATAAGCAAGTAAATTTTATGAAAGAGATTGAAATTATACATAGCATTCGAAAATTCAACCGTAATTATGTAAGAAGTATTGGCTTGTTAGAAAAAAGTTTCTTAAACACTGGGTATTCGCTTACCGAGTCTCATATTTTGTATATCGTTAAAGAACAAGGCAATACCACCGCTACCGAAATTAATAGGGTATTGAATTTAGATGAAGGTTATTTAAGCCGAATTATCAAAAAACTGATTTCAAATTCGATATTAACCAAAGAAAAATCAAAAGCCGATAAGCGTGTTTTTAAAATTAGTTTAACCGAAAAAGGCATTGAAGAGCAACAAAAGCTCGATGATTTATCTTCCGATTCTGTTGCGGGTATCATTTCACATTTATCCCTTCCACAACAGGAAGAATTGGCCCATTCGTTCGAGCGAGTTATGGATTTGTTATATAAAAGTACTTAGATAGATATCTAAAGAGAATCTATCGGTTACTAAACTGCTCATATTTTAAAACTACCAATAGAATTATGATAAAGTGACTATTGAATCTGCGTACTAGCAATTTCTTTTTTATTAACACTAAGTATTACATTAAGATCAAATTTTGTTAAGTGATAATTAATATTTTAGAAATAGTATTTTTGTTAAGTTGTTGATAATTAGTAAGCTATTAATTGTGACCTATTTCAATTTTTAATCGTTAAGTAGTTTTCTTTTAAAATTAAGTTAAAATAGAATCTTTTAACTGCATTTAATTTTGTCGTCAAATTAAATGTATATAAATGAGAAATATTTACTTAACTCTAATTGTGATTATTGGCTTGTCAGAAATACTTTCTGCACAAAACGATATCATAGGATCAGTCACCGATCAGGAAGGTATTCCGTTGCCCGGTGTGAACATTCGAATTAATAGTGATCAGGTAGGAACCACTACCGATTTTAATGGTCGATTTGAAGTTCAAGCTCAATCTACAGATACACTAAAATTTTCGTATTTAGGATTTAAGAATAAACAAATTTTAATAAGGCAGCAGTCTAATTTAAATATTAGTTTAAAACCAGATACTGAATCTTTAGAGCAGGTAGTAGTAACAGCATTAGGAATTACTAGAGCGGAAAAGAAAGTAGGTTATGCTACACAAGAAATTGAAATGGAAAGTATAGATAATATAGCTGTTCCTAATGTAGCAAATTTATTTTCAGGTAAAGTAGCCGGTTTACAAGTAAGCAGCCCTCCGGGATTATTCCAAGCACCATCTTTTTCGTTACGTGGTAAAAAACCTTTAGTAGTTATTGATGGTATTCCGGTTGAAACTGATTTTTACGATATTCCTCAAAATAATATTGCAGCTATAAATGTTTTAAAAGGAACATCTGCTTCTGCTTTATATGGTTCTAGAGGGAAAAACGGAGCTATTTTAATCACAACTAAAAATGCTACTGAAGATGGATTGACAGTAGAAGTTAGCCAGAATGTAATGATGTCTGCAGGATATGCAATATTTCCCGAAACACAGCATCAATACGGAAATGGCTCTAATGGACAATATGAATTTTGGGATGGTGCTGATGGAGGAATCTCAGATGGAGATATGATATGGGGACCAAAATTTGATAAAAATTTATTAATACCACAGTGGAATAGTCCAATTGTAGATAACCAAACCGGAGAAGAAATTTCTTGGTATGGGAATGTTGAAGGAACACAATATGACGATAAATCCAGATATTCAAGAAAACCATTACCATGGGTAAGACATGATAATTTAGATGAGTTTTTAAGTACGAGTGTTATTTCAAAAACTAACTTCAGTATCAGTCAAAAAAGTGAAAGTGGTTTTTACCGTCTAAATGGAAACTTTGCCTATAATAAAGATAGAGTTCCTAACTCGAGTTTATATCAAGGCGGATTAAGTTTTAAATCGCTAAGTAACCTTTCCGATAAGTTAAGCTTAACAAGTAAACTAAGCTATAATAAAGTGTACTCGCCAAATTATCCTAATTACGGATATAATCCAAGTGGGCATATGTATACACTATTAATTTGGATGGGAGAAGATGTAAATGGAAAAGATCTTAAAAACCATCAATGGATTCCTGGTTTAGAAGGATACCGTCAGGCAAACTGGAATTATGCGTGGTATAATAATCCTTGGTTTGGAGCTAATAATTTTAAAAAAGAATACAATTCAGATTTAATAAATGCACAGCTAAAACTAGCTTATGATATTGATCCGCATTTAAAACTTCAAGTAAGAGGTTCTGGAGTGTTAAAACAGAATTTTGAAGATCTAGAAAGTCCAAAATCTTATTTTAATTATAGTGCTTCTCGTGAAGGATCTTACCAAACTACAAATACACGGCATTTAGATATAAATTATGATGCTCTAGCTACTTACGATAATAAATTCACTAAGGATTTTGGAATTGTAGTAAATGCAGGAGCTTCTACTTTCTATAGAAAATTTCAGGAAGAATTCTCAGCAACCGATGGACTAACTGTTCCTGGAGTGTATAATATGGGAAATTCTACAGGTCCTGTACAAGCTGAAAATCAATTAACAGAAAAAGCCATTAATAGTGTCTATGGTACGTTGGAATTAGATCTTTTTAATACTTATTTCTTAACTATGGCAGCTAGAAACGACTGGTCTTCCACACTGCCTAAAAATAATAGATCTTATTTTTATCCATCTATTTCAGCTAGTGTATTACTTAGTAATATGGTCGATTTACCGGAATCTATAAGCTATATTAAATTATTCAGTTCTTGGGCCCGTGTATCTAGTGATTTAGATCCTTACCAAACTTCTCCATATTATAAAAGTTCCGGTAATTTTGCGAATATACAACGCTTAAGTTATCCAATGGGAGGAGCAACAATTGTAAATCCTAATATTGAGCCACAAACCTCAACTTCTTTTGAAATAGGTTTGAATACTTCCTTTCTGAAAAACCGTTTAGCTTTAGATGCTACTTATTACAATACCTTGGATACGCATCAAATCATCAATCAGCCAATATCATTAGCCTCAGGATTTAATTCAAGATTAATTAATGGAAATGAGTATACAACTAATGGAGTGGAACTATCATTACGATTTAAACCTGTTCAGAATAAAGATTTTAAATGGTCTGGTGTATTAAACTGGACAAAACGCGTTCAGAAGATTACTGAAATTGCTGGAGGAGCTAATAAATACGGTAATTTATCCCTTAACGATCGCTTAGATAGTTATTACGATACTACCTGGAAGAAATCTTCTGATGGAGAGGTTATTCTTAATTCAGAGACAGGATTACCAACAAAAGATACGTATCCTTCTTATTTAGGGCATTTCGATCCAGATTGGACATTTGGATTTGTAAATGAATTTAAGTATAAAAATTGGAACCTAAATGTTGCTGTTGATGGTGTTTGGGGAGGAGTACTCCGATCTCAAGTTGTAGAAAAAATGTGGTGGGGTGGTAAACATCCAAAATCAGTACAATATAGAGATGAAGAGTACGCCGCCGGAAATCCGGTATATGTTCCGGAAGGAGTAAATTTAGTAAGTGGTAAGTTAGTAAGAGACGTAAACGGAACCGTAATTTCTGATACCCGTATTTTTAAAGAACATACGAAACCAATCAGTTGGCAAACTTGGTCTCAAAATTATCCATATCGTGCACGAGTAACAGAAGACGAAAGCGAGACCTTTGCTAATGTGTTTGATCGTACTTACTTAAAATTAAGAAGTGTTAGTTTGAGTTATAATTTTACGGAACTACTAAATAGTAAAACTATTAAAAATGCTCAAGTAAGCTTTAATGGATATAATCTATTTGTACTTACAAAAGGGGATTTTTATACCGACCCAGATTATAAAACAACCGATGATAATAATATTCAAGATCCATCTTCAAGATACCTTGGTTTAGGTCTTAATTTTAAATTTTAATCATGAAAAAAATTCATATCTATATAGCCATTATAATACTTGGCTTTGTAACCAAAAGTTGTCAAGATTTAGATGGATTAAACGAAAATCCAAATAATGTAAGTCAGACACACCCGCAATTATTGTTAACCGAAATTGCAGCAACAACTTTTCAAGTAGAAGGGACCGATCCGTTGTATGCTTCCAGAATGCTAATACAAACCGGAGAGGAAAACGATTACCAATATTTTAAGTGGGGAAGTGGCAGTTTTGATGGTTATAATAAACTTCGGGTAATTACTAAAATGATAGAAGAAGCCGAGCGTATTAATAATCCAAATTATATTGCTTTAGGGAAGTTTTTTAGAGCGTACAATTTTTATCAATTAACCTTGAAATTTGGAGATATACCATATTCTGAAGCATTACAAGGAGAAACTGAAAAGGTATATCAACCTGCTTATGATAGTCAAGAAGCAGTATTCGAAGGAATTATTTCTGAATTAGACGAAGCTGGTGAACTTATCGACGAGGATCTTAGTTTGGAAGGTGATATTATATATGGAGGAGATGCTTCAAAATGGTTAAAATTGATAAACTCATATGAGCTTAAAATTTTACTGACCTTATCCAATAAAACTAATGTAGGAACTCTAAATGTGGCTTCTAAATTTCAGGAAGTATATAATCGAGGAACATTAATAAATTCTTTAGATGACAATGCACAATTAGTATTTGTAGATCAGCAAGGAAGTAGATATTCCGAGTTTAATTCAAGTAGTTATGGGTCTAGCATGTATATGTCTTCAACATATATTGATTTACTTAAAGAATTAAAAGATCCTAGATTATTTATAATTGCAGAGCAAACATCTAAAGCCGCAGCAGATGGTTTAGCAATAGATGATTTTGATTCCTATAATGGAGGTAGTCCAACTTCAAATTATTCAGAAATAAACGAAACTTTGGTGGCTAATGGTAATATTTCTAAAGTAAATGCACGCTATTACTCTAACCCAACTACCGAGCCACATGCTATTTTAAGTTATTGGGAAGTAGAGTTTATACTTGCAGAAGCTTCTGTTCGAGGTTGGATTAATGATGATGCATCAAATCATTTCGAGAATGCTATCAAAGCAAATATGGAGTTTTATAATACTTATGTTGATGGTTATTCTGAATACTTTACCCAAGAAGCCATTTCAAAATATGTAAATCAATCACAAATAGGTTTAATAGGAGCTACTGAAAATCAGTTGAAAAGTATTTTAACGCAGAAGTACATTACTACGTTTTTACAAAGTGGATGGACGCAGTATTACGATTATTTGCGTACAGGATTTCCAGAATTTGATTATAAAGCTGAGCAAACTCCTCCTAAACGATTTGTATATCCAACAAACGAATATAATAATAACACAGCCAACCTAGAAGCAGCTATTAAATCGCAGTTTAGTGGTAACGATGGTATACGTCAAACACCTTGGTGGTTAAACTAAAAATTATGAAGAAAATATTTCGAATTTCAATTTTTATTATTGCATGTTTATGTGGGCAACTTAGTAAAGCTCAAGATAAAAATGATGAAAAAATTATTGTAATCACTTTAGATGGATTGCGCTGGCAAGAGTTATTTGGTGGAGCCGATTCGTTATTTATAAATAACGAATCTTTTGTTGAAAATAGAGAAGCGCTAAAAAAGCGATTTTGGGCCAAAACAGCTATAGAGCGGCGAGAAATTCTATTCCCTTTTTTCTGGAATTATGTTGTTGAAAATGGAATATTATTGGGAAACCGATGGGAGAATAATAAAGTGAACTTGACCAATACCATGGCATTTTCGTATCCAGGATATAATGAAATTTTAACAGGTAAAGCTGATGATAAACATATTAATAGTAACGATAAAATCTATAATCCTAATAAAACTATTTTAGAAATAGCAAATTCTACAAATCGATTTAATGGGAAAGTGCTTGCTTTTGGAAGTTGGGATGTGTTTCCATTTATTTTAAATGAAAAAAGAAGTGGAATACCAGTAAATGCTGGTTATCGTTCGTCGTTATCTAAAAATCCATCAAAAGAAGCTTTGTTTCTGGATAAAATTCAAAAAGAAACTCCAAAAAGATGGGGCGGCGTACGATTTGATGTTTTTACCCATAACTACGCACTAGAAGCCTTAAAACATGATAAACCATCTATTTTATATATTGCTTATGGAGAAACTGATGATTTTGCTCATGATGGTAGGTACGATCAGTATTTAAATTCTGCTAACCGAACCGATCAAATGATTAAAGAGATTTGGGAATATGTAAATTCCGATCCATTTTATAAAGGAAAAACCACTATTTTAATGACTACAGATCATGGTCGAGGTACTGGGACAGACGAGGATAATTCTTGGCGACATCACGGAACCAATATCCCAGGAGCCAATCAAACTTGGTTTATAGCTTTTGGCAATAAAATTAAAGCAAAAGGAGAAGTAAAAGCCAATGCGCAGTATTACACTGAACAATTTGCACCAACTATAGCAAAAATTCTCCATTTATCTACCGAATTTCCAGCAAGTACATTACCAATTCTTGATTAAAATGGTATTCAATTTTAAAAAAAAGCTCTTTCTAAGTAAAGGGCTTTTTTTATTGAAAAATAGAAGGTAGTCTAATCCAAATTCATAAGATTTAGGAAGAATTTTGATTTTAACAAGCAGGTGTTATATTGAAAGTTTATAGTTAATTTCAATTTTAACCAAATATTAAATAAGCTCGATTATATTCTTAGTAATTTTAAACAAAAGCAAGGTTTTACTTATGGAAAATGAATATCAGAAAGGCATTATAGTAAATATACCCGTAAAAATTCCATTTACAGCTCTTGAAAAAGCAATGGAAGCTAAAATTAATGATACCGAAGAAGGTGGAAAAAGCATTAATGATTATGCTGAGGTTAAATGGATCTGGTTAGAAAAAAATGAAGCTCTTCCTTACGATATTACATTGGGTTTACGAGTAAAAGCCAAAACATTTCTGTTTAAAAATAAAGAAATAGAATTAAAAATTCATTTAAAATTTTCTTTCGATCGCGAAACTCAAAAATTTTCTTTAGAAAAATATAAAGCAGTTGGTGAGAATACAAGTTGGATAAAAGATAAATTAGTTCAATTAATATTAAACACGGTGTTGCATAAAAAAATGCTATCTAAATCTAAACAAGATTTAGGGCATAAACTCCAAGAAGAATTGGCTAAAATTAATATTAAGTTGCGAGAAAATAAAAATCCAACAAAAGGTGTACATGTAGGTGCACATATGGAAAAGCTTTCCATTTCTCATTTTTTATTTGAGCGACAAGCTGTATATGTGTATATGAATGTATTGGGAGAAGCAGAGCTAGAAATTACAGAACTACCTTCTTAAAATTCAAATATAAAACCTTTTTCAGTTAATTTTTTATAGATTTCTTTATCGAATTTGAACAATTTAGCTGCACGATGAGAAACATTTTTTTGCTTTTCACCGGTATCAATTAAAAGCTTCATTTTTAAAAACTTTCTACGGAAATTCGGTTTGTCCATTTTAAATTCCAAAATTTCTTCATAAAGATGCATTAAATCTAGCAAAGTAAATTTCTCCGGAAGTAAATTGAAGCCTATAGGAGCTTGGCGTACTCGTCTTTTTAATTTTCTTAAGCTGAAATTATAAATTTCAGAATGGTCATAAATAAGTTCTGGTATTTCTGAAATTTTAAACCATTTAGCTTCTGCTGCGGTAAAACCGGCTACAATATCATAATCATCACTTTTTATAAGGGCATAATAGCCAATAGTAATTACGCGACCAAGTGGAAAACGTTTTGGTTCTCCAAAAGCTTGTAGCTGTTCTAAGTAAATATTATTAAGTCCTGTAAGTTCTTTTAATAATCGTTTGGCTGCATTATTTATAGATTCTTTTTCTTTTATCCAACCACCGGGTAATCCCCAGCGATTTTTACTAATTCCGGTAGCATGTTTTACTAGTAGTACTTCTAAACTTCCTTCATTAAATCCGAATACAACGCAGTCTATAGTTATTGCATTCATCACCTCTTCGTCTACTTTTTTACCAGACTCATCATCGATAATTTTCCGCAGCATGAAATATTTTTTTAAAAAGGGGCAATTTACGAATGAATTTGGTTTTTATGTACTTACGCATCATCTTTTTGCCATAACCATTCGTCGATAGATATATTGCAAGATAACGAAAACGATATTGTTTTATGGCTTTTCATTGTAGTTTTATATCAAGTTCAAGAAATAATACTAGTAGATTATAAAATTTATCAGCAAATAATATTGATAGCTAGCTTTAATTTAAAGTTTTATTGATTGAATGTAAACACTTTTTTGTCCTAAAGCTCATAAAAAAATAAAGAAGAGCAAGATTGGTGGGGGCTCGGCCAAGCCAATCTACTCTTCTTTTAATGAGCAACTTTATTAACCTACAATGTGTAAATCTGCAAAGTTTTCTGGTAATACAATTGAAGATTCTTCTTTGTTATATTGTAAGTTTTGTAAATCTGTTTCTTCATTATTTACTTTAGCAGATTTTATTTCAAAAGGTAAACCATGAAAAATTATTTTTATTCTTTTTAAATTAGAATTATAGGCATCTGTGTTATGTTGCTGAATAAAGGCTTCTTGTACTTTTCCCGTAAATTTGAACGATCTTATATTAAAAATTCCCATTTTATAATCATACCCGTCATGAGAATCTTCATAAAGCATGGCATTATCTAATCCATTTTTGTAATAAATATCTAAAGATATTTCGTCAATTTCTTTTTCATCCACATATTGTTGTACGGGATATTTAGGGATCATGGCACCTTCTTTTACAAAAATGGGCATACTATCTAAAGGTGCGTCTACCCAAAGCTCTTTACCTCCTTCAATAATGGCATCATTCCAGAAATTATACCATCGTCCTTGAGGAAAATACATTCTTCTACCATGAGCGTTAGGTTCTTGTATCGGGCAAACTAAAATGCTATCTCCAAAAATAAACTCATCCGCACGGTAATGGGTTTGGATATCTTCCTGAGCATAATACACCAAAGGTTTTATAATAGGAATATTTTCTTCACAGTATTGATAAAAAGCTGTATACAAATATGGTAATAATTGGTAGCGCAACTCTACAAACTTTCTAGTTATATCTAGTATTTCTTCTCCAAAATACCATGGTTCTTGTTCTCCATGATCTCCAGAAGAGTGTACACGACAAAAAGGATGGAATACTCCTAGTTGTATCCAACGGGCAAATAGCTCACCGCTAGGCTGATCTGCAAATCCACCAATATCTGTTCCTGCATAACTAAAACCGCTTATACCTAGACGCTGAATTTGCATGTTGGCTAGCCATAAATGTTCCCAACTGGCAAGGTTATCCCCTGTCCAAGTAGAACTAAATCGTTGTCCGCCAGAATAACTTGCTCTGGTAATTGTAAAAGGACGTTTTGGGAACATATATTTTTTAACGCCCTCGTAAGTGGCTCTAGCCATTTGCATCCCATAAATATTATGAGCTTTACGGTGGCTACAGTGATTTCCATCATAATTATGACGAACATCGAGCGGAAAAGTTTTTCCTGGAACTTCCATTACAGCTGGTTCGTTCATATCATTCCAAATTCCTTTTATTCCGGTTTCACCAATAATCGTCTTATATAATTCGGCCCACCATTCTCGTACTTCCGGGTTTGTAAAGTCAGGAAACACGCAATTTCCTGGCCATACTTTTCCTCTCATTAAAGGTCCATCTGCACGTCTACAAAAATAATCTTTATCAAGACCATCTTTGTATATTTCGTATTCTTCATCAATTTTAATTCCCGGATCTATAATAGCAATAGTTTTAAAGCCATCTTCTTCTAGATCTTGAATCATGTTTTTAGGTTTTGGAAAATATTTTTTATTCCATGTAAAACATCTAAAACCTTCCATATAATCGATGTCTAAATAGAGCGCATCGCAAGGAAATTTATTATCACGAAAGCTCTTAGCTAAATCTCTAACTTTATCTTCTGGGTAATAACTCCACTTACTTTGGTGATAACCTAAGGCCCACATAGGTGGTAATTCAGGCCTACCAGTTAGGTTTGTATATTTAGTGACTACTTCGGAAATTTTTGGCCCGTAGATAAAATAATAATTCATTTCTCCTCCATCTGCCCAAAAGCTTGTAATATTTCTGCGCTCGTGGCAAAAGTCGAAATGTGTTTTGAAACTATTATCAAAAAAAATTCCATAAGCTTTAGCGTGGTGAAGACCTATATAAAATGGTATAGTTTTATATAATTCAGAAGTGTCTTTACTAAAAGCATACTGATCGGTATTCCAATTGCTAAACCGCTTTCCTTTTAAATTAAAGCTCGTTGGTTTATCGCCCATTCCGTAAAAATTTTCACCATCAACGGTGTTTTTACTCATTTTTACGTAATTGCCTCCAAACTCGAAACTTTCTTCCCAATGAAAGCCAATTTCATCTTCTAAAATTGTATTATCGTCTAAATCGTAAATGCCTATTCTTAAATCACTTCTTAGTACTCTACATTTTATTTGGTTGGTCACAATCCAAACGGCTTCATCATCTTCTAAAACTTCAAGAACAGAATATCCGTGTGATTGATCTTCGTCTATAGCATATGAGAAATCATCTTGAAATATACCATGTGTAGCATATCGAAACCGTAACATGCTGTCTCGAACTATAGTAATAATTAAATGGACGTTATTTTCACAAACAAACGATATGGAGTCACCATCTTGCTCATAGGAAACCATTTTTTTAGGGAATAAATTTCCTTTCTTTTCTAATTCAGTGTTTGTTATCATTCTTCTAGGTATTTATACATTTCGGTAATTAAATGATTTTAAAAATTACAGCAGCTAGTGGCGGGACATCAAAAGAAGCTGAATATTTTTTACCGTGAAATGTTTGATTTTCTATTATTATATTATCATTTTTCAATCCGGATCCTGCATATTTTTTATCATCACTATTTACTAGTTCTTTTAAAATTCCGGGTTGGTGTATTCCTATTCGATATTCTTTTAAAGGAGTAGGCGTAAAATTACAAATGATGATAAGGTCATTTTTGGGTTCGTTTCCTTTACGGATATAACTTAGTATCGAGTTTTGTGAATCATCGTAAGAAATCCATTCAAACCCTTCTGGGCTAAATTGTTTTTCGAATAATGCCGGTTGTGTTTTGTAAAGTTTGTTTAAATCTTTTAGTAGTAGATTCACGCCTTTATGTAGTGGATATTCTAATAAATGCCAGTCTAAACTAGTATCGTAATTCCATTCACTGTATTGGCCAATTTCAGCACCCATAAATAATAAGTTATTTCCTGGGTGAGAAAACATATAGGTAAACATTAAGCGTAAATTAGCAAAACGTTGCCACTCATCTCCCGGCATTCTTTGAATAAGTGATTTTTTACCATGTACTACTTCATCATGGCTAAGTGGCAATGTGAAGTTTTCGCTAAATGCATAAGTTAAACTGAAACTAATATCGTTTTGATGGTATTGTCTATAAAAACAATCTTTTTTGAAATATTCTAAGGTGTCGTGCATCCAACCCATCATCCATTTCATTCCGAAGCCTAAACCTCCATCGTAAATTGGTTTTGATACTTTTGAAAATGACGTAGATTCTTCAGCAATAGTTTGTACGCCTTCAAAGCTTCTATATATTTCTAAATTTAATTCCTGTAAAAATGAAATTGCTGCTAGATTTTCTCTACCTCCATTTTCATTTGGTTCCCATTCACCTTCTTCGCGGGAGTAGTCTAAATACAATATAGAAGCAACGGCATCTACTCGTAACCCATCTATGTGATAATAATCTAACCAAAAAATAGCATTGCTAATAAGGAAAGAGCGTACTTCGTTTCTTTCATAATTGAAAATAAGACTTTTCCAATCGGGATGGTATCCTTTTCTAGGATCAGGATGTTCATATAGGTGTGAACCATCAAAAAAACCGAGTCCGTGTTTATCTTCTGGAAAATGAGAAGGAACCCAATCTAAAATTACGGCAATATCTTCTTTATGAAATGCATCTATTAAAGTTTTAAATTCTTCAGGAGTCCCAAAACGAGAAGTTGGTGCAAAGTATCCGGTTATTTGATAACCCCAAGAAGGATCGTACGGATATTCCATAATTGGCATAAACTCTACATGAGTGAAGCCCATATCTTTTACATACTGGACTAGCTCTGAAGCCATTTCAGTATACGTTAAAGGTCGATGGTTTTCAAGTGTGTTTTTTCGCCAGCTCCCTAAATGAACTTCGTAAATAGAAATAGGTTGATCTAGGCTATTTTTTTTAATTCGGTTTTTTAACCAATTTTTGTCTTTCCACTTGTAGGTATCTTCCCAAACAATAGAAGCTGTTGCTGGCGGATGTTCACTCCTTTTAGCATATGGATCTGCTTTTTCAGTTTTAATGTTATTATTAGCACTAGTTATTTTATATTTATAACGAGTTCCTTTTGCTACACCGGGTATAAAACCTTCCCAAATTCCGCTGCTATCCCAACGTACAAATAATGGATGTTCATTTTCAGTCCAGTAATTGAAATCTCCAATTACGGAAACTTCTTTTGCTGAGGGAGCCCAAACGGCAAAATAAGTGCCTTTAACTCCATTAACTTCAATACTATGAGCGCCTAATTTTTCATAAATTCTAAAATGCTTTCCAGCTTTAAATAAAGAGATATCAAAATCGGTAAATAATGAATGAATTTGCACATTTTGCTTCATAAAGCGAATAAGGTTAAGTAAGGTTTTTAGAGACCTTTTTAAATGTTAATGCTTGTGGTTAATTGTTGTCTCTTCTTTGGTTTTAAGCCCTTAAATTAAGCTTTTAATTCTATAAATTGAAGAATTTATAATAATATTAGTGTATTTTTAGCATTAACTAAATGTGAAGAATCACCTGGGAAAAGCAAGTTTGAAAGCTTAAAAATTAGCGCTTAAACAATAGTCAATTTAACCCCTAAAGCTTTAAATTTTTTTATTTGTACATTACTTATTCCTTTGTCTGTAATTATTTGGTCTATCTGGTCGATAGCGCAAATACGACCAAAGCTTTTTTTGCCGAATTTAGAAGAGTCTGCCAAAATAATAGTATGCTGAGATGCAGTTATCATTCTTTGGTTTAGTAAAGCTTCTTCTAAGCTTGTAGTAGTGCATCCGTAATCTACATCAATCCCGTCTACCCCCATAAAAACCATATTACAAGTAATGTTTTTTAATAATAGTCTACCATAATAACCGGTTACAGAAGCAGAACTATGCCTAAGTGATCCGCCTAGTTGAATTACTTCTATATTAGGATGTTTAAGCAACTCTAAAGAGACATGTAAGGAAGAACTAATAACATTTAGTGGTCCTTTATTAGTAATACATCTGGCTAATTCCTGAACAGTTGTGCCCGATGCTATCATTATAGAATCTTTATCTTTAATAAGATTAGCGGCAGTTTGAGCTATTTTTTGTTTCTCAGAAATCGCTATTTTTTCTTTTTCGTTAACAGGTCTATCAGTTATATATGGATTTTCCAAAGTGGCACCTCCGTGAGTTCTAAACAATAATCCCTTATCTTCAAGTAGTTTTAAATCTTTTCTGATAGTGACTGCTGAAACTTTTAATTCTTCACAAAGCTCGGAAACTTCTACATGATGATCTTTTTTTAATTTTTCGAGGATAGATTGATGCCTTTTCATGTGAGGAAAATAAAATTTAGGCTACGAATTTAGTAATTCAATATAATATTTATGCATAATTAGATTCAAAAACTTAGCTAAAGTTGAAATATTTTACATTTCATTTAGTTTCGGATATACTTTCGTTTTAGTTTTTTTATTTAATTTTTTTATTCCGTTTTGTTTCGATTTGATATTTTTTTTATACTTTAGTGTTCTAATACAGGAATACTATGAGTGCTAAAAATATTTTTTCTCGTGAAAGTTTGCTCAATAGAGCAAAATCAGAAAGTAAATGGGATGTTATTGTAATCGGTGGTGGAGCTACCGGTTTAGGAGTAGCTTTAGATAGCATTACTAGAGGATATAAAACACTGTTGCTAGAGCAAGCAGATTTTGCTAAAGGAACTTCAAGTAGAAGTACCAAATTAGTGCATGGAGGTGTACGTTATTTAGCACAAGGGAATGTGGACTTAGTTAGAGAGGCTTTACATGAAAGAGGTCTTCTAAGTAAAAATGCACCGCATTTAGTCAAAAATCAAAGTTTTATAATTCCAAATTATAGATGGTACGAAGGTGCTTTTTATACAATAGGTCTTAAAATGTATGATTTATTAGCAGGGAAATTAAGTTTAGGTAAATCATTTCATATAAATAAAAAAGAAACTGCTGATAGAATCACCACAATACGAAGAAATAAATTAAGAGGTGGTGTTGTTTATCAGGATGGACAGTTTGATGATTCTCGATTGGCAGTTAATGTTGCACAAACAGCTATAGAAAAAGGAGCTGCTGTATTAAATTATTTTAAAGTAAATAATTTAATTATCAATAATAATAAAATTGAAGGTGTTTCAGCAAAAGATCAAGAAACCGGAGAAGATTATACATTTTCAGGAAAAACGGTAATAAATGCGACTGGTGTATTTACTGATGAAATACTGAAAATGGAAGATCCTAATGCTAGAAACATGGTAAAACCTAGTCAAGGAGTCCATTTAGTATTCGATAAATCTTTTCTTCCTGGAGAAGATGCAATTATGATTCCTAAAACTGAAGATGGTCGAGTGCTATTTGCGGTGCCATGGCATGATAAAGTAATTGTGGGAACTACAGATACACAATTAGATGATCACAGTTTAGAGCCTCAGGCGTTAGAAAAAGAAATAGAATTTATTCTGAAAACCTTCAATAACTATTTAGAGAAAAAAGTAACTCGAAAAGATGTACGAAGTGTATATGCCGGTTTACGTCCGTTAGCAGCTCCTAAAGATGGTTCAGAAAAATCAAAAGAAATTTCGAGAAGTCATAAGGTAATTGTTTCTAAAACCGGATTAATAACTATTACGGGTGGTAAATGGACTACTTTCCGAAAAATGGCTGAAGATACTATCAATAAAGCTATTTCTTTAGGAAAACTTCAAGATGCAGTATGTAAAACAAAAGATTTAAAAATTCATGGATTTAAAGAAAATCCTGATTTAACTAATCATTTATACATATACGGAAGTGATCAAGATGAAATTCAAAAACTGATAAATTCACGACCAGAATTAGCAGAAAAAATACATCCAAGATTAGACTTTAAGAAAGCTGAGGTTGTTTGGGCAGTTCAAAAAGAAATTGCTAGAACCGTAGATGATATTTTGGCTAGACGAGTGCGTATGCTATTTATGGATGCCGATGCGGCAATTGAAAGCGCACCTGTAGTTGCGGATTTATTAGCTTCTGAATTAGGAAAAGATGAAGCATGGAAAAATGCACAAATAGAAGCTTTCAAGGAAATAGCAAAAAATTATAGTATTAAATAACCTAATTATTGATCACTATATCTTATTAAATTTAATAAGATATAGTATTTCTTTAAAACGAAAACGATATAGTAAAAATAGATAGTATGGAAAAATATATGTTAGCTTTAGATCAGGGGACTACAAGTTCAAGAGCTATTCTTTTTAACAAAAAAGGAGAAATAGTGTCAGTAGCCCAAAAAGAGTTTAATCAGATATTCCCAAAACCAGGTTGGGTAGAGCATGATCCTACAGAGATTTGGTCTACACAAGCTGGAGTAGCTGCAGAAGCTACTACAAAGCACGGAAATAACGGAAATAACATTGCAGGAATCGGAATTACAAACCAACGCGAAACCGTTATAGTATGGGATAAGAATACAGGGGAGCCTGTATATAATGCAATTGTATGGCAAGATAAGCGAACTTCAGACTACTGTGATGAATTAAAAAAAGACGGTACTGCTGAAATTATAAAAGAAAAAACAGGTCTGGTTATCGATTCTTACTTTTCAGGGACAAAAGTAAAATGGATTTTAGATAATGTAGAAGGTGCAAGAGAAAAAGCAGAAGCTGGAGATTTGGTATTGGGAACTATTGATACTTGGATTATCTGGAATTTCACTAAAGGAGAACTCCATGTTACCGATGTAACTAATGCTTGTAGAACTTTGTTCTTTAATATTAATACAATGGAGTGGGATGATGAGCTTTTGGAAATTTTCGGAGTCCCAAAAAGCATGCTTCCGGAAGTAAAAGATTCTAGCGAAGTTTACGGTCATACAAAAACAACTGTATTCGCTTCTAAAATTCCGATTGCCGGTATCGCCGGAGACCAAATGGCAGCGCTATTTGGACAAATGTGTACAAAGAAAGGGATGGTTAAAAATACGTATGGTACTGGTTGTTTTATGTTAATGAATATAGGAGAAAAACCTATCATTTCAGAAAATAATCTACTAACATCTGTTGCTTGGCGTATTAATGGTAAAACCGAATATTGTTTAGAAGGAAGTATTTTTATAGCAGGAGCTGTTGTACAATGGCTTAGAGATGGTTTAGGTATTATCAGAAGATCCGCAGATGTAGAATATTTAGCTAGTTCAGTAGAAGATACTGATGGTGTTTATTTTATTCCCGCTTTTTCAGGTTTAGGAGCACCACATTGGGATCAAAAAGCAAAAGGTACCATATTTGGAATTACTAGAGGTACTGAAGACGCTCATATTGCTCGAGCATCTTTAGAAGCAATAGCCTATCAAACTATGGATATTTTAAAAGCAATGAAAGCAGATAGCGGTATTGACATAGAACAACTACGTGTGGATGGAGGAGCTTCAGTAAACGATATGTTGATGCAATTTCAAAGCGATGTACTCAATACACAAACTATTCGTCCTAAAGTAACTGAGACTACAGCCTTAGGAGCTGCTTACTTAGCCGGTTTAGCCGTTGGCTATTGGGATAGTATGGAAGAGATTGAAGAAATGTGGGAAGAAGATAAGAAGTTCGAACCTACTGAAGATCAAGATAAAATTAAAGAAAAAACAGAAGGTTGGTATCGTGCTGTAAAAGCATTACAAGAGTGGACTAAACTTTAAACCGAAGAATATATGACACCTTTTATAGCAGAGATTTTAGGAACGGCATTACTAATCCTCCTAGGTGGAGGCGTAGTAGCAAACGTAAATTTAAAGAAAACCATAGGAAATGGAAGTGATTGGATAGTGGTAACTACCGCATGGGGATTAGGTGTTTTTGCCGGAGTTGTTGTGGCAGGACCTTATAGCGGAGCACATTTAAACCCGGCAGTAACTATAGGTTTAGCCATAGGCGGATTATTCCCATGGCAAGATGTACCAACATACTTGGCGGGAGAATTTATAGGCGCTATGATAGGTGCTACGTGTGTGTATTTAATGTACAAAGATCATTTTGATGCAACTGAAGATGGTGCTACTAAAAGGGCTGTGTTTTGTACAGCTCCAGCCATTCCTAATAACTTTAGGAACTTGATAAGTGAGATTTTAGGAACTTTTGTCCTAATTATTGCTGTATTTTATTTTGCTGATGCATCGTTTGAAACACAAGCCGGAGCAACAACTAAAGTAGGATTAGGTGCTATTGGCGCTATTCCAGTTTCTTTTATTGTGTGGGGAATTGGTTTGTCGCTAGGAGGAACAACTGGTTATGCCATAAACCCTGCGAGAGATTTAGGTCCACGTATTGTACATGCCTTATTGCCTATAAAAGGCAAAACTGATAGTGGTTGGGGATATGCTTGGATTCCGGTTTTAGGCCCCATTATAGGAGCAGCAATCGCTGCAGGTTTATTTTTAATTTTAGGAAAATAGTATTATGAATAACATTAAAAATTATATTGTAGTTTTAGTTGTTTTGCTTACTGGTAATTTTGCATTTTCACAAGTTTCCGATGAAAACATTGTTCAGCAACGGAATGAAAATGAAGTTGAAGATAATGCAAAACTATTTCATTTCAATTTACAGATAAAAAACATGCACTTATGGAAAGGCTTGCATGTAACCGATGCTCCAATGACGGCAGCCGATTTAAATTATACTTCAAAAAATGGTTTTTTTAAAGCCGGATTATGGGGAGGCCGTGGTTTTAATGGAGATTATACCGAATTCGACTATTACGTGCAGTTTATGCATAAAGGTTGGTCTTTGGCTATCTGGGATATTAATAATTATAGCGATTATCCGGATGCTAAAATATTTGATTATGATAGAAATTCAACCTCTCATTTTATAGATGTTATTTTAGGTTATCAATTTCAACAAATTCCTTTAAAATTATCGTGGAGTACAATTGTACAGGGTAGAGATACCTATATTAACGATAATGGAAGTTTAAAAAATGCATACTCTAATTATATAGAAGCAAGTTACGTAGTTTTAGATGAAAGTGATTGGTCACTATCATTACTTGCAGGGGGAGCCTTCTCATTTGCAGATGTTGATGCTAATTTTTATGGAGATGAAGCAGGTTTTACAAATTTAGGTGTAATTTATAATCGAGATTTAAATATTTTTGATAAATATACCTTACCTGTATCAGCCACTGCTTCATGGAATCCTGTAAAAGATTACGGAGCAATTCAGGTAGCTTTCAATTTATTTTAACTAAATAAGAAAAAAAATAAAAAAACCTCATAATATCAATATTATGAGGTTTTTTATTTTTTATAAAAGGATGTTTTTTGAAGCTTTTTCAAGAATACTAGTAAAATAGTACCTTGCGATTATGAAAGTTGATAATCTCAAGCAAGGATTCTACGGAATAGGTATTCAAAATGGAAAAACTCCAGAAAATTTAGGTGTTTTATGGCGATCAGCCCAAAATATGGGAGCAAGTTTTATTTTTACAATCGGAAATCGATATGCAAAGCAAGCTTGCGATACACATAAAGCCGTAGGAGCAATGCCCTATTTCCATTATGATACTTTTGATGATTTTTATGCTCACCTGCCCAAGGGAGCAATGCTAGTAGGAGTAGAATTAACTGAAGAAGCAACTGCTCTAGAAGAATTTAAGCATCCTAGACGGTGTGTATATTTATTAGGAGCAGAAGATCACGGCTTATCTAAAAAAGCAATCGAAAAATCTCATTTTTTAGTAAAATTCAGTTCTACTTTTAGTTTAAATGTTTCAGTTGCCGGAAGTATTGTTATGTACGATCGGAATGCGAAACAATTTTAACGATTTCTCATAAAATTTCAGCTTTAGTAATAGGTTGTTATGATAAATACCGAATAGTTTATAGAAAAAAGCGGTGCTTTTTCTAAATTAGCCATCCGTATATTTAAATTATAGATAAATGAATTTTATTTCAAAAGCAATGTGCTTTTTTATGCTTATAGGGGCTTTTAGCATATCTGCCACAGCACAAGAAAAAGTAAAAAGCAGTAACCAGTCAGAATTTAATGAATTTATGGATCGTTCGGGCAATAGGTACCGATCAGCATCCGGAGTTCCAGGTCCAGATTACTGGCAAAATGAAACCGATTATAAAATTAAGGCTACTCTAGATGATGAAAATCATACTTTAAGTGGAGAAATTACGCTTACTTATACAAATAACAGTCCTGATGCGCTTTCTTTTATTTGGCTTTATTTAGAGCAAAATCGCTTTACAGAGAATTCAAGAGGAACTTTAACTACTCCCATTGGAGGAAATCGTTATAACGGTGATACAGATGGAGGTTACGAGATTTCAAACTTAAAAGCAAAAACAAGAAGCAGTACTTCAACTAAACACATTATTACTGATACCCGTATGCAGGTTTGGTTTGATAAACCAATAAAACCAAATGGAGGAAAGGCAAAGGTATCGATGAATTTTGTATACAATATTCCTGTTAAAGGAATGGATAGAATGGGAAGACTAAAAGTTGAAGATGGAACTATTTATGCTATGGCACAATGGTATCCAAGAGCAGCAGTTTACGATGATGTTGAAGGTTGGAATGTTGAACCTTATTTAGGAGCCGGAGAATTCTATTTAGATTATGGGGATTACGATTATGAAATTACAGCACCTTACAATCATATTGTAGTAGGTTCAGGTAAACTAGAAAATGAGCGTCAAGTAATGTCTTCTGTTATGAGAGACCGAATGAAAAAGGCTAGAAATAGTAATGAAACGGTTTATATTGTAAAACCAGAAGAAGTAAACGATGCCTCTATACGTGCCAAGCAAGAAGGAACATTAACATGGCATTTTACTATGGAAAATACTAGAGATGTAGCCTTTGCTTCATCAAAAGCATTTATTTGGGATGCAGCAAAAATAAACTTACCTAGCGGAGAAGAAGCGTACGCACAGTCGGTTTATCCAAAAGAAAGTAACGGAAATAACGCTTGGGAGCGTTCTACTGAGTACACCAAAAATGCAATAGAAAATTACTCTAAAAAATGGTTTGAATACCCATACCCTGTAGCTACAAATGTTGCCGCAGAAATTGGTGGAATGGAATATCCAGGGCTAAGTTTTTGTAGTTGGGAAAGTACCGGAGCATCGTTATGGGGAGTAACCGACCATGAATTTGGGCATAACTGGTTTCCAATGATTGTAGGCTCTAATGAGAGACGATATGCATGGATGGATGAGGGGTTCAATACTTTTATAAATTATTATAGTACTAAAGAGTTTGGCGAATATCCAGCAAGTCTTAACCAAGTTCGTAACTTAACTAATTGGTTGAAAAGCTATAGTAGAGAAGGAATTGATACATATCCTGATGTAACTAATTTGCAAAATTTAGTAATGACAGCTTATTACAAACCAGCTGTTGGATTATTTATGTTACGAGAATATATTTTAGGACACGAAAGATTTGATAATGCATTTAAATCGTATATAAAAACTTGGGCTTATAAACATCCACAACCGTCAGACTTTTTCAACCATATGGAAAACGTAGCCGGTGAAAACTTATCTTGGTTCTTCGGAAACTGGTTTTACGGAAACGGAAATATAGATTTAGGGGTTAAGGAAATTGTGCCAACTAAAAACGGAAATGGGTTTATAGTTACCCTTGAAAATAAAGGAAGTGTTCCTATGCCTGTTCAATTAAGAATAACTTATCAAGATGGATCTAAAGAAGATGTACGCCTACCAGTGGAAATTTGGGAAAGAGGCAATACTTGGAGCCATTTGGTTAAAACTAATAAAAAACCAAAACAAATAGAAATCGATCCAAATAAAATGTTACCGGATGTTGATTATTCGAACGATATTTTGAAAGTGAATTCTACAGAAAACTAATAAATAGTGTCAATTAAAAAACCCGGAATTTCCGGGTTTTTTTAATACATTAAATGGAATTATTTATTTTGAAAAAGCCTACTAATCCTAGTAAAACATTTTTTTGGCTTCTATAAGTTTAGCAACTTTTTCTGGAACCATACGTTGCCATCCCTCTTTTTTGTTTACAATCATTTCATGAACTTTTCTGGAAGAAATATCCAAAGTTTCTTCGTCGTAATCAGTAATATCAATAATTCTATTATTCTGTTTAAAGAAATTAAATAAGCCTCGAGTGTTATTACTAACTCTTATATTTTTTGAAGTATATAGTTTCTTGGTTTCTTCATCTTGAATAGGATATAAATAAATATCTACATTTCTTGCGAAAAGCGAACCAAAAGCTTCTAAAATTCCACCGCTTAATTCTTTATAATATTTATCGTCAAAAATATCTATTAGAGTTTCACCTCCCATTGTAAGCCCTATTTTTTTATTAGTGTACTGGGCAAAATAATCTACAACTTTATAATATTCCTGAAAGTTAGAAATCATTACTGTATGTCCTAATGCACATAATAAATCAGCTCGGTGTAGAAAATCGGCTTCGTCAATTTTATCACCTTCAGCTTTTAAGTTGAAGAGAGTCATTTCAAAAATAACTTTAACATCGGCAGGGTCTAGCTCATGTTCTTTAGTAAATAACTCTAAAGATTTTTCATACATGCTAAGGTTTACTTTAGTTACCGGTCTAAAACTTCCACGGAGAGTTAGTATATTTTTCTTGTAAAGCATGTTAGCAGATAGCACGTTATTTCCCGAAGGCGAAAACATTACAGCATCTGTCATTCCTTTTTTTACAAGTTCCAAACTTATTAACCGGTTATCAACATCTTTAAAAGCAGGGCCAGTGAAATTTATAGTATCGATTTCTATTTTATCAAAACTTAAATGGTCGAACAAATGGTCGAGTAATAAAATAGGCTCATCATAGTAATAGTAAGCTCCGTAGATAAGATTTACTCCCATCATTCCAAGCGAAATTTGTTGTTTAGCAGCACTATTTTCATGTAGCTGCACATGCATAATAATTTCACTATATTCTTCTTTTGGGTGGGTTTGAAAGCGAATACCCATCCATCCGTGACCTTTATATTTTTTAGCCCAATCTATTGTAGCCACTGTATTGGCAAAACTAAAGAAAAGTTTGTTAGGATGTTTTAACCTAGAAATTCGTTTTTCAATTAATCCGGTCTCGTAAGCCATCATAGCTTTTAATCGCGGTTCGGTTACATATCGTTTAGCTGGTTCAGCTCCATAAATAGCATCACTAAAATCTTTATCGTAAGCACTCATGGTTTTTGCTATTGTTCCGGTAGGATTGGGAGCTTTAAAAAAGTTTCTCACCGTTTCTTGGCCGGCCCCAATTTCAGCAAAAGTTCCGTAAATATTCTCGTTTAGATTAATACGATACGCTTTATTTTGAATAGAAGTGGTATCCTTAAAATCTTTATCTCCTTTAACTTTAATAGGCATAAATTATGTATAACTATTCTAAGTTTTAAAATTACAATTATTATGAATAGTCTTCCATAAAACAATGTTAGATTTTAAAAACTTATCCGAAAACAACATTCTTTTATTTATAAATTATAATTTATAGATAGAATTTACGCTTAATCCCAAATTGAAATTTTAATTTAGCAAACCTAAGCTTTATAGAAATGCAAAAAATTTTATTTATAGTTTTTATCTGCTTGTATACTACAAGTAATGCTCAAAAATCATCTATTTTATTAGATCAAGAAACAAGTAATGCAGTACCTTATGCTACTGTTCAATATGGAGAAACGCAAGGAGTATTAACAAATGGAGATGGTGCTTTTACGTTACCGGAAAATATTGAAAATTCTGATACAATTACAATTTCCTCTCTCGGATATACTAACAAATCTTTTCTATTCAGTGAATTATCAGACACCTTATATATTTCTTCTTCTTCTATCGCTTTAGATGAAGTGTTTTTATCAGATAAAGAAGTAGATGCTAAGGTAATTATAGATCGTGTTATGGATAATGTTGATAAAAATTATGTGACTACTTTATCCAAGAAAAGATTCTTTTTAAGAAGTTCATTTAATGATAATATTAAAAAATTAGATGTAGATCTTGATAAAAGTACTTTTGAAGAAATTGATCAAGATTTTGTTGATAATATGGTTAGAAAGATCCCTAAGTATGTAGATAGTTATCGCGAATATTTAGGAGATATTTATGGGGATGATAAAGATCAGAAAATAGAACTAATTAAGGTTGCTAATTTATACAATCCTACTGAAGATGAAGCTTTTAATGACGTGATGAATACAATTGAGCGTATATTAAAAGAGAATTTAGGAGAGAATACTTACATAAAAGTGAAATCCGGGCTTATAGGTTTTAAAAGAGATCAAGAGGAAGTGATGAATAAAATTGATCCTGCCCAAATGACTCCGGAAGAAAGAGCTAAAGATAGTATTGAAAATCTTCAGAATAGAAAAGAATATGCTAATGAAAAAATAGAAAAAGCATTTAATCAGCTTTTCTGGAAACATGACTCGGAATTGGATGTTTTCCATAAAATTAGAAAATATAATTTTGAAATTGAAGGAGTTACTCAGTTTGGGGATGAAATGGCTTATGTAATTACTTTCTCTCCTAAGAAGAATGCAGATTATGCCGGAAAAATGTTTGTAAATGTTAACGATTTTGGAGTATATCGATTAGAATATCATAATGTACACGAATTAGGTTCTTTTAAATTATTTGGCGTTAGTAACAAGAACGAATTGAATACAGGGAAAATGATTTTTAAAAAGAATGACGATCAAAAATATACACCACAATACATCGAATTTAAAATAGCACACACTTTTGGTGTTGATAGGCCCTTCAAATTTTTAATCAAAAAAGGAAGCTGGATTTGGAATAAACGCTTAAAGGAAGTGAAAGTTCAGGTAGGTGCAATAGCAACAAATAGCTATAAAACACAAGTAGTAGTCTATGATGAGAATCCTATTTCTGAAGATACTTACGATGCTGTAACTCCTGATATTAATTTTGAATACAAAGAGTTTAATGAATTTAATCCTGATTTCTGGAAAGGTTTCAATATAATTGCTCCTAATCAGGCTATAAAAAGTTTTAGTTCTTTAGAAGAAGAGGAAGCTTCATCTGATAAATAGGTATAAAAAAGCCTTTAAAATTCTCAATTTTAAAGGCTTTTTTATTGATTTTAAATAGTAAACTTAAGCTTTATCAGTCGCTACTCGGTAGGTAGGATCTTCAATAATATTTACTTCAATAATTGCATCAGCATTACTTAATAATCTGCGGCAATCTTCACTTAAATGGCGTAAATGTAATTTTTTACCTTGTTTAGCATATCTTTCTGTCAATTTATTTACAGCTTCAATCCCCGACATGTCTACAATTCGGCTTTCAGAGAAATCAACAATAACTTCTTCCGGATCGTTTAAAACATCAAATTTTTCGTTGAATGCTGTAGTAGATCCAAAGAAAAGCGGACCATAAATTTCATAATGTTTTATCCCTTCAGAATCTATTCGTTTTCTAGCACGTATTCTTTTTGCATTATCCCATGCAAATACAAGGGCTGAAATAATAACACCTATTAATACCGCTAATGCCAAGTTATGAAGTACGATGGTTATAATTGTTACTATTAGCATAACGAAAATATCGTGTTTAGGCATTCTGTTGAAGGTTTTAAAACTAGCCCATTCAAAAGTACCAAATGCCACCATTATCATTACTCCAGTAAGTGCTGCCATTGGTAATAATTCGATTACCGGAGCACCTACTAAAATTATGGTCAATATGGTTAAAGAAGCAATAATCCCTGATAACCTAGCTCTTGATCCGGACGATAAATTAACTAAAGTTTGTGCTAACATTGGGCAGCCACCCATTCCGTAGAAAAAACCATTAGCAATATTTGCGGCTCCCTGAGCTACACATTCTTTATTGCTACGCCCGCGAGTACCTGTAATTTCATCGACTAAATTTAAAGTCAGTAATCCTTCCGTTAAACCAACAGCTGCCATTATTAACCCATAAGGCATAATAATTTTTAAGGTTTCAAAAGTTAGCGGAACTTGAGGAATATGGAAAGGAGGCAAAGTACCACTTACAGAAGCGATATCTTTTACTTGTCTTGTCTCTATGCCTAAAAAGTAAACCAAAGCAAATACAACAATAATAGCCACTAAAGAAGCAGGAACTGCTTTAGTTATTTTAGGGAGTATTAAAATAATAGCAATAGTTAAGGCTACTAAACCAAGCATAATTAGCATAGGCGAACCTGATAACCATTCTGTTTGACCATTGACTATGGTTTTAAACTGTTTTAACTGAGCTGAAAATATAATAACTGCCAGTCCGTTAACAAAGCCAAACATAACAGGCTGAGGTACTAAGCGAATAAATTTACCAAGCCTAAATAAACCAATTAATAATTGAAATACACCTGCTAATGCTACAGCAGCGAATACGTAATCTAATCCATGAGATTTCATTAATGCAATTAGAACTACCACAGTAGCTCCAGCACCACCGGAAACCAATCCTGGCCTACCACCTAAAACGGCAGTAATAATACCCATTATAAATGCAGCATACAAACCAACGAGAGGAGGAAAACCAGCCAAAATTGCAAATGATAATGATTCTGGAATCATAGTCATTGCTACTGTTAAACCTGCTAAAATTTCGGTCTTATAGTTTACTTTTTGTTTAAAATCAAATAAATTTAAAATTTGTTTCATGTTGAAAACCTGTCTTTTAAGGGAAATCGGGGATATAAAAGCCGCAAAATTAGATAAAATAATGGAATAGAAAAGTTATACGGCGCATTCTATGCAAGAATTAATATAATCGTAATTTGAATAAAAACATTTTAGTGTATTACCTAAATTTAAATACTTAAAATGTATATTTTATAGCTAAATTTATTAAAAGATTCTCCACTTCACGAGAACGTTTAAAAATTAGATACCTTTGCAAAAAAAATAGACTATGGCACATAAAGCAGGTTTTGTAAATATTATCGGAAATCCTAACGTAGGTAAATCAACTTTAATGAATGCTTTTGTTGGGGAGCGTTTATCAATTATCACTTCTAAAGCACAAACAACACGTCACCGTATTTTAGGAATTGTAAACGGAGAAGACTTTCAGGTAATGTTGAGTGATACTCCCGGTATAATTAAACCTGCCTACGAGTTACAGCAATCGATGATGGATTTTGTAAAGACCGCTTTCGAAGATGCTGATATTTTGATTTATATGGTCGAAATAGGGGAAAAAGAATTGAAGGATGAAGCCTTTTTTAACAAAATAATTCATAGTGAAATTCCTGTTTTATTATTATTAAATAAAATTGATAAATCTAATCAAGAGCAATTAGAATCTCAGGTTCAACTTTGGGCCAATAAAGTACCTAATGCTGAGATTTATCCGATTTCTGCTTTAGAAGGTTTTAATATTTCTGAAGTTTTTAATCGAATAGTAGAATTACTTCCGGAAAGTCCTGCATTTTATCCGAAAGATAGTCTAACTGATAAGCCCGAACGCTTTTTCGTGAATGAAATTATCAGGGAAAAAATCTTGATGCATTACAAAAAAGAAATTCCTTATTCTGTGGAGATTGATACAGAAGAATTTTTTGAAGAAGAAAAAATTATCAGGATGCGTAGCATAATTATGGTTGAGCGAGAAACTCAAAAAGGGATAATTATTGGACATAAGGGAAATGCTTTAAAAAGAGTAGGAGTTGAAGCACGAAAAGATTTAGAAAAATTCTTTGGAAAACAAGTGCATGTAGAACTATACGTAAAAGTTAATAAAAACTGGCGTAGCAACGAACGTCAATTAAAACGTTTCGGTTATTCTAGGGATTAAATCTAAGCAGCTATACACCCTTATTTTTCTTAAATTATGCTACTGTAAAAAGTAGTATATATTTATTTATTCTGAATGAAATCTTACAGAATATGAGTCCATTTTTAGCAATTTCAATAATTATTTTATTGGCCGCTGTTTTTGGGTATATCAATGTTAAGTTTTTAAAATTACCTACTACAATTGGTTTAATGCTAATAACCATTGTCTTTAGTTTGTCAGTTTTAGGAATTAGCTATTTTGATGATACTTTATTAAATATTGAAGAATATATAATAACAAAGCTCGATTTTAGAAGTTTATTATTAGATGTAATGTTAGGATTTTTATTATTTGCCGGTGCATTGCATACAAATTTTGAACAATTAAAAGTACAGCGTTGGCCTATTTTAGTTTTTGCAACTATAGGCGTATTAACATCTACATTTCTAATAGGAGGAATAATGTATTTTGTATTGCCTATTTTTGGTCTAAATGTAGACTTTATTTATTGTTTATTATTTGGAGCTTTAATATCGCCAACCGATCCTATTGCAGTTTTGGGAATTCTTAAAAAAGCTAATGCACCAAAAAATTTAGAAACAAAAATAGTAGGAGAATCACTTTTTAACGATGGAGTTGGAGTAGTGGTGTTTACTACAATTTTTAATATTGCTGAAAAAGGGAATCAGGAAGCTTCTTCGTTCGGTTATATTATGGAGTTATTTGGAACAGAAGTAATAGGAGGTATAGCACTTGGCTTAGCATTAGGATATATAACCTATTATTTAATGCGATCTATAGATGATTATGATACCGAGGTAATTATAACTTTAGCAGCTGTTATGATTGGTATAAGTATTGCTCAAAAACTACATTTATCGGCTCCTTTAGCAATGGTTGTAGCCGGTTTATTGGTAGGGAACGATACCGTTAGACAATCGGCTATGTCTGAAGTTACCGAAACCTATGTCGACAAATTTTGGGAGTTAATAGATATTTTACTTAACACGATACTTTTTGTTTTTATAGGTATGGAAGTGTTAGTACTAACATTTGATATAGAATATATTTTTGCTGGTTTATTAGCTATTCCAATTGTATTGGTTTGCCGTTATTTATCATTGCTTTTACCAATTCATTTTTTCGATAAGCGTTTAGGATTTGTTCCGAAAACGAATTTGATTATGACATGGGGCGGATTACGAGGAGGTATTTCAATAGCACTTTGTTTGGGCTTAACTCAAGACATGGAACGAGATTTATTTTTAGTGATAACTTATATATTGGTGATTTTTGCCATTTTGGTTCAGGGATTAACTGTTGGGAAATTGGTTAAGAAAACCCAATCACAACATCCTTAATGATAAAATTTATGCTATTCACTTAGAATACAAATAAAAAAAGGCTATCTAATTAGATAGCCTTTTTTTATTTGTAATAACTCTATGTTATGCTTCCATATATTCCTCTATAGGAGGGCATTTACACATTAAATTTCTATCTCCAAAAGCTTCATCTACACGACGGATGCTTGGCCAGAATTTATTATCAGCAATATACTCTAATGGGAACGCTGCTTTCTCGCGGCTATATGGTAAATTCCATTCGCTTGTGGTAAGCATATTAATAGTATGCGGTGCATTTTTCAAAACATTGTTAGTATCGTCTGCACTTAATTCTTCAATCTCTTTTCTTATAGAAATTAAAGCATTACAAAAACGATCTAATTCTGCTTTACTTTCACTTTCTGTAGGCTCAACCATTACTGTTCCTGCAACAGGAAACGATACTGTTGGTGCATGAAATCCGTAATCGATAAGACGTTTAGCAATATCGGTAACTTCAATGCCATTTTCTTTAAATGGTCTACAGTCTAAAATTAATTCGTGAGCGGCACGTCCATTTTCACCAGAGTATAAGGTTTTATAATGGTCTGAAAGACGTTCTTTAATATAATTTGCGTTAAGAATAGCGTGTTCGGTAGCTTTTTGTAATCCGCCAGTTCCCAGCATTTTAATATAACCATAGGAAATGAGACAAACTAAAGAAGATCCCCATGGGGCTGAAGAAATAGCACCAATCGCTTGTTCTCCCCCCGTTTTAATTATCGGATTTCCTGGTAAAAATGGTACTAGTTGTTTTGCAACACAAATAGGCCCAACACCTGGGCCGCCACCACCGTGAGGAATAGCAAAGGTTTTGTGAAGGTTTAAGTGACAAACATCAGCTCCAATATTTCCTGGATTAGTTAATCCAACTTGGGCATTCATGTTAGCACCATCCATATATACTTGTCCTCCATTATCATGAATGATCTGAGTAATTTCACGAATAGCCGATTCAAATACACCGTGTGTTGATGGATACGTAACCATTAAAGCAGCAAGGTTGTCCTTGTTCTCAATTGCTTTTTCTCTTAGGTCGTCAACATCTATATTTCCGTTTTCTGTAGCTTTGGTAACTATAACTTTCATTCCTGCCATTACAGCAGAAGCAGGGTTGGTACCGTGTGCAGAAGAAGGAATTAAACATACATTACGATGGCCTTCTCCACGAGATTCATGATAAGCTCTAATAACCATTAATCCTGCATATTCTCCCTGTGCACCAGAGTTTGGTTGTAAAGAAGTTGCAGAAAAACCTGTAATCTCGGTTAATTGATCCTCCAGTTCTTTAAGCAAAATTTGGTAACCTTCAGCCTGTTCTAGCGGAACAAATGGGTGAATATTTCCCCATTGCGGATTGCTAAGTGGTAGCATTTCTGAAGCTGCATTCAACTTCATTGTGCAAGATCCTAACGAAATCATCGAGTGGTTTAACGAAAGATCTTTACGCTCTAATTTTTTGATATAACGCATTAATTCGGTTTCTGAATGGTATGCGTTAAAAACTTCGTGAGTTAAAAAATCTGTTTTTCTTGAAACAGCTTCTGGTATAGCACTTACTTCTTTTAAAGCTGAAAGCGCTTCAGTTTCTTTATTAGCTACTTTAGCAAAAATTGAAACTACAGTATTTACATCTTCTGTAGTGGTTGTTTCGTTTAGAGCGATTACAACTGTTTCAGCATCTGGATAGTAGAAATTATATTCTTTAGCTTCCGCAGCCGCTTTTATTTTTTGAGCATCTGCTTTCACCTGTAGGGTGTCAAAATAAGCTGAGTTTACCTGTTTATAGCCTAATTTTTCTAATTGAAAAGCTAAGCTTGTCGTAGAATAATGAACGGTATTTGCAATATATTGTAATCCTTTTGGTCCGTGATATACCGCATACATTCCTGCCATTACGGCCAGTAAAACCTGAGCGGTACAAATATTTGAGGTTGCACGATCACGTTTTATATGTTGCTCTCTGGTTTGTAAGGCCATTCTTAATGCATGGTTACCATCGGCGTCTTTTGTTACCCCGATAATACGGCCAGGAAGATTTCTTTTGTAAGCTTCTTTGGTAGCAAAATATGCTGCGTGCGGCCCACCGTAACCTAATGGAATTCCAAAACGTTGTGTCGTGCCCACAACAACATCTACACCCAGCTCACCAGGAGCCTGTAGTTTTACTAAACTTAAAATATCTGCAGCTACGGCAACTTTTATGGAGTTTTCGTTACAATTATTTACAAAATCGGCATAATCGAAAATTTGTCCGTATTTTCCCGGATACTGTATTAAAGCTCCAAAAAACTCAGTCGAAAAATCAAATTTGGTATGATCCCCAATTACAATCTCGATGCCTAGAAACTCTGCTCGGGTTTTTATTAATGAGATGGTTTGTGGTAAAACCTCTTCAGAAACAAAAAACTTATTTACATCGTCTTTCTTTTGCTTGCGATCTCTAACCGCAAACAACAATGCCATAGCTTCTGCTGCTGCAGTAGATTCGTCTAAAAGAGAGGCATTAGCTATTTCCATTCCGGTAAGATCGCTTACCATGGTTTGAAAATTTAGTAAAGCTTCCAATCTTCCTTGAGCAATCTCAGCTTGATAAGGCGTATAAGCCGTATACCAACCCGGATTTTCTAAAATATTACGTTGTATTACAGCCGGTAAAATACCTTGGTTGTAACCCAACCCGATGTACGATTTAAAAATCTTGTTTTTAGCTGCTAATTTCCCAATGTGTTCAGCGTACTGATTTTCGCTAAGCGCTTTTGGTAAGTTTAAGGGCTGCTTTAAAAGAATATCGTTAGGGATTGTTTCGTAGATTAATTGCTCTAAACTATCAACACCGATAGTTTGTAACATCTCTGTAAGATTTTCTTCTTTAGGACCAATATGTCGAAGGGCAAAAGAATCTGTTCTCATTAAATAAATAGTTGTGTTTTTGATCTCGCGAAATTACATAATTTCGATGTAAATATTTAAAGATTAGATGATACACTTTTAAAGAATTTTTAACGTATTGGTGTTATATGCTTTAAGCTTTAGGTGGTTTGCTTAAATCGATAATCGGAATTTAATGATTTAAATTTTGGATGATGTTAATTTATTGATTATCAGCATAAAAAAATAATTACCTATTTTAGCCGTGTGAAATTGTTTAAAAATCTATTTGATCTTTATATCAACGGAAGTATCCATACCGGTTTAGCGGTTGTTTGCTTTACGTTGGTAACTTACTTAGAGCTTAATTTACCGGTGAATATTAATTTACTTTTATTCATTTTTTTTGGAACAATTACTAGTTATAATTTCGTGAAATACGCTAGTGTAGCAAAGTTGCATCATTCTAGCCTAACTGAGAATCTTAAAATTATACAGGTTTTTTCTTTTTTATGTTTTATAGCTTTAGCTTGGTTTACACTAAAACAGGATTATAAAACACTATTTGCCTCTTCAGTTTTAGGAATTCTAACTTTATTATATGCAACACCTGTTTTAAAAGGACAGCATAATTTAAGGAATATTGCGGGAATTAAAGTTTTTGTAATTGCAGTTACGGCTACAGGAACTGGAGTTTTATTGCCTTTATTACATCATTTTGAAATCTCACTTTCAGATAAAATTTTGATTATAATTCAGCGAATATTAATTCATGTAGTATTGATGCTTCCTTTCGAGATAAGAGATGTAAGGTTTGATCATCCTTCTCTAAAGACAATTCCGCAGACATTAGGTGTTTGGAATACAAAAATATTTGGAAGTGTATTAATGCTTTTTGCTGTACTTTTAGAATTACTAAAGACAGATTTTAACTTGGTTAATTTCTTGAGTATTTCTTTATTTTCAGTACTAACAATAGGTATGGTTGTTGCTTCTAAAAAAATACAACGTAATTACTACGCTTCTTTTTGGGTTGAAGCTGCACCAATTTTTTGGGTATTTATTTTGATTCTTCTGAATGAGATTTTTTAAGTTCTTCTTCAATAGCTTTGCGCCAACATTCTTTTTCTTCTGTAGAACAGCATTCTAATTTAGCCTTCTCAATAAGTTTGGTTAAGCGTGTATTACGCTCACTATATTCTCTACAACGAGGGCACTCTGCTAAATGCATTAAAAGTTGCATTTTTTCTTCTTTATCGGCTTCATTATACTGTCCTTTATCACAGCAGCATTCAGCCTTATCACACTCAATATATTTCTTTTCTTCTTGCATAGTTAAAACCAGTTTTTTTCCAAACAAGCTGCTAAAGCCGTTCTAGCTCTGTGGATTATTACCCATAAGTTAGACGGAGTAATATCAAATTCTTTACAAATTACATCGGTATCTATACCATCTATTGTTTTCATTTTAAAAATAGTGGCATGTTTAGGGTTTATTTTTTCCAAGCAATCCAAAATAGCTATACCCAGTTCGGTATTTTCCATTTCTTCTTCTGCGGTTTTATCAAATTGATCGGCAACTTGTTCTTCTAACCAATCTCCTTCGTTTTCCCCATCTCGATAATTGATATGAATTTCTGCTTGACCTTTTTTTGAATTTGTTTTGCGGTAATGATCGATTATTTTACGTTTAAGAATTGAGATAAGCCATGTTCGCTCACTCGCTTCTCCTTTAAAATTTTCCATTGATTTAAGACCGGCAAGAAAAGTTTCAGAAATAAGATCGTTGGCAACCTCACGATCGTTTACTCTTACAATAGTATAATTGAAGAGATAATCTGAGTATTTGTCTACCCACTTTGTAGGATCAATTGTATGCGTTGGCATCGTTATTTGTCGTGAGATTATCCGTCAAAAATAAGAAAACTTATTTATTCTGAATAATGATTAATATACTATGAAAATTTGATGGTTTTTATTCTTTAATCGAAATTAAAATTCAGGATCTCATACTCTTAATATTATATGAGATCCTGAATAGTATTCGGAATTACGATAATTTAATTACTTCGCAATTAGTCCCGCTCTTTTTAATAAAGCATCGGGTTTTGGCTCTTGTCCTCGGAAACGTTTATAAAGCGTCATAGGATGCTCGGTACCTCCCATAGAAAGAATATTATTTTTGAATTTATCGGCAACTTCTTTATTGAAAATTCCTTTTTCTTTAAAATATTCAAAAGCATCGGCATCTAGAACTTCTGCCCATTTATAGGAATAATATCCTGCAGAATATCCTCCTTGGAAAATATGAGAAAATGCGGTACTCATACAATTTTCAGGAACATCTGGATAGAGTTTTGTAGGCTCAAAAGCTTGTTTTTCGTGTGCTTTTACATCTTCGACTTTAGAAGGATTTATAGCATGCCAGCTTAAATCTAACATTCCGAAGCTTAATTGGCGAACCGTTTGCATTCCTTCCTGGAAGCTAGAGGATTCTTTTATTTTTTCAACCAATTCCATTGGGATAACTTCACCGGTTTTATAATGTTTCGCAAAAAGCTGTAAAGCTTCTTTTTCGTAACACCAATTTTCTAGAACCTGACTTGGTAACTCTACAAAATCCCAGTACACATTAGGTCCAGATAAACTTGGATACACGGTATTTGCTAACATACCGTGAAGCGCATGTCCAAATTCATGGAAAAGAGTCGTAACTTCATTAAATGTTAATAATGAAGGTTCCGATTTTGTCGGTTTCGTGAAATTACAAACGATAGACACATGCGGACGTTCTTCTTTTTCATTCTTTACAAATTGTGATTTGTACTCCGTCATCCAGGCACCGCCACGTTTTCCCGGTCTTGGGTGAAAATCGGCATAAAATAATGCGACATCTTTACCTTTTTCGTCGGTTACATTATACGTTTTTACATCAGGATGATATTTCTCTACTTTCTGAGTTTCGTTGAATTGAAGTCCGTATAATTTGCTCGCTACGGTGAAAACTCCGTCGATTACATTTTCTAATTTGAAATATGGTTTTAGCTTTTCATCATCCAAATTGAATAATTTCTGCTTTAATTTTTCACTATAGTAAGCCGAATCCCATTTTTCCAGTTGGTTGATACCATCTAATTCCTTCGCGAAATCTTCTAATTGTTTAAATTCTTTTTCGGCTGCAGGTTTGGCTTTTTCAAGAAGTTCATTCAAGAAACTATCTACTTTTTTAGGAGTTTCTGCCATTCGCTCTTGCAACACAAAATGTGCATGCGTATCAAAACCTAAAAGTTGTGCTCGCTGATACCTAAGTTTAACAATTTTAAGCACATTTTCTTGGTTATCAAGTTCATCTCCATGAAATCCTTTGGCACCAAAAGCCAATGCCATCTTTTTACGAAGCTCACGATTTTTCGCATACTTCATAAATGGAATGTAACTTGGGTAATCTAACGTGAAAATCCAACCTTCTTTCTCTTTAGATTCAGCTACCGCTTTTGCTTCTTCTTTAAAACTTTCCGGTAGACCGTCAAGATCTTTTTCGTCGGTGATTTGAAGCTCAAATTTATTAGTTTCAGCTAATACATTTTCACCAAAATTTAGACTTAAGGCAGCAAGTTGCTTATCGATTTCTCGTAAATCTTCTTGCTTTTCTTTTGGAAGATTAGCCCCATTTCTAGAGAAAGACTTGTATTTTTTATCTAAAAGCGTTTTTTGCTCAATCGTAAGATCTAGCTGATCTTTTTGGTCGTAAACCGATTTTACACGTTTAAATAAATCTTCATTTAAAATTATATCGTTGCTAAATTCAGATAATAATGGAGAAACTTCCTGAGCGATTTTTTGAATTTCTGTATCGGTTTCTGCAGAATTAAGGTTGAAGAAAATACTGGTTACACGGTCTAGTTTTTCTCCTGAAAATTCTAATTCCTCTATAGTATTCTGGAATGTTGGCTCAGTTGCTGCTGAAACAATTGCTTCAATTTCAGCTTTTGCTAGTTGTATGGCTTCGGTTATTGCAGGCTTAAAATGTTCCGTTTTAATTTCTGAAAAAGGAGCATAGTTAAAATCCTTTAATAATGGATTATCTCTATTCATATACATTCAATTTTTTCGAATTAATGAAGTACAAAGCCTAAGCCATAACTAAGATTAGTTACCTAATTTCAGGTTTTTAAGATTGATTGCCAGATTTGACGATTTTCAAAAAATTATTCAGACGAATTGGCAGATCTATTTGAGTTTAGATCACTATGTTATTAGAATAGAGAGTGGAGATACCAGAATATGGATTCTAGACTATTTATTCTGACTATTAAATGCTGTATGACAGTAGAATTAAGACTATTTAAAAAGTAGAAAATATATTTTGAATTAAAACTGAGAGTAAAGATTCAGGAATTAAGAAAGCTTATTGAGAATAACTGAATGGTAACTAAAAGAATATAAAATCAATGTAAATAATCTTGAATTTTTAGAGATAGCATAAATGAAAAAATGCTGAATTCAACATTTAGAATCCAGCATTTAATATTAAAGTTTTATTTCTATTTTTTCCTAATTTCTTCTGCGCCTTTAATTACTTTTTCTTTTAGGCCTTCTTTATACACCAATACTTTATCTTGAACACATTTATCGGAAGCACCAATAATTTGTGCAGCTAAAATACCCGCGTTTTTAGCTCCGTCTAGAGCAACTGTAGCAACAGGTACACCACCAGGCATTTGTAAAATAGAAAGTACAGAATCCCAACCATCGATAGAATTTCTAGATTTTACAGGAACTCCGATAACGGGTAGGGGAGAGAGTGAAGCAATCATTCCAGGGAGATGCGCTGCACCACCAGCACCAGCAATAATCACATTGATACCACGAGTATGAGCATTTTTTCCGTAGTCGAATAATTTTTCCGGAGTACGATGTGCAGATACAATATCTACTTCAACTTCAATATCAAATCCTCGTAAAATATCTACAGCTTCCTGCATTACCGGCAGATCGCTAGTACTTCCCATGATAATTCCTACTTTACTCATAATATATGCTTTTGTGCTTTTAGCTATCAGCTTTTTATGCTTTGTTAATAAATAATTGCTAGAAACTTTTTGATTAAACCCGATATCGCAAGCTTTCTAACTTCTGCTAATTACTTTAATTTCTGCTTTTACTTGTTCTGCAATTTTACGTGCTTCATCTATATCTTCGTTTACAATGGTAACATGTCCCATTTTTCTAAAAGGACGAGTTATTTTTTTTCCATAGATATGTGGTGTTACACCGTCCATCTTCATAATCTTATCGATATTCTTATAAACAACTTCACCTTCATAATCTTTATCTCCAACAAGGTTCACCATAATACCGCCTACTTTACTATCGGTATTTCCTAAAGGTAAATCTAGGATAGCGCGAATATGCTGTTCAAACTGATTAGTGTAACTGGCTTCGATACTATAATGCCCGCTATTATGTGGTCTTGGGGCAACTTCGTTTACTAAAATATCGTCATTTTCGGTTTGAAACATTTCTACCGCTAGAAGGCCTACATGTTCAAAAGCTTCAGAAACTTGTTGTGCAATTGCTCTGGCTTTTTTAGCAACATGGTTTTCTATTCTAGCCGGACAAATTACATATTCTACCTGGTTGGCAGTTGGATGAAATTCCATTTCTACAACAGGATAGGTCTTTGCCTCGCCACTTGGTGTTCTGGCAACAATTACAGAAAGTTCATTTTTAAAAGGAATCATATCTTCAGCAATACACTCGGCATCCGGTAGGTTTTTTAAAGCTTCGGCATCTTTAATTACTGAAACTCCTTTACCATCGTAACCACCGGTTGCACTTTTCCATACAAAAGGTAAGGTTCTCTGCCCAGATTCAACATCAGTAATAAGTGATTCGATTTTTTGATATACTTTAAAAGGAGCTGTAGGAATCTCTTTTTCAGTATAAAATTGCTTTTGAATAGCTTTATTCTGAATTTTTTCTAGCGTAGCAGCACTTGGATAGGTTTTAATACCTTCGTCTTGTAATTTTTTTAAGGCTTCGATGTTTACACCTTCAATCTCAAAGGTTAGTACATCTACTTTTCTTCCGAAGTTAACAACCGTATCAAAATCCATTAAATCGCCTTGTTCAAAATGATCACAAGCAATTCTGGAAGGCGCTTCGTTATTAGGATCTAAAACATAAGTTTGGATATCGTATTTACGAGTGTCGTAAAGCATCATTTTTCCTAACTGGCCGCCACCAAGGATTCCTAGTTTAAAATTTGAAGAAAAGTAATTAATCATATTTCGTGCTGTTTGTGCAAAAATAAATTTTTAAGGGAAATTGCCCTATTTATTCTTATAGAAATTGGTATAGAGGTGTAAATGAGATTGCTTATCTTTGCTTTCTTAAAATTTAAAATTTTGGTGAAACTACACGATCTTGTTTTTGAACCGTATATTAACGAGGATGAAATTAATAAAGCCATTGATAAAATTTCTAATCTGTTAAACAACGATTATAAAAATGAAACGCCTGTTTTTTTAAGTGTTCTAAACGGGTCTTTTATGTTTTCTTCAGAGATAATGAAGAAGTTTAATAGTGATTGCTCTATTCAATTTGTAAAATTATCTTCTTACGAAGGGACTTCTTCTAGTGGAGAGGTGCAAGAACTTATTGGTTTGAATGAAACTTTAGCGGGTAAAAATGTTGTAATTCTAGAAGATATTGTGGATACAGGCAATACTTTAAAAAAGTTAGACCGAATTTTAAAAGAAAAGAACGTGAAGAGCTATAAAATAGCAAGTCTTTTTTTAAAACCTGCAGTATATAAAGGTACTATTCCTATAGATTACATAGGCATAGAAATTCCTGATGAATTTATAGTAGGTTATGGGTTGGATTATGATGATTTAGGCAGAAATCTAACCTCAGTATATAGATTAAAATCATAAAAAAAATATCATGATAAATTTAGTACTCTTTGGCCCTCCTGGAGCGGGTAAAGGAACACAGGCTGATGTCTTAAAGGAAAAATATCAACTAGTACATATTTCAACCGGAGATGTTTTTCGATATAATATTAAGAATCAAACCGAATTAGGTGTTTCTGCAAAGGGATTTATAGATAAAGGTCAGCTAGTCCCTGATGAGGTAACTATTAAAATGTTAAAAGCTAAAGTAGAAGAAACTCCTGAAGCTAAAGGCTTTATTTTTGATGGTTTTCCAAGAACAGAAAATCAAGCGGATGCTTTAGCTGAATTACTTGAAAGTAAAGGAACAACTGTTAATGCAATGGTTGCACTTGAAGTTGATGATGAAGTTTTGGTAAAACGTTTGTTAGAAAGAGGGAAAACTTCAGGTAGAAAAGATGATGCTAATGAAGCTGTTATTAGAAATCGTATAAAAGTTTATTACGATGAAACAGCCATTTTAAAGCAATATTATAAAAAACAAGATAAGTATTACGGGATTGATGGAGTAGGTTCGGTTGAAGAAATTACCGAAAGAATTAGTCAAGTAATCGATAAATTATAATTCTAAAATAGGTAATGAGAGAAGGAAATTTTATAGACTACGTTAAATTACATGTTTCTTCAGGAAAAGGAGGTTCTGGATCTTCGCATTTACACCGTGAAAAATATGTAGAGAAAGGCGGTCCTGATGGAGGTGATGGTGGACGAGGAGGACACGTTATTTTGCGTGGAAATAAAAACCTTTGGACATTATTTGAATTTAGTTTTAAAAGACACGTTAAAGCTGAACATGGTGGAAACGGGAGTAAGCAACGAAGTTCTGGATCTGATGGTCGAGATGAAATTGTAGACGTGCCTTTAGGGACGGTAATTAGAGATACCGAAACTGAAGAGATTATAGATGAAATTACCGAAGACGGGCAAGAAATAATAATTGCTGAAGGAGGTATGGGCGGCCGAGGAAATTGGCATTTTAAAAGCTCAACCAACCAAACACCTCGATACTCACAACCGGGTATCGATGGGGAAGAATTAGATATTACTTTAGAGCTTAAAGTTTTAGCCGATGTAGGTTTAGTAGGTTTCCCGAATGCAGGAAAATCTACTTTACTCTCGGTAATTACGGCAGCAAAACCAAAAATAGCTAATTATGAGTTTACAACTTTAAAACCTAATTTAGGTATTGTAAAGTACCGTGATTTTAAAACTTTTGTAGTTGCCGATATTCCTGGAATAATTGAAGGTGCTGCAGAAGGTAAAGGCTTAGGTTACCGTTTTTTAAGACATATTGAACGAAATTCAACGCTTTTATTTTTAATACCTGCAGATGCAGACGATATTGCTAAGCAGTACGAAATTTTAGTGGATGAACTTCGGCGCTATAATCCGGAAATGCTCGATAAAGATCGCTTGATTGCTATTTCTAAAACAGATATGTTAGATGATGAATTAAAAGCTGAACTAAAAGCCGAGTTAGATGAAAATTTGCCAGTACCATATCTTTTAATTTCTTCAGTTGCTCAACAAGGCTTAACCGAGCTTAAAGATAAGCTTTGGGAAATGTTGAATAAAAATCCTGATAATAAGTAATTATTATTAATACCATTCATCAGTTTTTATAGTTTTTTTAAAGCAAAAAGAAATTGATTTTTAGTAGTTTTAATAGAATTTAAACTGAAATTGTATAAAATCGATTTCAGTTTTTTTTAGTTCTAATTTAAAATAATTAATATGAAAGTTGCACTAAAACTTTTTCTGATAGGAATATTGTTAACTTCATGTAATGCTCCTAAAGTAGTATATGATTTTGATTCGAATGTTAATTTTGAAGAATACCAATCTTATCAGCTGTTTCCGGATTTTAAAACCGGTTTAAGTCAGTTAGATGATAAGCGAATTATAAATAGTCTTTCTGTGAATATGCAAAAAAAAGGATTTCAAATTTCAGAAAGTAATCCTGATATGTATGTGAATGTTTATACTGAAGAATTTCAGGAGCAAAATCCAAATTCGATAGGAGTTGGAGTAGGAGGTGGAGGTAATGTAGGTTTTGGCATTTCAGGAGGTATTCCGATAGGAGGCCCAAAAGACTATATGCATATTATAATCGATTTTATAGATGTAAAACAAGATGCACTTATTTGGAAAGCCGAAATAGATACTAAGTTTAATAAGAATGCTAATCCAGAAACTCGCCAGAAACTTTTCGATAAAGTAATAACTAAAGCTTTAACTAAATATCCTCCCGAAAAATAAATGGTGAAAGTATTGATTTTAGCTTGTAATTCTTTACAATTAATTACTAGTCCTTTTAGTTTAAAAGCTACTTCTATTGAAATTTATATGTCAAAATTTATTGATTTTGGATTATCTATTCTTCTGAATGGAAATAGTTAGTTGTTATTTAAATTTATAATCATAAAAAAAGCTCCGATTTTAATCGGAGCTTTTTAATTTATAAGAAGAAGTTGAATTATTCTTTAACTACTTCTTTCATTGTAGAAAAAGTAATTACACTTCTACGGTTTTTAGCATATTCAGCTTCTGTACAGCCAGTAGCTTTTGTACAGTCGTTTACTGGTCTAGATTCTCCAAAACCTTTAGTGGTAATGTCGTTAGCGTTTATTCCGTTTTCAACTAAATACGCTTTTGTAGCATCTGCTCTACGTTGCGATAATTTTAAGTTATATTCAGCGCTACCTCTAGCATCTGCATGGGACGCAATTTCGATTTCCGTTGCTTCATTGTTTTTTAGAATATCGATAACCTTATCTAACACTTCTTGATACTCAGGAGTAACTTCAGATTTATCGAATCCGAAGTAAATTTTATTCTCATGAGGAATATCAATTTGTGTTGTTTCTTTCACATATTCTTTACGTGTAAATGAGTAAAGATTGTCGTTACCACTTCTGTTAGAGGTTACAAAACCTTTGTCTTCATTTTCTTTAATAATGAATGCAAAATCATCGTAAGCACTGTTAATAGAGTTTCCTAAGTTTTCTGCTTCCGAATAATTTCCTTCAGATTTATAAACATCTAAGTTACCATATCCTATATGTCCATCTGATGCAAAATATAGCACACCATCTGAAGCTATAAAAGGAAATTGTTCTCTGTGCTCGGTATTAATACCTTCTAGATTTGTAGGAGTACCGAAAGTTCCATCTTCGTTTACATCTACAACGTAGATATCAAAAGAACCTTTACCACCTGGCATATCACTAGAGAAAAATAATTGACGTCCATTTTTGCTTAAGCTAGGGTGTTCAGTAGAATATTCTTCACTAGTAAACGGAAGTGCTTCTACATTTGTCCATTCTCCGTCAACTAATTCAGCACGATAAATTCTGATATTTGCAACTTTATCACCTTCTTCAGTTTTAAATCTTTTTTCGTTAGTTCTATCAAAATACATAACGGTACCATCTTCGTTAAAAGTAGCAGAGCTTTCGTGCTCATCCGTATTGATATTGTCTGAAAAAAGAACAATGTCAGTAATTTCACCGTCGCTATTAATTGTTCCCTCGTAAAGGTCTAGTGTCGGTTTTTCATTCCATGGATAAATTGGTCGCTCTGTGTTTCGAGTTGAAGCGAAAGCAACCTTATTGTCTCCAAAATAGCTAATTCCAAAGTCGGAAGAAGCAGCTCTTGCTCCAGGAACTTCTTCTGTTTCGTAAATGAAAAGATTACTAGAATCGATCACTGTTTTTTCGAATTCAGAAAAATCTACGTCTTTATCGTAGTATGATGCAAAATATTTATCGGCATCTTCGTTTTGTCCTGTTGCTCTAAGTGCGTGTGCAAATCGAAATTCGTATTCTGGAGCTACATTTTCTTCATGTCTTAGAAAAAGCAACCGATATGTTTCGGCTGCATTTTTCATCTGATTTGTATAGAAATACGCATCTCCAAGATTTTGAAGTACTTCTTGATTTTTATCAACTACGTTTTCGTAGGTATCTGCTGCTTCAATGTAAGCACGCTTTTCGAAAAGCTTGTCGGCTTTCCGAATTTCGGAACGTTGTCCGAAAGCGGTTATACTTACAAGAAGTATAAATAATGTACTATATATGTTTTTCATATTAATCGTTTTTAGAAGAATCTAGGAGACTTGTCGTATCCCTTTTTTAAACCGAATAAATCTAGATCGAAGAGTACCATGATTTCATGAGAACCGTCGTTGTAATTTCTAAAATCTGTTGTGGTATAATCATACGCATATCCAACACGAAGTTGTGGTGTGATTTTAAAATTCACCATTCCGGTAACAGATTCATCAAATCTATATCCTAACCCTGCTTCTAAACGATCGTATAATAATACGTTTGCTGTAACGTCTACAGATACTGGAGAATTTTCAACCGCTCTAGCCATAAATGCAGGTTTAAGTTTTACATCGCTGCTAAGGTCAAATACATATCCACCGGTTAGATAGCCGTGAATTTGTTCTTTACCAAAACCTTCAATATCATCTCTATCAATATGTTTGGCGGTAAAGAAGTTAGGAGTAGAAAGTCCTAAATAGTAATTTTCTCCAAACCAGTATACACCGGCACCAAAAGCTGGATAAGAATCGCTAATATTTTCAAAAGCAAAATCACTTTGATCTATATTCTTGGTGTTTTGATCGAAAGTGGTAACCCCCGCTTTTACACCAAATGATAATTTGCTTGAAGGACCAACTGGTATTATATATGCGAAATCAGCAGTGATGTTATTTTCTTTTTGCCATCCATCACCAATTTCATCGTGAACAACAGTTAAACCAACTTCTATACGTTCGCTAATGGGAGTGTGAGCAAAAAAGTTAACGGTGTTTGGTGCACCTTCTACTCCTGCCCATTGCGATCTATAGATACCTCCTAATCGTAACATACCAGGATCATCTGTTGCATAGGCTGGGTTTACTACACTCATGTTATACATGTATTGAGTAAACACCGGATCTTGTTGAGCTATACCCTTAATCGAAATTAAGAGTATACCTGCCAAGATTAAATATTTTGTGATTGTATTTTTCATTTCTTTCTATTGTTTTCCTAATTATCTGCTTAAAAATACTTTGCCTTGTTTAGCAGGAGTCGAACCGTCATTAAATTCAATCACGTAGAAATAAACCCCTACTGGTAAGTAATCATCTCCTAATGAAGATTCATTTGAAGTACCATCCCAATCTGGAGTTGAAGCATTTCCTTTGTAAACAAGGTTACCCCATCTGTTAAATACCTTCATTTCGTAATTAGGATATTTAGCTGTTAAATCAGTAATTTTGAAAGTATCGTTTACTCCATCTCCATTTGGAGAAATACCTTCTGGATAAACTAATGGACATTCGCCAAAGTCAGCTTTAAATGTAAGTCTAGTAGTTCCTTCACAACCTGTTTCGCTATCATAAGAAGCCGCATAATAAGTAGTGCCATTTACTAATGGAGTGTTTTCAGCAACTATATCGCCACCTGTGGCTGCATTATACCAAATTACTTCATCTGTTGAAGTTATTGCAGCTGTAAGATCTGCTATTGTGTACGAATTATATTCACACAATTCTAATGAAGCAGCATCTATTGTTGGTTCATCCGGATCATTTACTGTTATAACAAATGAATCGAATTCTGAGATACAAGTACCGGCTTGTTGGTTTGCGTAATAAGTGCCCGATTGTAAAGCATCTGTAGCAGCTAAAGCAGTTGTACCATCTTCATCAGCATATATTTGAATATCACCTTCAGGCAACACTAAATCAGTAACTGTTGGTGCATCGCTTGCACAGAATTCCTGATCAACAACTTGTGGTACTTCAGGAGTATTGCTAGTTTCAATTGTAATTGTAGCACTATCATCTCCGCATTCATTAGTTACTGTATAAGTGAATTCAAATGTGCCAACTTCAGTAAACGTATAGCTTTCAGCAACAGTATTTCCATCTAATGTGAAAGTTCCACCTCCATCAGCATTAGCTAATATTGAAGATAAATCTAAAGTTGCAGTTCCATCTTCTAAACATTCTGGTTGATTAACATCTGAACCAGCGTTAGCTGAAGCGATAATAGTAATATCGAAAGGAGTTGCTTCAGAGAGACATGCTTCTCCACGAGCTGCATAATACGTCGTAGTGGTACCTTCATTAGTTAATTGATCTGTTTCAGCTAGTTGATTTTGCAAATTTTCATCGGTATAAAACATTACATCTTCGTCAGCTGCAATATTTGCTACGGTAGGATTAGTATTTGCACAAAAACTTTGGTCTTCAACAACTGGAGCATCCGGTTGCCTAGCAATGTTTATTGTAAATATAGCCTCATCATTTCCACATTCGTTAGTAACTGTATAAATGACATTGTATTGGTCTTCTGTTCTATTAGATGGGTCAAAAGATCCATTTTCTAAAACAGTTCCGTCTAAAGTAAACTCACCACCATCTTGACCATTTAAAATATAATCATTTAGGTTTGCTACTCCATCACTTTCACATAATGTAATAGGAGTGTCATCACCTGCATTAGCAACCGGATCTACTGTAATATTGAAAGTAGCAGTTTCAGAATCACATCCATCGCTAAGTTGAACACCATAATAAGTTCCAGAAGTTAACGTTTGATCTGAAGTAAGTTCGTTTTCTAAATTAGAATCACTATAGAAAGTTACATTTTCGGGAGCTTCAATATCAGCAACTGTAGGAGTGTTAGTCTCACAGAATGCTTGATCTGCTATTACAGGTGCAGTAGCTTGTTCTGTTATAGAAATTTCAAAACTAGTAGTTTCAGAAGTACACGTGCCATTAGTAGCAACGGCATAGTAAGTTCCAGAAGTTAACACTTGATCATCTGCAAGCTCATTTTCTAAATTAGAATCACTATAGAAAGTTACATTTTCAGTAGGTTCAATATCGGCAACTGTAGGCGTGTTAGTCTCACAGAAAGTTTGATTTTCAACTACCGGAGCAGCAGGTTGTTCATCTACTGTAATTTCAAAACTAGTAGCTTCAGAATCACATCCACCATTCTTAACAACTGCATAATAAGTTCCAGAAGTTAACGTTTGATCTGGAGTAAGTTCATTTTCTAAGCTTTCATCACTATAGAAGATTACATTTTCAGGAGCTACAATATCAGCAACTGTAGGTGTGTTACTAGCACAAAAAGATTGATTAGCAACTGTAGGAGCATCTAATTGTTCATTAATCGAAATTGATATTATAGCAGAATCTTCTCCACACTGATTAGTAACTGTATAAGTAGCAGTATATTCTCCAATTTCATAAGCTGAAGGATCAAAATTTCCACCTGCTATAGTTTCATCATTAATCGTGAAAGTTCCATTTTGATCTGCATCATCTGAAACATAATCTAATAAATTAACAGCAGCTGAGTTAGAACAAAATACAACGCTATTATCTGCTCCTGCAAAATTTTCAGGAATAACAGTAACGGTTACAGCAAAACGTTCTTTACTTTCGGTTGGAGGGTTTGGATCGTCTCTATCATTAACAATCTGACTTGCATAATAAGTTTCCCCATCTTGTAGTACTGTAGACTCGTCTAAATTAGGATTAGAGTTTTCGGTACTATACCAACGGAAAGCTTGGAAATTTTCATAAGTACTAGTTGCTTCTAAATCAGCAACAGTAGGAGTTTCACTAGCACAAAAAGATTGAGTAGCTTCACCTGAAGGTGCGATTACGTAAGTTGGAGTATATGCTATCGCAACTCTTTGCGACGGACATTCATTCTCGGCAATTTCACCAACAAAATAATTTTGGTTTTCAATCAATACTTCATTGTCTGGAAGTTCTTCAGTTCCGAATTCAGTACTGTATACTACGATTTCGTATCCGTCTGTACCATTCATAGCATTTTCCAAATCAGCAACAGTATATGTGTCCGAAGGAGAATCTAAGTAAGGAGAATAATTAGGCCCAAATCCAGAAGTTGGAGCAGGAGAAGTATTTACAGTAACATTTATAGCAATTCGCTCGCTACAGGTTCCTTCCGAATTTCCTGCGTAGTAAACTCCATCCATCAATAATTCATCCTGAGGAATTGGATTGTTGTAATTAGGATCGTTAGTGTCGTTAGTACGGTAAATTGCATTACCGTCGGTTAGTAGGTCGCTTACCCTTTGAAGATAACAAAATTCTTGAGTTGAATTAGTGCCATCAGCAGTAGGACATCCGTCCTCCTGTCCTCGCATAGATAAACTTCCCATCAAAAGCACAAAGGAAAACAGGAATATTTTCATTCCAGTTAACCTCAAAGTAAAATTTTGCATAGGCTAGGTGTTAATTTGTAATAAGATAATAATTAAAATTGATAAATTTCTAACCACAAATATTGCAATAATTTTTAAATTAGCATTCATTAAAGTGCTTAGATTTAGGGATAATCATTATATTTTTCTTTTTTTTAATAATCCCTAATGTTAAAAAACAATTAGAACTCTTAAAAATTACTAAATAACTCTTAAAATAAATAACGTTTGTGTCTAAAATTTATAGTTTTTTTTGTGATTTTTTTATTAAATAATATACTTTTTTCTCAAAAATCTATCGATTCGGGTATTAATAAGTTGGAAGAAGGTAAAGTTGAAGAAGCTCAACAGATTTTTTTACTACATAAAGATTCAAAAAAAGCCAAATTATTGTTAGGTGATATAGCAAGTCATCAAAAAAAATGGGATTTAGCGATAGGTTATTATGAAGATTTAGTAGAAACCGATCCAAATTCGTCGATTTATAATTTTAAAATAGGTGGCGCTATGGGAATGAAAGCATTGGAAATTAATAAATTTCAAGCTGCATTCTTAATTCCTACTATTAAAGATTATTTAGAAAAAGCTGTAGCATTAAATCCTAACCATATTGAAAGTCACCGCGCTTTAGCAGAGTTGTATTTGCAATTACCAGGAGTTTTAGGCGGAAGTCTTAAAAAATCGAAGCGGCATGTAAAGGCACTGAAACGTCTTAATATGCTAGATTACAAAATAGCATTGGCGCTTATTTATATAAAGCAAGATGAAGAAAAATTAGCTGCTAGAACTATTAAAGAAGGAATTGAAATTTTACAAAATACACCTAGTTTAGCGCTTCGGAATTATATATATTTTGAGTATGCTGAAAATGCTATGAATTATGGAGTTTGTATAACTGCAATTCCCAAGTTGATGAATCATTATGTTTCAAATTTTAATTATTTAGATTTAAAAACTCCTGGAGAAGCTTATTTTAGATTAGCTCAATTAGCTTATAGACAAAGACGAAAAGATATTGCATCTACCTATGTTCAAAAGGCACTTCATTTTGATGCTTCAAATTCAGAGATTGTAGCATTAAAACAGGCAATTTCAAATATGTAATTGTAAAAATTAATAGGCAATAAGTACCTTTGCCAAAATTCTACTTATGAAACTTCATTTTATTGCTATTGGAGGTAGTGCTATGCATGCACTAGCTATTGCTTTAAAAAATAAAGGAATGCAAATTACAGGGAGTGATGATGCTATTTTTGAACCCTCTAAATCTTCCCTTCAAGAAAACGGATTATTACCAGAAAATGAAGGATGGTTTCCTGATAAAATTAGTGCTAATTTAGATGCTGTAATTTTAGGAATGCATGCTAAAAAAGATAATCCTGAATTACAAAAGGCACAAGAGTTAGGTTTAAAAGTATATTCGTATCCCGAATTTATTTTTGAACAATCTAAAAGTAAAACCCGTGTCGTTATAGGAGGTTCTCATGGTAAAACAACTATAACTAGTATGATTTTGCACGTAATGAATTACCATGAAAAACCAGTAGATTATTTAGTTGGAGCAAAATTAGAAGGCCTAGAAAATTCTATCAAGCTTACTGAAGAAAGCGATTTTATTGTTTTAGAAGGAGATGAATATCTTTCTTCACCAATAGATTTACAACCAAAATTTCATCATTACAAACCCAATATCGCTTTGCTGAGTGGCATTGCATGGGATCATATTAATGTTTTTTCCTCTTTTGAAGTGTATAAAAAACAGTTTGAAATTTTTGTAAATCAAATTGTGAATGGCGGTATTTTAGTTTACAACGAGGAGGATACCTTGGTTAAACAAATTGCAGAAGCTAGCGAAAATCCAATTCGAAAGCATCCGTATAGCACGTTGGATTATTATGTAGAGGATGGGGAAACAATGCTAGTAACTTCGGAAGGAGATATGCCATTAGAAATTTTTGGAAAACATAATATAAGTAATTTATCTGGTGCAAAGTGGATTTGCCAGCATATGGGAATTGATGAAGAAGATTTTTATGAAGCAATTTCAAGTTTTACAGGTGCCTCTAAACGATTGCAAAAAATTAGTTCAGAAAATCCGGTTGTATTTAAAGATTTTGCCCATAGTCCTTCTAAAGTTAAGGCAAGTGTAGCAGCAGTAAAAGAACAATATCCAAATCAAAAATTAGTAGCTTGCTTAGAGCTTCATACTTTTAGTAGCCTGAACGAAACTTTTATTTCAGAATATAAAAATGCATTAGACAAAGCAGATATTGGAGTAGTCTATTACAGTCCGAAAGCTGTTGCTCAAAAGCAATTAACTCCTTTAAGTACAGAAAAAATAAAAGAAGCTTTTGGACAAAATAATTTAGAGGTATTAACTTCTAATGAAGATTTTGTTACGTATTTAAAAAATCTATCGATAAACGATGCTGTATATTTATTTATGAGTAGCGGAGATTATGGTGGATTAGTTTTAGAGGATTTTGTTACTGAATTATAAAATTGGTTAAAAGTTTTCAAGGATTGCTAATCTATTGTATTTTAATACAATGGAAGAGAATGTGCAGCGTATAAATTTGAAATCTTGGGCAGAAGATGATAGGCCAAGAGAAAAATTACTAAGTAAAGGTAAATTGGCTTTAAGCGATTCAGAGCTAATAGCAATTCTAATTGGTTCTGGAAATAGAGAAGAAACTGCTGTAGAATTATCAAAACGAATTTTAGCTGCATCTCAAAATAATCTAAGCACTTTAGGAAAGTTAAGTGTCTCGCAATTGTGCAAATTCAAAGGAATTGGTCAAGCTAAAGCAATTAGTATTATTGCTGCTTTAGAAATTGGTAGGCGTAGGCGCCTAGCTGAAGCTCAAGAGCGTGTAAAAATAAGTTCTAGTAGATCGGTTTTTGAATTAATGCAACCAATTATTGGAGAATTACCGCATGAAGAGTTCTGGATTATTTATTTAAACAATTCAAATAAAGTAATTGATCAATTTCAATTAAGTAAAGGGGGTATAACTGGAACATTAGTAGATGTACGCTTAACATTAAAGAAAGCATTGGAGTTAGGCGCTACCTCTTTGATATTGGCACATAATCATCCTTCTGGAACCTTGAAACCAAGTGAAGCTGATAAAAAACTTACCCAAAAATTAAAAATAGCTTCTGAAAGTTTAGACATTAAAATTCTAGATCATTTAATTGTAACTGAAATGTCCTACTTTAGCTTTGCAGACGAAGCATTACTATAAAATTAATTGCATGTTACTGGTTTATACCCAAAAAGTAACTCCGAGGATTGTTTATATTTTTAAACATATTTGTACTAACATTCTGGGCGTTCCTATAAAATTTACTTCTAAAATAGAAGAGTTTGTTGCTCACGATGGTTTCAAGATGTCCTATGGAAAAAAAGCTTTAGGTAACGAGTTTTTTGTTCAAAATGTAAATTTATTATTGGAGCAAGGCGTTAGCGAGTTAGAAATACGTGTACAACCTTGGGAAGAAACATTATGTTTTTTTCCGGTAGATCAGGAAAGTGGAATTCCATTCGACATTTTTGCTGCGTCATTTTATCTAATTACTCGTTACGAAGAATATTTACCACATGTAAAAGATAAAGAAGGAAGATTTCCCGTAACTGAAAGTTTAGCTTATAAAGAAAGTTTTTTAAAAACCCCCGTTATTGATATTTGGGCCTATAAATTTAAAAAGATTCTGAAGGAAAAATTTCCTACTATGGAATTTAAAAAGAAATCCTTTAAAGCAGAAGCGATATTTGCAGTTACCCACGGATTTGTATTTAGTAATAAAGGAATAATACGGAGTATAACAGGTTGGGGGAACGATTTTTTTAAGTTCAGACTGAATCGGTTTTTCGATCGCATAAAAGCCTGGACACGAATTAAGAAAGATCCTTATGATGTATTTGATGATTTGGTTCAATTTATAAAAAAGTATCACATTTCATCTATTTTTATGTTTCAGGTGGCCGATTTTACTATGTATGATAGGAATATCAATTATAACCGTACACCATATCGTGCCAATATAAAATATGTGTCCGATTATGCAAGAGTTGGACTTTTACTCGGTTATTATTCAGCTTTTCAATTAAATACATTAAAGGTAGAGAAATCACGTTTAGAGAATATTATTCATTATCCATTAGAAGATGTGTTAAATAATGCATACGATCTTGGTTTACCCGATCGTACTAATACTCTAGCTGAATTAGAGTTTCAGAACGATTATTCAATGGGGTATCCTAATGCTTTTGGTTTTCGTGCTGGAACTAGTTTGCCTTTTTTGTTTTACGATTTAACGATGGAATTAACATCCCCTTTAAAAATTCATCCTTATATTTTTGATTCTGATATTGTGCCAACTATGGGGCGAGAAGAGCTTAGAAAAGAAGTGAAAAAAGTACTTAAAAAGGTGAAAAGCGTAAATGGAACTTTTAGGGGGATTTTTAAAAGTCATAGCTTTTCTGAGTATTATGATAGTAACCGATATTATGCACTTTTAAAACAGATTCATGAAATTGACTAATATTACCCACGTTTTTTTTGATTTAGATCACACACTGTGGGATTTTGACAAAAATTCTGCATTAACTTTTGAGTATATTTTCAAAAAGAATAAACTAGATGTAGAGTTGGATAACTTTCTGGAAATTTACATTCCTATAAACATGAAGTATTGGGAAAATTATAGGAAAAACTTAATCGAAAAAGAAGATTTACGCCATGGACGTTTAAAAGATACGTTCAATGCAATGTCTGTAAGTGTTAGTGACGAAATTATTGATACACTTTCCACAGATTATATTACCCATCTTTCTAGTTTTAATTATTTGTTAGATGGTGGTTTTGAGGCATTAGATTATTTAAAATCTAAATACAAATTGCATATTATTACAAATGGTTTTTCTGAAGTTCAGCATAGAAAAATGAGCAATGCTAATATTATTGAGTATTTTGATACCATAACTTCTTCTGAAGAAGCTGGCGTAAAAAAACCACACCCTGCTATATTTGAGCTGTCGTTAAAAAAAGCAGGAGCTAAACCAGAAAACTCAGTTATGATTGGCGATAATTATGAGGCAGACATTTTAGGAGCTGAAGATTCAGGCTTGCAAACTATTTATTTTGATTATTATAAGAAATATGCTGTAAACCATAAAAGGCATATCGATTCATTATCAAATCTTTCTAAATTTTTATAACTGAAATTTAAAACCTTTATAAGTTGGCTGAAATTCCTTACTTTTAAAGCGATAAATATTAAATTATGAAGCGTATATATTTTATTGCATTTTTTTTAATTAGTGCAATTACTTTTGGCCAAAAAACAGTAAATAATTATAAATACGTAATTGTTCCCAAAAAGTTTGAATTCTTAAAAGAAGACAATCAATATCAAGTAAATGCGTTAACTAAATTTTTATTAGATAAATATGGTTTTGAAACGTATATGAAGTCTGATGAAAAACCAGCCGACCTTTCTAGTAATCCTTGTTTAGCATTAACTGCAGATTTAGAAAATGAATCAGGTTTATTTGTAACCAAATTGATTTTTAAGTTAGAAGATTGCTACGGAAATGTAGTTTTTGAATCAAAAGAAGGGAGAAGTCGTGAAAAAAATTATAAAACAGCTTATCACGAAGCAATACGAGATGCATTCACTTCTGTAAAAGAGTTAGATTATAATTATCAGCAAGATCCACAAATAGCCAGCGCGCCTAAAACACAAGAACCAGCTATTTCTAATACAGTATCAACTGAAGTAAAAGAAAAAGTTACTAAAAATAATAAACAAGTTGCACAACCTGCAAATCAGGATAAAAAAGCAATAGTAGATCGTGTGTTTTTAAATAGCGGAAAACGCTATGTTGTAAAAGAAAATCCGAAGGGGTTTGGTTTGTATCAAGAAAATGCACCAGAGCCTTTTGCAATTTTAATAGCTTCTAGAGGATCTGGTAATTTCATTTATAATTCATTAACTAAACAAGGAATTGCTTATTTTGATGAAAATGGAAACTTAATGGTTGAAATTTTTAATCAGCAAACAGGGAATACTGATAAAACAACTTATCAAGTAGCTCCTTAATAGTTGTATTTTCCGTTCCATCTCTTTTTAAGAAATTCTCTTTGTGAGTTTTCACGGGCATTATTGCCTGGATCGTAAATAATAGTATTTCTAATCTCATCAGGTAAGAAATCAGCTTGTACAAAATTCCCTTTGTAATTATGGGCATATTGGTAATTATCTCCATAGCCTAAATCTTTCATTAATTTTGTAGGGGCATTTCTAATTGCTAGCGGAACGGGTAAGTTGCCTGTTTTCTTTACTATTCCCATTGCTGTATTAATAGCCATATATGCGGCGTTGCTTTTAGGCGATGTTGCTAAGTAGGTAACACATTGGCTTAGGATAATGCGAGCTTCGGGATATCCGATTGTATTTACTGCCTGAAAGGTGCTATTAGCAATAACTAGAGCAGTTGGATTGGCATTACCAATATCTTCACTAGCTAAAATCAGCAAGCGTCTAGCAATAAATTTTACATCTTCACCACCTTCAATCATTCTGGCTAACCAATAAACAGCAGCATTAGGATCACTACCTCTAATTGATTTTATAAATGCAGAAATAATATCATAATGTTGTTCTCCGTTTTTATCGTACAAAACAGTGTTTTGCTGTACATTCTCAAAAACCAACTCGTTAGTTATAGGTGTGCCTGGTTCAATAGCATTTAATAAAATTTCAAATAAATTAAGTAGTTTTCTGGCATCGCCACCACTTAATCGTAATAAAGCTTCTGTTTCTTTTAAGTTTACTTTTTTACTAGCAATTTCTTTATCTTTTTGAATAGCTCTATCGAGTAGTGCTAATAAATCTTCTTTAGAGAAAGGCTTTAAAACATAAACCTGACATCTAGAAAGTAAAGCAGAAATCACTTCGAAACTTGGATTTTCTGTTGTAGCACCTATCAAAGTAATCCAACCTTTTTCGACAGCACCTAATAGTGAATCTTGTTGAGATTTACTAAACCGATGGATTTCATCTATAAACAGAATTGGACTTTTGGTGGTAAATAAACCATCACTTTTTTTTGCTTTTTCAATTACTTCTCGAACATCTTTAACACCACTACTAATAGCGCTTAGTGTAAAAAAAGGTCGTTCTGTTTCTTGTGCAATAATATTAGCAAGTGTTGTTTTTCCCACTCCAGGAGGTCCCCAAAATATTAGCGAAGGAATTGTACCACTTTTAATTTGGTGTCTCAAAGAGCCTTTTGGGCCTACAAGGTGACTTTGGCTTAAATACTCATCTAAATTTTTAGGTCGGAGTCGTTCTGCTAATGGTTTATTCATAGTACAAAATTAATAATTAGTAAGACAATTCGGCACATATTCCTTTTTGGTTATTTTTTTGCTATCTTTTTCTAAAAAAATAGTGACTAAAAATGAGCCTTTTCAGTTTACCACTGGTGTAATTGCTTACCCTTTATTTTTTGTATTACTTATTTGGATAGTTTATTCTATAGAGATTAATTTCAATATAAATTTTAATTCGTTCGGTATTTATCCGAGAACAATAATGGGGTTGCGAGGAATTTTGTTTTCACCATTTATACATAGCGGGATAAAGCATTTGTTCAATAATACTATTCCGTTATACGTTTTATCTGCTGCATTGTTTTACTTTTATCGATCGTTAAGTTGGAAGGTTTTAGGTTTCGGATTAGTATTTAGTGGACTATTAACGTGGATTATTGGCCGTCCATCTTACCATATTGGTGCAAGTGGAATAATTTATCTATTAGCTTCTTTTTTATTTTTTAAAGGCATTTTTTCGAAGTATTATAGATTAGTAGCACTTTCTTTAGTGGTTACTTTTTTATATGGAGGATTGTTTTGGTATATCACGCCAATAGATCCTGAGATATCTTGGGAAGGCCATCTTTCAGGTTTCCTGTTAGGTTTATTATTTTCGTTTATTTTTAAAAAACAGCTACCAATAGTACCAAAATATGATTGGGAACAACCAAATTTCGATGAAGAGCAAGATGATTTTATGAAGCATTTCGATGAAAATGGAAATTTTATCGAAAATGCTACATTATATCAAGATTTTTTAGAAGAAAAAACTTCTGAAAATAAAACAGAATTATAGACGTTGCCTAACCACTTCATATAAAAAAGCACCGCAAGCTACAGATACATTTAATGACGCTATAGTACCTTGCATTGGTAATTTTGCTTTTTGATTTACAGTTTTTAAAATAGAAGGAGAAACTCCTTTTCCTTCATTTCCCATTACAATAGCACAAGGTTTATTAAACTGAATATCGTAAATAGTTTGTTCAGTTTTTTCGGTAGCAGCTGTTACTTCAACTCCACTAGATTGTAAATAAAAAATAGCATCTCTAATATGGTTTACTTTACAAATAGGAATATTAAAAACAGCACCAGCGGATGTTTTAACAGTGTCAGCATTAATAGGTGCACCTCCTTTTTCAGGAATTATTATAGCATTAACGCCACAACATTCTGCAGTTCTAATAATAGCTCCAAAATTACGAACATCGTTTACTTGATCTAATAGTAGGAATAGCGGATTTTCGATAGTATTTATCGTTTTTTCGATAGTTTCTTCTAGGTTAGCAAAATTAATCGGAGCAATTTTTGCAACTACACCTTGGTGATTACCTTTGCTAAGTTTGTATAATTTTTCAGAAGGGACATATGAAATATTGAAACTCGTTTTTTGAAGCACTTCTTTTAATTCAGAAAATAAGGGGCCGGAAAGTCCTTTTTGAATATAAATTTTATCAATAGATTTTCCGCTTTCAATTGCTTCAATGACAGTTCGAATTCCAAAAATTGTTGTAGTCTCTTCCATAATTGCAAAGGTAGTAGAAGTTTTGAATATATAAGAAAATCTTTTTGAATCTAGATTAAAAGAAATTCAATAAAAAAGCCGCTCATTACTTGAGCGGCTTTAGTAAAATACTTTTTTTAATAAAAGTAGGTTAGCTATTATAGCATTCCTTCAGAATATTTAAACTCTATACTCATAACTCCATTTAGTTCTATGATGTTTTGTACTTCCATAATTCCGTAAAAATCAGTTTCGGTGCCATCTATATCTCTTGTTACTTTGTATACAAAAGTATCGCCTTGCTCTAGATTATTTGCAGAAGTGGTTTTAGTTCCAGCATTATACAAATCTCTAGTAGACAACAGATCTTCTGTTTCGTAAGAATCATCTTCAATTTGTACAAATTGTATGTTGGATCCTTCAACTACTGTAAAACCAGCAGGAGTTACAAATTGAATATCTCCACTAGAGGAAGCCTCAGCAGTGGCAAAATCAAATTGACTGTTATCAGCTTCACCTGAAAAAGACACTTCAGAATACATATTGTCGAAAGCTTTAGGCTCTACTACGGTATAGGATTCAGCTTCATCAGTAAGTTCACCACTTGTAGCAATAAACTTATAATAAAGCGTATCGTTTTTTTGGAGATTCAATTCATCATAATTGGTATCGCCTAATACTACAGTGCCTTCTTCTGTTTCTATATCAGAAGCATTAGAATTAGTATATTCTCCAGCTTTATTCTTTTTAAGCATTAATGTAACATCATCCACGGTAGCTGAAAAAGTAGAAACACTATATGCTAAAGAAAGAACATCTAAAGAATCTAATGTAGTTTTAGATTTATTATCTTCACTTATTTCTACGGCTTTATCTACACTTATGCTAAAAGGATCTTCTGAAAACTCACCATTTGAAAAATAACTCTTTATAAATATACTGAATGAGCCAGTCGGATCATTATCTTCTCCGAAAGCAAAATCTCCTAGTATAGACGAATTAAAGCTAGCAGAATTTTCATTTATAGTAGCTTCTCCTAACATTGAATCTCCCTTATAGATTTCTACTGTTTCTACTGAAACACCATCATTAGTAAATAGATCAATGTTCAAATCTTCATTAGTATCGAAAACGCTTAAAGATTTGTCTTTTAAAGATGCATAGCCACCAACATCGACTACGTCTCTATCATAGCCATCTTCATCACATGAAATTAAGCTCCCTGTCAATATTAGACTTAAAGCTAAATATTTAAAGTTTTTTTTCATTTTAAATTTTTTATATTGTTTACTCTATTTCTGTATCCCAAAAGATTGCTGTTTGAGTATTATCACCCCCAATTGCATTTGAGGCTTTGGTGTAATTTGTGTTATTAAGATTTTGCTCATCAATTGGATATGTAAATCTCAAAGGAACTGGATTTTCGAAATCTACAGGAATGTTTAAAGTAGGAGCATCATATTTTCTCCAGACTGACCAACCTTCGAAAGGATTATCATACATAGAAATCCAAAATTGTGTAGCAAACTGCTCAGTACTTCCATCGTATTGTACAAAAGGCTGAGATAAATAACTCTCAATATCATCTGTAGAACCACCCCAATAAGAAATAGATGCTGTAATAGCATTTTCATAATGAGTTTCAGCATCACCAGGAACTGAGTAGCCTATTTTACTAGCTTGCGATAGATTAAAACTTACTTCCGTAAAGTCTATTAAAATTGCTTCTCTAGTAGGATCTTTTAGTAATTCTCCTACATGTGTGTAGGATCCGTAAGTATTAGTTGTTCCGTAGATACCTCCGATATAAGAATCTAAATTTTGGTCGAAGTAAAATTGTCTTCTAGGATCATTAAAAGTATTCATATAGTCTACAAGAGTGTTTGATGCTAAAAAATCTGCTCTACCACTTTGAACTAAATCTTCCCACAAAGGGTTGGTATTTGGAGGATTGCTTTGGAATACTACAGTTGCATTATCACTATTCGAAGCTATAATTCCATCGTTTACAGCTGCTTCAACTGTTGACTTAGATAGTGTTGGGTTACTTTGTGAAATCCTCATTCCTAATCTTAATTTTAAAGAATTAGAAAATTTAATCCAAGCATCCATATCTCCCCCATAAATTAAGTCAGCCACGCTATACCCTTGTCCTGCAGCAAGCATTGTATTTGCTTCTGTAAGTCTAGCAATTAAATCTTCATAAATAGTAGCGGCATCATCGTATTCGGGTAACGTATATTCATTAGGTTGGAGTGCTTGAGTATAAGGAATATCTCCAAATGTATCAACCAATATATGCCATGCATATACTTGTACAATTTCAATTTGACCCATTCTTGCGTTTTTTTCACTTTCAGATAATTCTGTGTTATTAGCAAGATATGATTTAGCATCTTCTAAATCGTATAATACATTTGTATATAATTCTTCCCAAGTATTATCTGGATTATTTCTGGAAGATAAATTATAGTTTGGTTCATCAGTATAAGTTGTTGTTGTCCAATATTGACCTAAAAATCGATAAATTGATTCATTTACATTTGGAGTTGCCATGTTAGCAGCCAATTTATCGGTTGCTGATGTAAATAGGAAATTAGATGATACTTCTGAAGGATTCTTAGGGTCTTGATTTAGATCTTCATACTGGTCATCACTTTGACAAGACCAGAGAAGAACTAAAAAAGATGAAAGTAAAATTATATGTTTTTTCATGATTTTTTTTTTAAAAGTTTAATTTCAAACTAGCTCCAATTTCTCTTACAGCTGGATATGCTCCTGATTGATATCCTTGGATGTTACCGGAACTTAAACCAGCTTCTGGATCAGAATAAGGAATGTTTTTATAGATAATCCAAAGGTTTCTACCTATTATAGATAATGAGGCTCTTTGGAAAGGAATTGCATCTAAAACTTTATCGCCAAATCTATAAGTAAGATTTACTTCTCTTAATTTTACGTATGATGCATCGTAAACATGTCCTTCTCTAGCATCTCTACCGTATCCAAATGGATTCCCATAATAATCTGTTCTAGCTCTTGTTCTATTTGGAGAAGTGTTTTCTACTGTATAGCTACCGTCATCATTATATTCAATGTCTCCTTGTACACCTTCTAAAACAACACCACCTCCATTGGATTTAGTATTTCGAATTGGATTTCCAAGATCATTTGTTCCAACACTTTGGTCATATATACCAGTCGCAAAACCGTACCAAGTATCTAAAGAAAAAATATCTCCTCCTTTTTGTATATCAACAAGAAAATTAAGGCTTAAATTTTTATAAGTAAAAGTATTAGATACGCCACCTGTCCAGTCAGGCTGGATATTCCCAATGATATAGTTAGAATTAGGAGTTACTGCATAATATCCGTTTTTACCAACAACTCTATTACCGTTGTCGTCATAAACGTAAGCAGTTCCTCTGATAGAACCATAAGCCTCACCTGGTGTAGCATTAACAGATACACCACCTTGGAAACTTGCTATCTCAAGATTATCTCCATCTGCTAAAGAAACAACCTTGTTTTTATTTTTAGCCCAGTTTATATTAAGGTTCCAATTGAAATCTTCCGTTTTTATTGGATTTAAAATTAAAGAAGCTTCAATACCTTCGTTTTCTAATGTGCCTGCATTTAATAGTTTAGCTTGAAATCCAGTTGCTCTAGAAACTGGTACACTTGTAATAAGGTCTTCTGTTTTAGCTTTATAATATGAAACGTCAAATCCTATACGACGGTCTAGAATACTACCTTCTAACCCTATCTCATAAGACTTCATTCTTTCTGGTTTTAAATTTAAATTTGCTAAATCTGTTTTATTACTTGCTGAACCTGCTCCTCTAAAAGGAGTAAAAACATTGTAAGTTGAAAATACATCGTAAGGATCTGTGTCGTTACCTACTTCAGCATAATTGGCTCTAAGTTTAGTAAAACTTAACCATTCTACATCTATTAGATTTGACAAAATAACATTTCCTGAAATTGAAGGGTACCAGAAAGTATTATTTTCTTTTGGTAAAGTAGAGGATCTATCTCTTCTAATTGTTCCTTCCAAGAAATAAGTGTCTAAATAACCAAACCCAGCTCTGGCATATATACCATCTAGCATTCTATCGTATTCTACTTCTATTGGTGGCTCTAAAGCTCCAGAACTATTACTAAGTGCATAGAATCCGGCTTTGTTTAAACCTCCATTTGTTTCTGCGTCTATAGAATTTCGTTCATTTCTTCTTAAGTTGAATCCTATATTTCCATCAACATTTAAGTCTTCGGTAATATCTTTGTTGAAGTTAAGTATTAGGTCATAGTTGTATTCGGCTGCACGATTATTAAATCGGCTATAGCTTGAAACATCAGCGCTTCCAACATTAATACGTTCTTCTCTTAATTCATCATATGTATCGAAAGAGAATCTACCCAATACACTAAAAACATCACTAATTTCATAGTTTAAATTGAAATTACCAAAGTATCTGTTTCTTGTATCTGTTTCGTAGTTTTCATATAGGCTCCAATATGGGTTATCTGAGTAAATTGGTGACAAATTTGAAGCGCTTTTAGGATTCCAAGTTATGTTTTCTCTAGTTGCAAAATAGGCGTCACGTTGTTCGTAAACATCTACATTGTTCTGCCACCATTGTCTGAATTGTTGCATTAAATTTGTAGACGCATATCCAGTTCCATATCTACCTTTACCGTCTGTTTTAGTATAGGTTATATTAGCTTGAGCAGAAAATTTATCAGTAAAATCATGAGATCCACTGAATTTAACTGTATTTCTTTTTACTTTACTATTAGGTAAATTCCCTTCTTGGTCAAAGTTAGTAACACTTAACCTGAATGAACTTTTTTCTGTTCCGCCATCCAAAGCAAAAGAGTTGATTGCTGTGTGTCCAGTTTTCCAAATATCATTAGGAGTATGTTTACCAGCTAGCCATGGTGTTGCTTGTTGGTAACCATCTAATTGTGGGTAAATTGAATTCCATTGGTAAATTGGTTGACCATCAAAAGCTCCACCGAAAGAGGCATCTTCAGTAAATGGTGTTATTAAATCTTTAGTTCCATCACCGTTTACGTCGTACAGGTTAAAATATCCAGCATCATAGCCTTTGCTATAACCTGCACCATATTGTTTTTGATATTTTGGAAGTGTTTCGTCATTTACATCGCTAACCATTATAGAAGAACTAACAGAAACTCCTAAACCTTTGCCTTTTTTACCTTTTTTTGTTTCGATAATAATAGCTCCATTAGATGCTCTAGCTCCATATAAAGCAGTAGCTGCTGCGCCCTTTAGTACGTTTATTGAAGCAATATCGTTAGGATTAATGTCTGAAGCTGCATTACCGTAGTCATATCCGCCTCCACCTTTTTGTTGAGTAGTCCCGTTGGTATTTGCATTGTTAATTGGTGTTCCATCAATCACAAAAAGTGCTTGATTGTTTCCAGTTAGTGAAGAAAAACCTCTAATAACCACATTAGAAGAACCGCCAATTGTTCCTGAATTATTAATTTTTAATCCGGCTACCTTACCTGATAAAGAATTAACAAAATTTTGAGTAGGTACATCGGAAACTTGCTCTCCGCCTACTTCTTGAGTTGCGTAACCTAACGATTTTTTCTCTCTAGATATACCTAAAGCTGTTACTACAACTTCGTCTAATTGTGAAGAATCTGTTTTTAATGTCACGTCAATAGTGTCATTATTATTTACAGTGTATTCTACGGTCTCCATTCCAACAAAAGAGAACGTAAGTACATCGTCTGGTTGAGCAGAAATAGTATAATTTCCATCAAAATCAGTTTGTACACCTGTGGAAGATCCTTTAAGAATAACATTTACTCCTGGTAATGGTAAGCCATCTCCATCGGTAACTGTTCCAGAAATTTTGTTGTTTTGTGCAAATGTAAATTGCACTACTAACACTAAGAGTAGTGTTAGTATACTACATAATTTTGTTTTCATTTGAAATTTGTTTGAATTAGCCACATCAAATGTGATAATAAATAGTTAAGAAATCAAATGTTTATACTAGCTATAGTATATGATTTTTTAGTATTAAAGAGGTATGTTGTTGATTATCAGGTAATGTGTTGATAATGTTAAATTTGTTTTTTTTAAAAAATTAACATATTTAGTGATGTTTATATCTTGTTTTTGGCTGTAAAGCAGGTTTAATCTTATTGATTGTTTTGTTTTATGTGGTGTTTTTGCATTTTTAATATCTAGATGTTGATTTTTTATAATTAAAATAGCTAACTATTTGAATACTTGAATTTTATTGTTACCTTTGCACACCTTTTTTAGATAAAGGTCTGTAATTAAATAATTTATGTAAAGGAAATTATGCCAACAATTTCACAATTAGTACGAAAAGGAAGAGCCAGTATAACTAAGAAGAGCAAATCGGCTGCTTTGGATTCGTGTCCTCAACGAAGAGGGGTTTGTACGCGTGTTTATACAACTACGCCAAAAAAACCAAATTCAGCTATGCGTAAAGTAGCAAGGGTTAGGTTGACAAATGGTAAGGAAGTGAACGCTTATATTCCTGGAGAAGGACATAACCTCCAAGAGCACTCGATAGTATTGGTTAGAGGAGGAAGGGTAAAAGATTTGCCAGGTGTAAGGTATCACATTGTTCGTGGTGCGTTAGATACTGCTGGTGTTGAGGGGAGAACTCAACGTCGATCTAAGTATGGAGCAAAACGCCCTAAAAAGTAATTTATTAAACTTTTAAAGTAAAGAAATGAGAAAAAGACAGGCTAAAAAAAGACCACTTTTACCAGATCCTAAGTTTAATGATCAACTTGTTACGCGTTTTGTTAACATGATGATGTGGGACGGGAAAAAATCGGTTGCCTTTAAGATATTTTACGATGCTATAGTTATCGTAGATGAGAAAAAACAAGATGAAGAGAAAACTGGATTAGAAATCTGGAAAGATGCTTTGTCTAATGTAATGCCTCATGTAGAGGTTAGAAGTAGAAGAGTTGGAGGGGCGACTTTCCAGATTCCGATGCAAATTAGACCGGATAGAAAAGTTTCTACGGCTATGAAGTGGTTAATTAGTTTTGCTCGTAAGAGAAATGAAAAAACTATGGCTGCTAAACTTGCTGCAGAAATTCTAGCTGCTGCAAAAGAAGAAGGTGCTGCTGTTAAGAAAAGAGTTGATACTCATAAAATGGCAGAAGCTAATAAAGCATTCTCTCACTTTAGATTCTAAAATAAATGGCACAAAGAGATTTAAAATTTACAAGAAATATTGGTATTGCTGCACATATTGATGCAGGTAAAACTACTACTACAGAGCGTATTTTGTATTATACTGGTATTAGTCACAAAATAGGTGAAGTTCATGATGGTGCTGCTACCATGGATTGGATGGAGCAAGAGCAAGAAAGAGGTATTACAATTACTTCTGCAGCAACTCACTGTAAGTGGCCTTATAATGGTCATGAATATACAGTTAACATTATTGATACTCCTGGTCACGTTGATTTTACTGTAGAGGTGGAGCGTTCACTTAGAGTTTTAGATGGTGTTGTTGCGTTGTTCTCGGCGGTTGATGGGGTTGAGCCTCAGTCTGAAACTGTGTGGAGGCAGGCTGATAAATATCATGTACCTCGTTTAGGTTTTGTTAATAAAATGGACCGTCAAGGTGCTGATTTCTTTAACGTGTGTCGTCAGGTTAGGGAGATGTTAGGTGGGAATCCTGTACCGTTACAGGTTCCTATTGGCGATGAAGTTGATTTTAAAGGGGTGGTTGATCTTATTTCTAAGAAAGCTGTTATCTGGAATGATGAAGATCATGGTATGACTTATGAGACTATCGATATTCCTGAGGAACTTAAAGCTGATGTGGATAAGTATAGAGCTGAATTAGTAGAGGCTGTAGCTGAGTATGATGAGGCTTTAATGGAGAAATTTTTTGAAGATGAAAGCTCTATAACTGAAGACGAAATTATTGCTGCGCTAAAAGCTGCTACTTGTGATATGTCTATCATACCAATGATGTGTGGTTCTGCTTTTAAGAATAAAGGTGTTCAGGCTATGCTTGATGCGGTAATGAGGTATTTACCATCTCCTGTAGATGTTGAAGCTATCGTGGGGCATAATCCTGAAACTGGTGAAGAAGAAAGTCGTAAGCCAAATGTGGAATCTCCATTTTCAGCTTTAGCTTTTAAAATTGCAACAGATCCTTTTGTAGGAAGATTAGCGTTCTTTAGAACATATTCAGGCGCTTTAGATGCGGGTTCTTATGTATTAAATGTTCGTTCTGGTAAGAAAGAACGTATTTCAAGAATGTATCAAATGCACTCTAATAAACAAGAGCCTATCGATAGAATTGAGGCTGGAGATATTGGAGCGGCTGTAGGGTTTAAGGATATTAAAACTGGAGATACACTTACAGATTTAAATAATCCGATTATTTTAGAATCGATGACATTCCCTGAGCCAGTAATTGGTATCGCTGTAGAGCCAAAAACAAAGGCTGATGTTGATAAGATGGGTATGGCTTTAGCTAAATTAGCTGAAGAAGATCCAACTTTCCAAGTTAAAACTGATGACACTTCTGGTCAAACAGTAATATCAGGAATGGGAGAACTACATATTGAAATTCTTGTGGATCGTTTAAAACGAGAATTTAAAGTAGAAGTTAATGAAGGCCAGCCTCAGGTTGAATATAAAGAAACAGTAACAAGATCTGCAGAGCACAGAGAAGTTTATAAGAAACAATCTGGTGGTCGTGGTAAGTTTGCTGATATCGTATTCGAAATGGGACCTGTAGATGAAGATTTCGAAGGTAAAGGACTTCAGTTTGTAGATCAAATTAAAGGTGGTCGTATACCTAAAGAATTTGTTCCTTCTGTTCAAAAAGGTTTTCAGGAAGCGATGAAAAACGGTCCTTTAGCTGGTTTCCAAGTTGATACTTTAAAGGTAACGTTAAAAGATGGATCTTTCCACCCAGTGGATTCTGATCAACTTTCTTTTGAATTGGCAGCAAAAATGGGATTCAAGGCAGCAGCTAAAAAAGCTGGAGCTGTAATTCTTGAGCCAATTATGAAGATGGAAGTTGTAACTCCAGAAGAAAATATGGGAGATATAGTAGGTGATCTTAATAGAAGAAGAGGTCAGGTTAATAATATGTCTGATAGATCTGGAGCAAAAATTGTTAAGGCTGAAGTGCCATTATCAGAAATGTTCGGTTATGTAACAACATTAAGAACACTTTCTTCAGGTAGAGCAACTTCAACTATGGAATTCTCTCACTTTGCTGAAACTCCTTCAAGTATATCTGAAGAAGTAATAAAAGCAGCAAAAGGAGCAGCTAACGAATAATATTAGGGTAATGAGTCAAAAAATCAGAATAAAATTAAAATCCTACGATCATAATTTAGTAGATAAGTCTGCTGAAAAGATTGTAAAGACAGTAAAAACTACAGGTGCTGTTGTAACTGGTCCAATTCCACTTCCAACAAACAAAAAAATCTTTACTGTTTTAAGATCACCTCACGTAAATAAAAAAGCTAGAGAACAATTTGAATTAAGTTCTTATAAGAGATTATTAGATATTTATAGTTCTTCTAGTAAAACTATCGATGCTTTAATGAAATTAGAGCTTCCAAGTGGGGTTGAAGTAGAGATTAAAGTGTGATCGTTAATAAACCAAATTTTTAAATTTGGTAAAATGTCCGGCGCGTTTCGCAAAGGAAAAACGGGAAAAGTATTTTCAGGACAGGAAGTATTTTTCTGTCCTGTTTTTTTATAAATAAGTAAATAATAATTTAATTAATTATGTCTGGGTTAATAGGAAAGAAAATAGGCATGACTAGTATTTTCGACGAAAATGGAAAAAATATTCCATGTACCGTTATACAAGCTGGTCCATGCGTAATTACCCAAGTCAGAACCAAAGAGGTTGACGGGTACGAAGCACTTCAACTTGGTTTCGATGACAAAAAGACTGCTAACAAAGCTGCTACAGGGCACGCTAAAAAAGCAGGAGTCTCTGCTATGCAGAAAGTTGTCGAGTTCCAAGGATTTGAAGGAGATTTTAAATTAGGTGATACTATAGACGTAGCTCATTTTGCTGAAGGTGAATTTGTAGATGTTTCTGGTGTTTCTAAAGGAAAAGGTTTCCAGGGTGTTGTAAAAAGACACGGTTTTGGTGGAGTTGGACAATCTACTCACGGTCAGCATAACCGTTTACGAGCTCCTGGTTCTATTGGTGCTGCCTCTTACCCTGCGCGTGTTTTTAAAGGTATGCGTATGGCCGGAAGAATGGGTGGTGATAAAGTAAAAGTTGAAAACCTTAGAGTTTTGAAAGTTGTTGCAGATAAAAATCTTTTAGTTGTTAAAGGATGTGTACCTGGACACAAAAACTCTTACGTAATCATTAGAAAGTAATGGAAGTAGCAGTTTTAGATATTAAAGGAAAAGAAGTAGGAAGAAAAGTAACTCTTTCTGATGCTGTTTTTGGTATAGAGCCAAATGAGCATGCTGTTTATCTTGATGTTAAGCAATATTTAGCTAATCAACGTCAAGGTACTCATAAAGCTAAAGAACGTGCTGAAATTGTAGGTTCTACTAGAAAAATAAAAAAACAAAAGGGTACTGGTACTGCTAGAGCAGGTAGTATTAAATCTCCTGTTTTTAGAGGTGGTGGTCGAATTTTTGGGCCAAGACCAAGAAACTATGGTTTCAAATTGAATAAAAACTTGAAACGTTTAGCGCGTAAATCTGTGTTGTCTTTAAAGGCTACAGATAATGCATTAAGTGTTGTTGAGAATTTTTCATTTGATGCTCCAAAGACAAAAAATTACATTGAATTTTTGAAAGCCCTTGGTATTCAGGAGAAAAAAACCTTAATCGTGTTGGGAGAGTCAAATAAAAATGTATATTTGTCGTCACGTAATTTAAAAGGCTCTGAAGTTGTAAGTGTTTCTGAATTAAGTACTTATAAAATTTTAAACGCTGATAATATAGTGTTTTTAGAAGGAGCTTTAGAAGGAATAGAATCGAATTTAAGTTAATAAACGTTATGAGTATCTTAATAAAACCTGTTATTACAGAAAAAGCTACTGCACAAAGCGAAGTAGGAAACTGCTTTACTTTTGTGGTAAATAATAAGGCGAATAAGATTGAAATCAAAGATGCTGTAGAATCTTCTTATGGCGTTTCAGTTACTTCTGTTCGTACTATTAATGTCCGTCCTGATCGTAAAACTAGATTTACAAAGTCTGGTATGATCACTGGTAAAACTAGTGCTTATAAAAAAGCATTTGTACAGGTGGCGGAAGGTGAAACTATCGATTTATATAGTAATCTTTAAGATTAAAAAATGTCAGTAAGAAAGTTAAAACCGATCACTCCTGGTCAGCGTTTTAGAGTAGTAAATGGGTTTGACGCCATTACTACTGATAAGCCGGAGAAAAGTTTACTTGCTCCGTTAAAAAAGTCGGGAGGTAGAAACAGTCAAGGAAAAATGACCATGCGTTATAAAGGTGGTGGTCATAAAAGACGTTATCGTGTTATAGATTTTAAAAGAGATAAACAAGGTGTTCCAGCTACTGTGGCATCTATCGAGTATGATCCAAATAGGACTGCTTTTATCGCTTTGTTAAATTATCAAGACGGAGAAAAGAGATACGTTATTGCTCAAAATGGATTACAAGTTGGGCAAAATGTAGTTTCTGGTCATGAGGCTGTTGCTCCTGAAATTGGTAATGCTATGCCTTTAGCGTATGTTCCATTAGGAACTATTATTTCTTGTTTAGAATTACGCGCTGGTCAAGGTGCTGTGATGGCTAGAGGCGCAGGTGCATTTGCTCAGTTGTTAGCAAGAGAAGGAAAGTATGCAACTGTTAAGTTGCCTTCTGGGGAAATCAGAAGAGTTCTTTCAACTTGTATGGCAACTATAGGTGCAGTCTCTAATAGTGATCATCAGTTACAGATTTCTGGTAAGGCTGGTAGAAAGCGTTGGTTAGGAATCCGACCAAGAACTAGACCGGTAGCAATGAACCCTATTGATCACCCAATGGGTGGTGGTGAAGGTAGGTCTTCAGGTGGTCATCCACGTTCTAGAAAAGGTTTACCTGCAAAAGGTTTCAAAACCCGTTCAAGAACAAAGGCGAGTAATAGATATATTGTAGAACGTAGAAAGAAATAATAGAGTATGGCACGTTCATTAAAAAAAGGACCTTTTGTTCATTATAAATTAGAAAAAAAGGTTGCACAGAATGTAGAATCTGGAAAAAAAGCAGTGATTAAAACTTGGTCTCGTGCTTCAATGATAACTCCAGATTTTGTTGGGCAGACTATAGCAGTTCATAATGGGAAACAATTTGTTCCTGTTTATGTTACTGAAAATATGGTAGGTCATAAATTAGGAGAATTTTCACCAACTCGTTCTTTTAGAGGGCATGCAGGTGCAAAAAATAAAGGTAGAAAATAATTGAAGCTATGGGAGTTCGAAAAAAAGAAAGAGCAAAGCAAATAAAAGAAGCTAAACAGCAAGTTGCATTTGCAAAGTTAAATAACTGCCCTACTTCCCCTAGAAAAATGCGTTTGATAGCGGATTTAGTTAGAGGAGAAAAAGTAGAAAAAGCGCTTCATATATTGAAATTTAGCCAGAAAGAAGCTTCTGCTCGAGTAGAGAAGTTGTTGCTTTCAGCTATTGCTAACTGGCAGTCTAAGAATGAGGATGCTAGTTTGGAAGATGCTGAGTTATTTATAAAAGAGATCCGAGTAGATGGTGGAAGCATGTTGAAAAGACTGCGTCCAGCTCCACAGGGTCGTGCACACAGAATTAGAAAGAGATCCAATCACGTAACTTTGGTGCTTGGGGAAAACAATAATACACAAAGCTAAGAAAGAGTATGGGACAAAAAACAAATCCAATCGGAAATCGCCTTGGAATTGTCAGAGGATGGGAATCTAACTGGTATGGAGGTAACGATTACGGCGATAAATTAGCCGAAGACGATAAGATTAGAAAGTATATCCATGCTCGCCTCTCAAAAGCGAGTGTATCTAGAGTAATTATTGAGCGTACTCTTAAACTTGTAACCGTTACTATCACCACCGCTAGACCAGGTATTATTATTGGTAAAGGCGGTCAGGAGGTAGACAAGTTGAAAGAAGAACTTAAGAAAATTACTGATAAGGAAGTTCAAATTAACATCTTTGAAATTAAGAGGCCAGAGCTTGATGCGCATTTAGTAGCAGCAAGTGTAGCTAGACAGGTAGAAAATAGAATTTCTTATCGGCGTGCTATAAAAATGGCTATTGCGGCTGCAATGAGAATGAATGCTGAAGGAATTAAGATAGAAATTTCCGGACGTTTAAATGGTGCTGAAATGGCACGTTCTGAATCTTACAAAGATGGGAGAATTCCATTATCAACTTTTAGGGCCGATATTGATTATGCTTTAGTTGAAGCACATACTACTTATGGTAGGTTAGGTGTTAAAGTGTGGATCATGAAAGGTGAAGTTTACGGAAAAAGAGATTTATCTCCACTTGTAGGTCTATCTAAGAAACAAGGAGGTAAAGGTTCCGGTCGAGGTGGTAATAAATCACGTCGTAGAAAGTAATTTTAAAGTAAAAGAAAATGTTACAACCTAAAAGAACGAAATATCGTAAGCAACAGAAGGGGCGTATGAAAGGTAATTCCCAAAGAGGGCATCGTCTTTCAAATGGAACATTTGGAATCAAATCACTTGATTCTAGTTTCATTACATCTCGACAGATTGAAGCTGCTCGTATTGCTGCAACTCGTTATATGAAAAGGGAAGGATCTCTATGGATTAAGATTTTTCCAGATAAGCCTATTACCAAAAAACCTTTAGAGGTACGTATGGGTAAAGGTAAAGGAGCTGTAGAATATTGGGCTGCTGTTGTAAAACCAGGACGTATTATGTTTGAAATTGGTGGTGTGCCTTTGGCAACTGCTAAAGAAGCATTACGCCTTGCAGCGCAAAAGCTTCCTGTGAAAACTAAATTTGTCGTAGCTAGGGATTATCAAGAATAATTTTTGAAACATGAAACAATCAGAAGTAAAAGAATTATCTGTAGCAGAATTGCAAGAAGAGCTTGATAAATCTCGTGCTGCTTATGCAGATTTAAAAATGGCTCACGCAGTTTCGCCATTAGAGAACCCAATACAGTTAAGATCTGTAAGGAGAACAATCGCGAGATTAGCAACCGAGTTAACTAAAAGAGAAGAACAATAAGTGTTATTCTGCTGAAAGATGGAAAAAAGAAATTTAAGAAAAGAGCGTATAGGTGTTGTTACTAGTAACAAAATGGAGAAATCTGTTGTGGTTTCTGAAGTAAAAAAAGTAAAACACCCTATGTATGGAAAGTTTGTGTTAAAAACTAAAAAGTACGTAGCGCACGACGAAAATAACGACTGCAACGAAGGAGATACTGTAAGGATTATGGAAACACGTCCTTTAAGTAAATCTAAATGTTGGAGATTAGTAGAAATAATTGAAAGAGCGAAGTAATTATGGTACAACAAGAATCTAGACTAAAAGTTGCGGATAATACTGGAGCCAAAGAGGTTTTAACTATTCGCGTGTTGGGAGGAACTAAGAAGCGTTATGCTTCTGTAGGTGATAAAATTGTTGTTAGTGTAAAAGAAGCTACACCTAATGGAAACATTAAAAAAGGTGCTGTTTCTACTGCAGTAATTGTTCGTACCAAAAAAGAAGTACGTAGGCCAGACGGATCTTATATTAGATTCGACGATAACGCTTGTGTACTTTTAAATCCAACTGGTGAGATGCGCGGAACACGTGTGTTTGGACCAGTGGCAAGAGAACTTCGTGATAAGCAATTCATGAAAATTGTATCATTGGCACCAGAGGTGCTTTAATACATTATTAAAATGGCAAAGCTTAAAATAAAATCAGGAGATACTGTGCTTGTTATAGCTGGTGATCATAAAGGTCAACAAGGAAAAGTACAAAAGATATTTCCAGAAAAGAATAAAGCCATCGTGGAAGGTGTAAACACGATTTCTAAACACGAGAAACCAAGTGCTACAAATCCACAAGGCGGAATTGTTAAGAAAGAAGCTCCTATCCATATTTCTAATCTTTCTTTAGTAACTAAAGAAGGAGAAGCTACAAGAGTAGGTTATAAAGAAGAAGATGGAAAAAAGGTGCGTTATTCTAAAAAATCAAATGAAGTAATTTAGTTATGGCATACGTACCAAGACTTAGAAAAGAGTATGATGAAAGAGTAAAATCAACTCTTACCGAAGAATATAGTTACAGTAATGTAATGGAAGTGCCAAAGCTTAAGAAAATAGTTATAAGCCGAGGTGTAGGTGGAGCTGTTGCAGATAAAAAACTAATCGATCACGCATTAGATGAATTAACTGCAATTACCGGTCAAAAAGCGGTAGCTACCATTTCTAAAAAGGATGTTGCTTCATTTAAATTACGTAAAGGAATGCCAATTGGTGCTAAAGTTACTTTACGTGGTTATAGAATGTACGAATTTTTAGATAGATTAATAACCTCTGCACTACCACGTGTACGTGATTTTAGTGGGATCAAAGCTGATGGTTTTGACGGTCGTGGAAACTATAATTTAGGAATTACTGAACAAATTATTTTTCCAGAAATTGATATTGATGCTGTAAATAGAATTGCAGGTATGGATATCACTTTCGTGACTTCAGCTGATACAGATAAAGAAGCTAAGTCCCTTTTAACTGAATTAGGTTTACCTTTTAAAAAGAAATAAGGATGGCTAAAGAATCAATGAAAGCCCGTGAGGTAAAAAGACAAAAATTGGTAAAAAAATACGCTGATAAAAGAGAAGCTTTGAAAGAAGCTGGAGATTATGAAGCGTTACAGAAATTACCAAAGAACTCTTCTCCAGTTCGTTTGCATAATCGTTGTAAATTAACTGGTAGACCTAAAGGGTATATGAGACAATTTGGTCTTTCTAGGGTAATGTTTAGAGAGATGGCCAATAACGGTCTTATACCAGGAGTTAAGAAAGCTAGTTGGTAAATTATAAATTGGTTGAAGGTTCTAATTTTTAATGAAAACCACAACCGCAAATAAATATAAATGAATACAGATCCGATTGCAGATTTCTTGACGCGTGTTAGAAATGCAGTAGCAGCAAACCACAGAGTGGTTGAAATTCCTGCTTCTAACATCAAGAAAGAAATCACAAAAATTTTATTCGATCAAGGATACATTTTAAGTTACAAATTTGATGATAGTTCTGCTCAAGGAAGCATCAAAATTGCACTTAAGTACGATAAGGATACTAAAGATTCCGTTATTAAAGATATCCAAAGAATAAGTAAACCTGGTTTACGTAAATATGCCAGTGCTGGAGAATTGCCACGTATACTTAATGGCTTAGGTATTGCTATCATTTCAACTTCTCACGGAGTTATGACAGATAAGCAAGCTAGATCTAAGAATGTTGGTGGTGAAGTATTGTGTTACGTTTACTAATTCTTAAAATATAAAAACATGTCAAGAATAGGTAAGAGCCCAATTACAGTTCCAGAAGGTGTTACAGTTAGCGTAAATGATGGAATTGTAACGGTAAAAGGAAAATTAGGAGAACTTAAACAAGAGATTCGGGATATCGACGTAAAAGTTGAAGAAGGAATTATTACTTTTGAGCGTTCTTCTGACAAAAGCGATCAGAAAGCTAAGCATGGTCTTTTCCGTGCGTTAGTTAACAATATGATTGAAGGTGTTTCAAATGGCTTCACTAAAGAGTTAGAACTTATAGGTGTAGGTTATAGAGCTTCAAATCAAGGTCAAAAATTAGATTTAGCTGTTGGGTTTTCTCATAATATTGTGATAGATTTAGCTCCAGAAGTGAAAGTGGAGACAATATCAGAAAAAGGGAGTAGTCCAAAGATAAAATTAACTTCTTTCGATAAACAATTATTAGGGCAAGTTGCTGCAAAAATAAGATCGTTTAGAGTTCCAGAACCTTACAAAGGAAAAGGAATTAAGTATAAAGGAGAAGTGCTTAGAAGAAAAGCAGGTAAATCAGCTTAATAAAGTTTAATTATGGCATTTTCAAAAGAAAAAAGAAGATTCAAAATAAGAAAGCGTGTTCGTAGGAACATAAGCGGGACTGAAAGCCGTCCTAGATTATCTGTATATCGAAGCAATAATGAAATTTATGCTCAAATTATAGATGATGTAGCAGGAAAAACTTTAGCTGCCGCTTCTTCTAGGGATAAAGAAATAGAAGCTACAGGAAATAAAAGTAGTATTGCTGAATTGGTTGGTAAAGCCATTGCAGAGAGAGCTATAAAAGTAGGTGTAGAGAAAGTTTCTTTCGATAGAGGAGGTTACTTATATCACGGAAGAGTAAAATCATTAGCAGAAGGTGCTCGTGAAGGAGGACTAAAATTCTAAGAATATATGTATCAAGATTATAAAAACGTAGAACATGTAAAGCCAGGAGGTCTAGAACTTAAAGATCGTTTGGTAGGAGTACAACGTGTTACAAAAGTTACTAAAGGTGGTAGAGCATTTGGTTTTTCTGCTATTGTAGTAGTAGGTGATGAAAATAGCGTTGTAGGACATGGTTTAGGAAAGTCTAAAGAAGTTGCAGATGCAATTTCTAAAGCTGTAGAAGATGCTAAGAAGAATTTAGTGCGTATTCCTTTACATAAAGGAACTATTCCTCACGAACAAAAAGGAAAGTACGGTGGTGCAAGAGTTTTATTACTTCCTGCTGCAACTGGTACTGGAATTATCGCTGGTGGGGCAATTCGTTCAGTTTTAGAATCTGTAGGAGTACATGATGTACTTTCTAAGAATCAAGGTTCTTCTAACCCGCATAATGTTGTAAAGGCTACTTTCGATGCATTATTGCAACTAAGAAGTCCAGAAGCTGTTGCTAAGCAACGTGGGATTTCATTAGAAAAGCTTTTTAAAGGATAAAACAAGGATAAGATGGGTAAAATAAAGATAACTAAAGTAAGAAGTGCTATCAAAAGATCTCAGAATCAAAAAAGAGTTCTAGAGTCTTTAGGTTTGAAGAGAATCGGTCAGACTATTGAGCATGACAATACGCCAAACATCCTTGGTATGGTAAATAAAGTTAAACATTTAGTTTCTGTAGAAGAAACAAAATAATAGGTCACATGGATTTAAGTAACTTAAAACCTGCAAAAGGTTCGGTTAAAAATAACGCAAAACGTGTTGGTCGAGGAGAAGGTTCTGGAAAAGGAGGTACTTCAACTCGTGGGCATAAAGGTGCCAAGTCACGTTCTGGTTATTCTAAGAAAATAGGTTTTGAAGGAGGCCAGATGCCACTTCAACGTCGTGTACCAAAATTTGGTTTTAACAACAGAAATCGTAAAGAATACCAAGGAATTAACTTGGATACTTTACAGTCTCTAGTAGATAACGGTAAAATTAATGATACCGTAGATATCAATGTTTTAATAGACCAAGGTTTGGCAGACAAAAACGATCTAGTTAAGATTTTAGGTAGAGGTGAATTGAAAGCAAAATTAAAGGTATCTGTTCATAAATTTACGGCCTCAGCCAAAGAAGCTATAGAAGCTGCAGGTGGAGAAGTTGCTACTTTATAATAGATAAACCAAATGAAATTCATCAATACATTAAAGAACATATGGAAAATCGAGGAGCTAAAAAACAGAATTTTAGTTACCCTCGGTTTACTATTAGTTTACCGTTTTGGAACTCAAATAGTACTGCCTGGTATAGATGCTGAGCAGTTAGCTAATTTATCTCAACAAACAGATAGCGGACTTTTAGGTCTACTTAATGCCTTTACAGGAGGAGCATTTTCTAATGCTTCTATCTTTGCATTAGGTATTATGCCTTATATCTCCGCATCGATTGTTGTGCAATTAATGGGTATTGCAATACCTTATCTACAAAAACTTCAGAAAGAAGGAGAAAGTGGACGAAAAAAAATCAATCAAATAACCAGATGGCTTACCATAGCCATAACATTAGTTCAGGGACCAGGTTATATTTATAACCTATTCAATACACTTCCTTCAAATGCATTTTTATTAGGAAATGATAACTTGAGCTTTGTTATTTCTTCAGTTATTATTTTAACTACAGGTACTATTTTTGCTATGTGGTTAGGAGAAAAAATAACTGATAAGGGAATTGGGAATGGTATTTCACTTCTTATTATGGTAGGTATTATAGCTAGATTGCCTCAATCTTTTATTCAAGAAGTAATTTCTAGAGTAGGTGGAGAACAGGCACAAGGAGGTATGATTATGATATTGGTGGAGTTAGCTATTTGGTTTGCAATTATAATGGCTGCTGTAATGTTGGTTATGGCTGTACGTCAAATACCAGTTCAGTATGCTAGAAGAACAGCAACTGGAGGTTATGAGAAAAATATTTTTGGTTCTAGACAGTATATTCCTTTAAAGCTTAATGCTTCTGGGGTAATGCCTATAATCTTTGCACAAGCTATAATGTTTATACCAGTAGCAGTTGCAGGTCTGTCAGATTCTGATGTATCTCAGAGTGTAACAGCTGCATTTAGCGATATCTTCGGATTTTGGTATAATCTAGTTTTTGCATTATTGATTATTGTGTTTACGTATTTTTATACAGCAATCACAGTACCAACAAATAAAATGGCAGACGATTTAAAAAGAAGTGGTGGTTTTATTCCAGGTATTCGTCCAGGATCAGAAACTGCTGAATTTTTGGATCGAATTATGTCACAAATAACATTGCCTGGATCTGTATTCTTGGCAATTATAGCAATTTTTCCTGCTATAACTGTTAAGTTGTTAGGTGTACAACAAGGTTGGGCTTTGTTTTTCGGAGGAACCTCACTTTTAATTTTAGTTGGAGTTGCAATTGATACGATACAGCAAGTAAATTCTTATTTGTTGAACCGTCACTACGATGGATTAATGAAAACAGGTAAAAATAGAAAAGCAGTAGCTTAATTATGGCAAAACAACCAGCAATTGAACAAGATGGAACCATTATCGAAGCATTATCTAATGCAATGTTCCGTGTAGAACTTGAAAATGGTCACGTAGTAACTGCACATATTTCCGGTAAAATGAGAATGCATTACATTAAATTGTTACCTGGAGATAAAGTGAAGTTGGAAATGAGTCCTTACGATTTAACGAAGGCTAGAATAACTTACAGATACTAATCAGTAAATTAAGCTTTTAAAATTTTTTTCATTACTTTTGCATTCTGAAAAAAATGTAGAGCAAAAAAATGCCTTATTAATTATACATGATTAGGCAATAAAAATTAGAAAGATGAAAGTAAGAGCATCAATAAAAAAAAGAAGTGCCGACTGCAAAATAGTTCGCAGAAAGGGTAGGCTTTACGTAATTAATAAAAAGAATCCTAGATTTAAACAAAGACAAGGCTAATTATGGCAAGAATTGCAGGGGTAGATATACCAAAACAAAAGCGCGGAGTTATAGCATTGACTTATATCTTCGGAATTGGCAAAAGCAGGGCTCAGGATATACTTGCACAAGCTGATGTTGACGAGAGTAAGAAAGTTTCAGATTGGAATGACGAGGAAATTGGTCGTATCCGTGAAGCTGTCGGAAGTTTTACAATCGAAGGTGAATTACGTACAGAAGTTCAGTTGAATATCAAACGTCTAATGGATATTGGATGTTATAGAGGTATTCGTCATAGATCAGGTTTACCTTTAAGAGGTCAACGAACTAAGAATAATTCTAGAACGAGAAAAGGTAGAAGAAAAACAGTTGCAAATAAAAAGAAAGCAACTAAATAGTAAGTAATATGGCAAAGACAAAAGCAAAAACAGCTCAGAAGAAGCGTAAAGTAAACGTGGAGTCTATAGGAGAAGCTCATGTTACTGCTTCTTTTAATAATATTATAGTATCGCTTACAAATAAAAATGGAGACGTTATTTCTTGGTCTTCAGCTGGGAAAATGGGTTTTAGAGGTTCTAAAAAGAATACTCCTTACGCTGCTCAGTTAGCTGCTGAAGATGCTTCGAAAGTTGCACACGAAGCAGGTTTACGTAAAGTAAAAGTTTATGTTAAAGGACCAGGTAACGGTAGAGAATCAGCAATCAGAACTATCCACAATAGTGGTATCGAAGTTTCAGAAATTGTTGATGTAACACCACTTCCGCACAACGGATGTCGTGCTCCTAAAAGACGTAGAGTATAATTAATATTAAATTAAAAAGAGAATATTACGATTATCGAAGGACGTATGCCTTAATTCATAATCTCTCTTTTATAAAAAATTATTTTAATGGCAAGATATAGAGGTCCTAAATCCAAAATTGCCCGTAAATTCGGTGAAGCAATTTTTGGAGATGACAAATCTTTTGAAAAAAGAAATTATCCTCCAGGACAGCACGGTAATAACCGTCGCCGAGGAAAAAAATCTGAATATGCAATCCAGTTAATGGAAAAGCAGAAAGCTAAGTATACTTATGGTATCCTTGAGCGTCAGTTCAGAAATATGTTCGAAAAAGCAACCAGATCGCAAGGTATTACTGGTGAAGTTCTTTTACAATTATGTGAATCTAGATTAGATAACGTAGTTTTCCGTTTAGGAGTTGCTCCTTCTCGTAGAGCTGCACGTCAGTTAGTTTCTCACAGACATATCACCGTTAATGGTGAACTAGTAAATGTTCCTTCTTACCAATTGAAAGCAGGAGATGTAGTAGGAGTAAGAGAAAAATCTAAATCTTTACAAGTAGTTCAAGATTCACTTGCTAATAATAGTAGTGTTTACGAATGGATTACTTGGAATAACGAAACAAAACAAGGAACTTTTGTTTCAGTGCCGGGAAGAGTACAAATTCCGGAAAATATAAATGAACAATTCATCGTCGAATTATATTCGAAATAATAATTCACAGAAGTCGTAATATGGCATTATTAAATTTTCAGAAGCCCGATAAAGTTATAATGATTGACTCTACAGATTTCGAAGGGAAATTTGAATTTCGTCCTTTGGAACCTGGTTATGGGTTAACCGTTGGTAACGCTCTAAGAAGAGTGCTGTTATCTTCTCTGGAAGGGTTTGCGATTACTTCGGTTCGTATCGAAGGAGTAGATCACGAATTCTCCACTATACCAGGTGTTGTAGAAGATGTAACAGAAATAATTTTGAATTTGAAACAAGTTAGATTCAAAAGGCAAATAGATGAAATAGATAACGAAGCCGTTACAATTTCTGTTTCAGGTGAAGAGCAATTAACTGCTGGTCATTTCCAAAAGTTTATTTCAGGTTTTCAAGTTTTAAATCCAGATTTAGTAATCTGTAATCTTGAAAGCAATGTGAATGTAAATATGGAAATTACAATTGAAAAAGGTAGAGGCTATGTTCCTGCAGAAGAGAACAAAAAAGCTAATGCTCCTTTAGGAACAATTTTTACTGATTCTATCTATACACCTATTAAAAATGTAAAGTATAGTATCGAAAATTACCGTGTAGAACAAAAAACAGATTACGAAAAATTAGTTTTCGAAATCGTAAGTGATGGTTCTATACATCCAAAAGAAGCATTAACCGAAGCAGCTAAAACGCTTATTCACCATTTCATGTTGTTCTCTGATGAGCGTATTACATTAGAGGCTGATGAGATTGCCCAAACTGAAACTTACGACGAAGAGTCGTTACACATGAGACAGCTACTAAAAACTAAATTAGTAGATATGGATCTTTCAGTAAGAGCACTTAACTGTTTAAAAGCGGCTGAAGTAGATACCTTAGGAGATCTTGTTTCTTACAATAAGAATGACTTAATGAAATTTAGAAATTTCGGTAAAAAGTCTCTTACCGAATTAGAAGAATTGGTAAGTAACAAAGGTTTAAGCTTTGGTATGGATCTTTCAAAATATAAATTGGATAAAGACTAGTTCACTTTTGTGAATTACTTTAAAAAGAATAGTAATGAGACACGGAAAGAAAATAAATCATTTAGGGCGTAAGACGGCACACCGTAAGTCGATGTTGGCCAACATGGCGTCTTCCCTAATTGAACATAAACGTATAAATACAACAGTGGCTAAAGCAAAAGCTTTAAAAGTTTTTATCGAGCCATTGGTAACAAAATCTAAACTAGATACTACTCATAATCGTCGTATTGTTTTTGCAAAACTTCGTGATAAAGAAGCAGTAAGTGAATTGTTTCGAGTAGTAGCTCCTAAAGTAGGAGATCGCCCAGGTGGATACACCCGAATTATTAAATTAGGGAATCGTCTTGGAGATAATGCTGATATGGCAATGATCGAGTTGGTAGATTTTAACGAACTTTATAATGTAGATAAACCTGCTAAAAAGAAATCTACTCGTCGTGCGGGTAGAAAGAAAGCTTCTGAAACTACGGCAGATCAGCCGCAAGCTGAAGGGCAAACGCAGGAAAATACAGAAGATAAAAAAGAAGCATAAATGATTCTTTTAAAAGTATGATTTTTAAAAAAGGATAAACTCACTGAGTTTATCCTTTTTTTATATACTTATATTATTGAATATTGCTAAATTTAGATTGTTTTTATAGTTAACTTATGAAATATCAAACAAAAAGAAAGGCAGTTTTATTACTAGCAGATGGGACAATTTTTCACGGAAAAGCTGTCGGTAATAAAGAAGGAAGCGCTGTAGGCGAGGTATGTTTTAATACTGGTATGACAGGGTATCAGGAAATATTTACCGATCCCTCTTATTTTGGGCAATTAATGGTAACTACTACAGCCCATATTGGTAATTACGGAGCTAACAATTCCGAAATGGAATCAGATCAAGCTAAAATAGCTGGTTTAATCTGCAAAAATTTCAGCTATCATGAATCTCGTGTGGCTGCAGAAGAAACCTTAGAAGAATTTTTAGAAAAAAGTAACTTGTTTGCTATTTCAGATGTTGATACTAGAGCATTAGTAACTCATGTTCGTGAAAATGGAGCAATGAATGCTATTATTTCTACTAATGTAGAAAATATAGATGCTTTAAAAGCACAGCTTGCTGAAGTTCCTGATATGAATGGGCTAGAATTAGCTTCTAAAGTTTCCACAAAAGAAGCTTATTTTTTTGGTAATGAAAATGCTAAATATAAAGTAGCAGCTTTAGATGTAGGGATTAAAAAAAATATTCTTCGTTGTCTAGCAGATAGAGATGTTTACGTAAAAGTATTTCCTTACAACGCAACATTTAAAGAAATGGAAGAATGGAATCCAGATGGTTATTTTATTTCTAATGGTCCTGGGGATCCAGCTCCTCTAAAAACTGCTATAGATGTTGCAAAAACTATAATTGAAAAAGATAAGCCGTTATTCGGTATTTGCCTTGGTCACCAAATTATAGCACTTGCTAATGGTATTTCAACTTATAAAATGCATCACGGTCACAGAGGAATAAATCATCCTGTTAAGAATTTGCTTACAGGTAAGGGAGAAATCACGTCACAAAATCATGGTTTTGCGGTAGATAGAGATTCCACAGAAAAAAATTCCAATGTAGAGATAACACATGTTTGCCTAAACGATAATACAGTTGGTGGTTTACAAATGACGAATAAGAATTGCTTTTCTGTACAATATCACCCTGAAGCCAGTCCAGGTCCACATGATGCAAGCTATCTTTTTGATGAATTTATAGAAAGAATCGAAAAATCCATAGCCTAATTACTATCTTTAAAATAAAGCCGAAATTTTATAAATTTCGGCTTTATTTTTTATATCAATTTTTTCTAATACCATAGTGTTAAAACCGAAAACGTTTTAGGATAAATTAGTATGATATTCTAAATAAATGCTCGTTTTTTTGATACTGTATTCGTATCTTGCAGTAGATAATCAATTAATTAATCAATTTAGAATTTAGACTATGAGTGCTATTGTAAATATTCACGCGCGTCAGATATTCGACTCTAGAGGAAATCCAACTGTCGAAGTAGATGTAATCACAGAAAACGGAATTTTAGGAAGAGCAGCTGTTCCATCTGGAGCTTCTACTGGTGAGCATGAAGCTGTTGAGCTTCGTGACGGAGGAGATAACTTTATGGGTAAAGGCGTACTAAAAGCAGTTGAAAACGTAAACGAAGTATTAGCAGAGCATCTTTTAGGTTATTCTGTTTTTGAACAAAATTTAATTGACCAAGAAATGATTAATTTAGATGGTACATCTAATAAATCAAAACTTGGTGCTAACGCAATTTTAGGAGTTTCTTTAGCAGTAGCTAAAGCAGCTGCAGAAGAGCTAGGTCTTCCATTATACCGTTACGTAGGTGGAGTTAGTGCAAATACACTACCTGTACCTATGATGAACATTATTAATGGTGGTTCTCATAGTGATGCTCCAATTGCATTTCAGGAATTTATGATTATGCCTGTAAAAGCTGAAAGCTTTTCACAAGCAATTCAAATGGGAACAGAAATTTTCCATAATCTTAAAAAAGTGCTTCACGATAGAGATCTTAGTACTGCTGTTGGAGATGAAGGTGGTTTCGCGCCAACACTTGATGGTACAGAAGATGCTTTAGAAACAATTCTTAAAGCAATCGAAAAAGCAGGTTATAAAGGAGGAAAAGATGTTATGATCGCTCTTGATTGTGCTTCTGCTGAATTCTATGAAAATGGAAAATATAACTATGCAAAATTTGAAGGTGATAAAGGTGTAGTTCGTACAAGTGAAGAACAAGCTTCTTACCTTGAAGAATTAGTAGCTAAATACCCAATTATCTCTATCGAAGATGGTATGGATGAAAATGACTGGGATGGTTGGAAAGTATTAACCGAAAAAATTGGTGATAAAGTTCAATTAGTAGGAGATGATCTTTACGTAACTAACGTAGAACGTCTTTCTCGTGGTATTGAAGAAGGTATTGCTAATTCAATCTTAATTAAAGTAAACCAAATTGGTACATTAACAGAAACTATTGCGGCAGTAAACATGGCTAAAAATGCTGGTTATACTTCAGTAATGTCTCACCGATCTGGAGAAACTGAAGATAATACAATTGCAGATTTAGCAGTTGCTCTTAATACTGGCCAAATTAAAACAGGTTCAGCTTCAAGAAGTGACCGTATGGCAAAATACAATCAGTTACTAAGAATAGAAGAAGAATTAGGGTCTGTAGCTTATTTCCCAAAAGAAAAAGCATTTAAAGTAAAATTATAATTATTAATTTTTTAATAGAAAAATTAATTATGAAGCCTTTCGTTAAATCGGAGGGCTTTTTTTATATTATTTAATATTCTTTTAAAGAAAGCTTTGAATAATATTGATTAACTTTTGCATGAGATATTGCTAACCTAAAATCTAACCAAAATTTCATGCATAATTTTTTGTTCGTTGCTGCGGAGAATGATGCTATACCACATTGCAAAGCCGGAGGAATGGGAGATGTTATTAGAGATGTTCCCCGCCAAATTTCGCAAAAAGGAGATAGTGTTCATGTTGTAGTTCCTTCTTATTCTCGACTTCATTTTGATGGAACTTTAATTTCAAAACTAAGCTTTAATCTTCGAAATACGGTATATCATGCCGAGATTTACGATATTCCGCCTAAACGATGTTATGAAGGAATACAACATTATGTAATTCATCATCCTGAAATAGAAGCAGGGGATATAGCGCACATTTATCATAATGATTTAGAAGAACCTTTTTTTACAGATGCAATTAAATATATTATATTTTGTACTGCAGTAGCCGAAGCCATTAAAATTGGAGTTTTTGGAGATTTAGATGTTATGCATTTACATGACTGGCATTCAAGTATGATGCTATTTCTACGTCGCTACCATCCCGATTATAAAGTTTTAGAGAATATCCGTACTATTTATAGTATTCATAATCTAGCTATTCAGGGAATTCGTCCTTTTGAGAATAGCTATTCTTCAATTAGAAACTTTTTTCCAAATATTGATTTTAATAGGGATGAACTTAAGGATAATCGTTATCCTGATTGTATTAACTTAATGGCTTTAGGTATTCGCTTTGCTGATGCAGTTCATACTGTTTCTCCTAGTTATAAAAAAGACATTCTATTTCCGAGCAATCCACCAGAGTTTATAGGTGGTGAAGGTTTAGAATCAGATTTACAAGAAGCTGATAAAGAAGGACGTTTTATAGGTATTTTAAATGGATGTAATTACAGAAATATAAGACGAGCTAAAAAGAACAATTTATACTATAATATTGTAAAAGCTATTTTTAGGTGGTTACAGCAAGAATCTAAAAAATATAAATCAGATTTTTTAGCGCATACAGGAGAAAAAGTAGTTCCATATTTAAAAATGAAACCTAAGCCTTCATTCATTTGTTCTAGTGTAGCAAGATTAACCGAGCAGAAATTTTATTTCTTTAAAAAATCTCCGGAAGCTTTTATAGAAATTTTGGATTTATTAGACGAAGTAAACGGAATATTTATATTGCTTGGAACCGGCGCGCCAGACTACGAAGAATTATTGCGTAAAATAAGTCATCAAAAAAAGAATTTTTTATTCATAAACGGTCAAGACGAGGAAGTAATTGATAGTATATATCTAGAAACCGATTTGTATTTTATGCCGAGTTTGTTTGAGCCTTGTGGTATTAGCCAAATGTTAGCGATGCGTAATGGACATCCATGTTTAGTACACAACACAGGTGGCTTAATAGATACGGTAAAGCATTTAAAAAATGGTTTTGTGTTTGAAGGAACTAGTTATGAGAAAAAAGTAGCTAATATGGTCGCAACTTTTAAAGAAGTACTTCAGTTGTATTTTGAAGATAAGACAAAATGGAAATTAATAGAAAACAATGCTAAGAAAGAGCGTTTCACTTGGGAAAAATCTGTAAACGATTATTATAAGATTTTATACCGGCTTCCAGCCTGATAAATTTAACTGAGAACAAGTAAAATATACGCTCTTGTTAATAATAGTATAATTAATAGGGATTAATTGAAAAAAAGACTAATATTTAGTAAATTTGGATTCAAATAATTTAAAAATTAGCAAAATAATAAAATGTCAGATAAAGTTTTTTTAGAATATCAAGGGAAAAAGTACGAATTTCCACTCGTAAAAGGAACTGAAGAAGAATTTGGAATTGATATTAAAAAACTACGGGCAGAAGCCGGCATTATCACGTTAGATCCTGGTTTTAAGAATACAGGTTCTTGTGAAAGTGCAATCACCTATTTAGATGGTGAAAAAGGTATTTTACGCTATCGTGGTTATAGTATCGAAGATTTAGCTGAAAAATCTACTTTTCTAGAAGTAATTCATCTTCTTATTTTCGGAGAATTACCCAATACGGAGCAGCTAAATAAATTTAAAACTGATATTGACGAACAAGCCATCGTAGATCAAGATATGAAAAAGATCATCGATGGTTTTCCTAAGTATGCGCACCCAATGGGGGTTTTAGCATCTATAACTAATGCTTTAATTGCTTTTAATCCTAATTCTGTACAGGTTAGTTCTGAAGAAGCAATGTATCATGCAATAGTTAAGTTAATTGCTAAGTTTCCTATTTTAGTAGCTTGGACTTACCATAAAAGAACAGGATTACCATTAGATTATGGAAATGCAAAATTAGGATATGTAGAGAATTTTGCTCGTATGATGTTCTGTAAACCTAATCGTGATTACGAACCTAGCCAAACAATTATTTCTGCATTAGAGAAATTATTAATATTACATGCCGATCATGAACAAAACTGTTCAACATCAACAGTTCGTATTGCTGGTTCATCTCATGCCGGTTTATTTGCTTCAATATCTGCAGGGATTTCTGCGCTTTGGGGACCATTACATGGCGGAGCTAATCAAGCTGTGTTAGAAATGTTAGAAGGTATTAAAGCTGATGGTGGAGATACTAAAAAGTATATGGCAAAAGCCAAAGATAAAGATGATCCTTTCCGATTAATGGGATTTGGTCACAGAGTATACAAAAATTTCGATCCTCGAGCTAAGATTATTAAAAAAGCCGCAGACGAAGTATTAGCTGAGTTAGGTGTAGAAGATCCTATTTTAGAAATTGCAAAAGGTCTTGAAAAAGAAGCGTTAGAAGATGAATATTTCGTAGAAAGAAAATTGTATCCTAATGTAGATTTCTATTCAGGAATTATTTACAGAGCACTAGGTATCCCTGTAGAAATGTTTACTGTAATGTTTGCTTTAGGACGTTTACCAGGTTGGATTGCTCAATGGAGAGAAATGAGACTTAAAAACGAACCAATTGGTAGACCGCGTCAAATTTACGTTGGTGAACCACATAGAGCGTTTAAACCAATTGAAGAACGTTAGAATTACAACAATATAATATTAAAAAGCTCCATTAAATACATGGAGCTTTTTTTATATTTGGAAAAACTTAATTTAGAATATGCGTTTAAATATTCAAAACGAAACCTCACGGCTAAGATCTGTAGTGCTAGGAACTGCAAAAAGTAATGGAGGGACTCCTGATATTGAAGAAGCTTACGATCCCAAATCTATAGAACACATAAAAGCTGGAACCTATCCAAAAGAAGAAGATATGGTTGCTGAAATAGAAGCAGTAGCTGAAGTTTTAAAAAAATATGATGTTACGGTTTACAGACCGGAATTAATAGAAAATTATAATCAAATTTTTGCTAGAGATATTGCTTTTGTGATAGATAATAAATTTATAAAAGCAAATATCCTTCCGGATCGAGAGAAAGAAATAAAAGCGATACAGCACGTAATCGGACAAATAGCTGCTGAAAATGTAATTACTTTACCGGAAGAAGCACATATCGAAGGAGGAGATGTAATGCCTTTTGGAGATTATATTTTAGTAGGAACATATGGACTTGATGATTATCCAAATTACATTACCGCACGTACAAATATACATGCAGTTAATGCGCTTAAAGATTTATTTCCAAACAAAAAAGTAGTATCTTTCAATTTAAAGAAAAGTAATACTAATGCTAAGGAAAATGCGCTTCATTTAGATTGTTGTTTCCAGCCGGTAGGTTTAAATAAAGCAATTATATATAAAGGCGGATTTTTGGATTCTGAAGAATATCAGTGGCTAGTAAATTTATTTGGAAAAGAAAATATTTTTGAAATTACCAAAGAGGAAATGTATAATATGAATTCGAATATATTTTCCATAGCAGAAGATGTTGTTATTTCAGAAAGAAAATTTGATAGACTAAATAATTGGTTGCGAACAAACGGTATAACTGTTGAAGAGGTACCGTACTCCCAAATAGCAAAACAAGAAGGATTGCTACGATGTTCTACACTGCCATTAATTAGAGATTAATTATGAAACAAATTACCGATACCGTATTAATGGTTAGGCCGGTTGCCTTCCGAATGAACGAGGAAACCACCATAAATAACTATTTTCAAAAGCATCTTCAAGGAGAGGATGTAAACGATAAGGCACAAGAAGAATTTGACAATTTTGTGTTGAAACTACAGAACGTAGGAATTAATGTGGTAGTTGTTAAAGACAATGCAGAAGATAATACACCTGATTCTATATTTCCTAATAATTGGGTTTCTTTTCATGAAAATGGAGACATTGGTCTATATCCTATGTTTGCGAAAAACAGACGAAAAGAACGTCGTTTAGAATATTTTGAAAAACTTGAAGAAAAGGGTTTCAAAATTAAGAATTTAGTAGACTATACATCTGCAGAAGAAGATGATATTTTTTTAGAAGGAACTGGAAGCTTAATTTTAGATCGACAAAATGAAAAAGCTTACTGTGCTATATCACCAAGAGCAGACGAAGATCTTTTAATTGAATTTTGTGAAGATTTTGAATTTACTCCGGTAATATTTAATGCTTACCAAACAGTAGACGGATCTAGAAGGCAAATCTATCATACCAATGTAATGATGTGTATGGCAGAAGAATTTGCTGTAATTTGTTTAGAGTCTATAGATGATGCTAAAGAACGAAAAACTGTTTTAAAGCATTTAAAACAAGACGGAAAAGAAATTATAGATATTTCTGAAGAGCAAATGCACAATTTTGCAGGAAATATGTTACAACTAAAAGGTTATAACGATAAAAAGTTTTTAGTGATGAGTGAGCGTGCGCATCAAAGTTTAACACCTGCCCAAATAGCTAAAATAGAAAAGTATTCAGAAATTTTGAGTACTAATTTAAACGTAATAGAAACTTGCGGTGGGGGTAGTGCTCGGTGCATGCTTGCAGAAGTATTTTTACCAAAAGCTTAAAAATTACGACGTAATTCCACAATAAATAGAAGCATCATAATAGCTGTTAGAAAGGCAAAAGGTAACGAGCCGATTATTAGAAATTTTTGCATTGCATCTAAAATATCATTTTCAGGCTTTACGCTTCCTAATATAACTATTGCTTCTGAAAAAATTAAGAGTAATACCGCCCAAATAAGGCGGTATTTCTTTTTTGGATTTTCGCTTCCTTTATCACTAAACATGCTTAGTACATAAATAGCAGAATCTACCGAGGTTACTAAAAAACTTATTAACAATAGTATAATACCAATGTTGATAATGTTTGATAGTGGGAAATATTCAAAGAATGTGAATATAGAGGTAAATACATTGCGAAACTCTCCATTATAATGTTGCATATTTTCGATTATATTGAATGAAGTACCTCCAAAAACACTAAACCATAAAAAACTTCCTAAAGAAGGTAAGAGTAAAACTCCTAAAATCATTTCTCGAATACTTCGCCCTTGCGAAATTCTGGCGATAAAAATTCCTGTAAAAGGAGCCCAAGCTAACCAAAAAGCCCAGTAATAATACGTCCAATCGGTTAAGAATTTTTTACCGGGATTAAAATTTCCAGTAGCTAAACTCAGTTGAAAAAAATCGGTGATATAATACCAAGAAGCTGTAAAAAATTGCCGCAAAACTTCGATAATATCGGTTTGGATAAAAACAAAAATCAATACAGCAATAGTGCAGTAAATATTTAAATTCGAAATTCTTTTAATTCCTTTTTCTACACCTGCATACGCTGAAAAAAAGGCAAGTAAACAAATTAAAAAAACTAAAGCTAATACAATCCATAAAGTTCCGGATTTCGTTTCTGAAAGATGACTAATACCGCCTTCAATTTGCGTGGTTCCTAAGCCAATTGCAGCTACTAGTCCAAAAACAGTAGTAAGAATGGTTAATAAATCGATACTTTGTGGAATTCCTCTTATTTTTTTTAGCTGAGGTAAGCTTGTTCCCAGCAAAATATTGTTTTTCCGTACAAATAATGAATATCCAATAAAAAGCGCAAAAATTCCATAAAATGCCCAAGCGGTAAATCCCCATTGGTAAAAAGTAAATTCTAATGCAATTATGTCGTTTGGGTAGCTGGTTTCTAGAGGTGGATTTTCGAACATAAAAGCAGGTTCTTGTACTGCTCGAAGTAAAATTCCGGAACCCATTCCAGCGCTGTATAGCATGGCTATCCAAGACATGCGATCAAACTGAGGCGGGGAATTTCCTAATCGAATTCTTCCGTACTTAGAAAATGCTATTACTAGCAAGAAAAGGACACAGGTTAAGCCTAATACTAAATAGAATGTTCCGAAAATTTCTCGAATCCAGATTGAAGCACTTTCAATAAAAGAATAAAATTTTGAAGTAAAAGAAAATATAAAAACCGAAAAGAAGAATAAAATAAAAGCCGCAGTATAAAAAAGCGGATTTTTCCGAACTTCTATATTTAGCGAAAACTTTTTAATTGCTCGAACTTTTTTCTGGTTTTGCATTTGCTATTCTCGTAATCATTCCTTCAAAAATAAAATAATGAAAAGGATACATCGAATACCAGTATAAACGTCCAAATAATCCTTTAGGTCGAAATGTAGCTGTTTGATGAACAATATTGTCATCATCAATACAAAACTCTAGCCAAGCTTCACCCGGTACTTTCATTTCAGCAAACAGAAGCAAACGTTTTTCTTGTTTATCGGCTAAAAGTACCCTCCAGAAATCTAATGAATCTCCCGGTGATAATTGCGAGGGGTGAGTTCTACCTCGGCGTAAGCCTACACCTCCAGCAATTTTATCTAAATAACCGCGAATTTTCCAGAGCCAATTTCCATAATACCATCCATTTAATCCACCAATAGACCAGATTTTATTTAAAGCTTCTTCCGGATTTTCAGTTTTCTTTTGTTGTTTATCGAAGCGGCAACCGTATTTAGGAACTTGTATATATTTATTTAATTCTTTTTTAAATCGGCCACTACTTAACGAATCTTTCCAACTTGAAATTACCTGATTTTGTTCAATCTTATAAAACGCCATTTTTATAGCTTCTTTATAAGGAATGGTTTCTATTTCTAAAATTTTTTCTAGTTTATTATCTTTTGCAATTACTTCAATACTCATACTATCAACTAGATTTTGTGCTAGTTTGTACGAAGTTGAGGTTACAAAATATAACCAGTGAGATGAAAGTTTTGGTGACATTATGGGAACAGTGAAAATCCAAAGTTTTAATTCTCTAATTTCAGCATATTTTTCCATCATCTCTTTATATGTTAAAATATCTGGACCGCCAATATCAAAAGATAGGTCGTAACATTCCTCGTGACCAATTACACCGGTTAGAAACTTTATAACATCTCGAATAGCGGTAGGTTGGCATTTGGTACGAACCCATCTGGGTGTTATCATTACCGGTAATTTTTCGCAGAGATCTCTAATTATTTCAAATGAAGAACTTCCGGAACCTACAATAATAGCAGCTCGTAATACGGTGAGATGATAGTTGCCATCATATAAAATATCCTCTACAGCCTTTCTCGATTTTAAGTGTTTGGATAACTCATCTTGGTTAACCATTCCGCTTAAATAAATTACCTGCTTAACGCTGGTTTTAGCCATAAACTTATTAAAGTTTTTAGCGGCTTCAGCTTCTTGGCTATCAAAATCTTTAGTATTTCCACTCATTGAATGAATTAGATAATAGGCAATATCTATATTCTTGATTTTTTCAGGCATTTCTGAATTTTGCAGAAAATCTATTTCAACAATTTCAACTTGTTTTGCTAAATCTTTATTAGAAGAAAATCTGTTTTTATTGCGAACAGCACAAACCACTTCATGTCCTTGTTCAAGAAGTTCAGGTAATAGTCGCATTCCAATATATCCATTGGCGCCGGTAAGTAAAATTCGCATAAAAAAGGTCTTTATAAATAATCTTTTTAGAATAGCAGGATATCTGTATTGCTAAAAATTGATTAACCTTTTCAAATTAGCAATTTAATTACTCATTCACTTTAGGATTAATAAAACTTTATAAAATGAAGTTGCTATAAATTAACTGTTTGCGCTGTGTTGAGTACAAATAATTACGATTTAAATTTTAGTGATATTGGTTAAAAGTAATCCCTAAAACCGTCATAACCGACGAGCTTATATATTCAATACCAATAGCAATTACAATAAAACCTATAATTCTAGAAATAGCATTTATCCCGGAAGCACCTAAATATTTGGCAATATAATGTGCGCTTTTAAGCATTAAAAAAGTAGATAAACAAACAGCGAAAATCGCTAAAACGGTAATTAATTTTTCGGAATATAAATTATAATCTTCGTACATGCCGATTAGTAAAGAAATAGAACCTGGACCTGCGAGCATTGGGATTGCTAAGGGAGTTAACGAAACACCTTCGCGTTGAAATGCATCATCTTTAACACGCTCGTTCATTCCTTTATGTTTCGAGAAAGAACCAGTAAGCAAAGCGAAACCAGAAGTAACAATTATTAACCCGCCTGCTATTCGTAAAGATTCAATACTAATTCCGAAAAATTGTAAAATATAACGTCCTGTAAAGAAGCAAATAGAAAGAATTACAAAAATATTAATAGCGGTTAAAAGAGATGTCCGAGAACGCTCTTTTACGGTGTCTTCTTTAGTTAAACCAACAAATATTGGAATAGTTCCTAACGGATTAATTACTGAAAATAGCGCCGCAAAAACATACACGAAAAGTTCCATACTTTTTTCGGCAAATATGCATTGACTTAAAATTTATGGAATTACCGAAAAATTACCCTTGAATTATCAAAAATAGATATTTAGACCCTTAATGTTAATTTTAGGTTTTCAATAGTAGACATTCAAACTTACTTTTCTAAAGATCATCGATTCTGGTAAAAGCATTTTCATCTTTAAAATCAATTAATTTTTTAAAGAATTTGTGTGCTTTTTCATCTTTTGCTTCAACTTTTATGTAATAATGATCGCGATAAATAGAATATTCTTCCGCCTTTCCTTTATATACTTTTAATTTCCAAAACGGAATAACCAATGCATACGTTTCTAAAATAGATCGAAATCTGACAATAATCCCGCTAGGTCGAATTTCTATATTACAAGTGTTAATATTATTATCTAACACTAACAGATTGTGAATATCTATACTTACATCGGTGATTTTTAATCGTGGTGAACCAGAGCCATTAAGTTTTATGCGCTCTAATAAAGTAAGTGTTTTACCTACCTCTTTATTTATTTTTTCATTTAGTTCAGGGCGGTTGTAAGAGATATTTACCAGCATCTGTTTTTATTTAAATATAACTATTTGGTGCTAAAGCCTGTAACTAAAAGGCTAATTTCTATTATCTTTGCAGCAATTTATAGCGAAAAATTAAAAAAATGAATATTCAGGAAGTACTTACTGCTCGAGTTAAAGAGGCTGTAAAAACTATTTACGAGGTAGATTTAGAAACGGTAGAGTTTCAGCCTACACGTAAAGATTTTGAAGGTGATGTAACCGTTGTATGTTTCCCAATGTTGCGGCAAGTTAAAACCAACCCCGTAAAATTAGGAGAAGATATTGGGAATTATCTTCAGGAACAAGTGCCGGAAGTAGCTCGTTTTAATGTAGTAAAGGGGTTCTTGAATATCGTGATTAGCGATGTGTTTTATCTAAATTTCTTTAATGAAATTAAAAATAATCCGGAGTTTGGTTTTGTAAAACCAACCGAAGATTCTAGAAAGATAATGGTAGAATACTCTTCGCCAAACACAAATAAACCACTTCACCTTGGCCATATTCGTAATAATTTATTAGGATTTTCGGTAGCAGAAGTTTTAAAAGCTGCCGGTAATACTGTGTATAAAACACAAATTATTAATGATCGTGGTATACATATTTGTAAATCCATGCTGGCTTGGCAACGTTTCGGAAATGGAGAAACTCCAGAATCTACCGGACTAAAAGGCGATAAGCTAGTTGGAAATTATTATGTGAAATTCGACCAAGAGTATAAAGCTGAAATTCGGCAATTAATAACTGAAGGAAAAACAGAAAAAGAAGCCAAAGCTGAAGCTCCTATTTTATTAGAAGCTAAAGAAATGCTACGTAAATGGGAAGCTGGAGATACAGCTGTAGTAGAACTTTGGAAAACCATGAACCAATGGGTTTACGATGGTTTTAAAGAAACTTATAGTGCGCTAGGAGTAGATTTCGATAAAAATTATTACGAAAGTAATACCTATCTTCTGGGTAAAAATATAGTAAATAAAGGTCTTGAAGATGGTATTTTTTACCGCAAAGAAGATGGTAGTGTTTGGATTGATTTAAGTGAAGAAGGATTAGACGAAAAAATTGTTTTGCGTAGCGATGGAACTGCAGTTTATATGACTCAGGATATTGGTACAGCTATTCAGCGTGTAGAAGATTTTGCGATTAACGGAATGGTATACACCGTTGGTAACGAGCAAGATTATCATTTTAAAGTTTTATTTTTAATTCTGAAAAAATTAGGCTTTGCTTGGGCTGAATATCTATATCATTTAAGTTACGGAATGGTAGATTTACCTAGCGGGAAAATGAAGAGTAGAGAAGGAACAGTGGTAGATGCTGATGATCTTATCGAAGAAATGAAGAAAACGGCTAAAAGTATTTCTGAAGAATTAGGGAAACTTGATGGTTTAAGCGATGAGGCAAAAGATGAGCTTTATAAAATGATAGGTCTTGGTGCGCTAAAATATTATATTTTAAAAGTAGATCCGAAAAAACGAATTTTATTTAATCCAGAAGAATCGGTAGATTTTCAAGGAAACACCGGACCATTTATTCAATATACACATGCCAGAATTCAGTCCATTTTAAGAAAAGCAGATTTCGATTATGATGCTCCGGTTGTAGCAGAATACCAATTCCACGAAAAGGAAAAAGAATTAATTAAGCAAATTCAACTATATCCAGAAACTATTCAAGTAGCCGCAGAAAATCATAGTCCGGCTGTAATTGCAAATTACACGTACGATTTAGTTAAAGAATTTAATTCTTTCTACCAGAATGTTTCAATTTTAGGAGCAGAAAAAGAAACCGAGAAATTGTTAAGAACACAACTTTCTCAAGTAGTAGCAACTATAATAAAATCTTCTTTCAATTTGCTGGGAATTCAGGTTCCGGAAAGAATGTAATTATAATAAACAATTAAAATAAAAGCCGAAATTCGATGATTTCGGCTTTTATTCTTAAATAAGATGAATAATTTGTAGTGTGGTGAAAGGGATTTTACTGAGAAGTTTCAGTTAAAAAGCAGTAATAAATTGCGGTAAAATTGAAAATAATATAAAATTAAAATTCAGCCGTAAATAAAAAACTTTTCACTTCAGGTTCAAATCATTAAATTTGCAAATCCGTTACCAGAAAAGCGGGAATTTTAAACCACAGGAAAGCCTATGTTTGATAATTTAAGTGATAAGTTAGATAATGCCTTACATGTTTTAAAAGGGCATGGACAGATAACTGAAGTTAACGTTGCAGAAACGCTTAAAGAAGTGCGTAGAGCACTTGTAGATGCCGATGTTAACTATAAAATTGCGAAAGACTTTACCAATACTGTTAAAGAGAAAGCCTTAGGGCAAGACGTATTAACAGCATTAAAGCCAGGCCAGTTAATGGTAAAGCTGGTAAAAGACGAACTTACGCAATTAATGGGTGGTGAAGCTGAAGGAGTAAACCTTAGTGGAGATCCATCGGTAATTTTAATGTCTGGTTTGCAAGGTAGTGGTAAAACTACTTTTTCTGGTAAACTGGCTAGTTTCCTTAAAAACAAAAAAACAAAGAAACCTTTATTGGTCGCTTGTGATGTGTATCGTCCGGCAGCGATCGATCAGTTACACGTAGTAGGAGACCAAATAGGTATAGAGGTTTTTTCTGATAAAGGAAATCAAGATCCTGTAGCTATTGCAGAAGCAGCAATTGCACATGCAAAAGAAAACGGACATAATGTGGTGATTATTGATACCGCAGGTCGTTTAGCTGTAGACGAAGCGATGATGGTTGAGATATCTAACATTCACCAAGCTATTAAACCACAAGAAACCTTGTTTGTAGTAGATGCTATGACAGGGCAAGATGCGGTTAATACAGCTAAAGCTTTTAATGAGCGTTTAAATTTCGATGGTGTTATTTTAACCAAATTAGATGGTGATACGCGTGGTGGTGCCGCTATTTCAATTAAATCGGTTGTAAATAAACCAATTAAATTTATAGGTACGGGAGAAAAGATGGATGCAATAGATGTGTTCTATCCTTCTCGTATGGCAGATCGTATTTTGGGAATGGGAGATGTAGTGTCTCTTGTGGAAAGAGCCCAAGAACAATATGATGAAGAAGAAGCAAGAAAACTTCAGAAAAAAATTGCTAAAAATAAATTTGGTTTTGATGATTTCTTAAAGCAAATTCAGCAGATAAAAAAAATGGGATCTATGAAAGATCTTATGGGAATGATTCCTGGTGCTGGTAAAATGCTAAAAGATATTGATATAGATGATGATGCTTTTAAAGGTATTGAAGCTATTATACATTCAATGACTCCTGAAGAAAGAAGTACTCCAAAGGTTATTAATTCTAGTAGAAAAAAGCGTATTGCTAAAGGTTCTGGTACTTCTGTACAAGAAGTAAATCAATTATTAAAGCAATTCAACCAAATGGGGAAAATGATGAAAATGATGCAGGGAGGCGGTGGTCGCCAACTTATGAATATGATGAATGGAATGAAATAAATTTTTCAGAAACCAGAAAAAAATCTAAAACATAACTTGGTTTTTAATTTTCAGACTAAAAGATTATTAAAAGCCCTATATTCACGATAATGACAATTTTAGACGGTAAAAAAATAAGCAACGATATTAAAGATGAAATCGCTGCTGAGGTAAAAAAAATAAAAGATCGTGGTGAGAAAGTCCCTCATTTAGCAGCTATTATTGTTGGAAACGACGGAGCTAGTAAAACCTATGTAAATAGTAAAGTGAAAGCTTGCGAGCGTGTAGGTTTTGAGTCTTCTCTTTACCGAATGTCTTCTACAATTAGCGAAATTGAACTTCTTGATAAAATTGAAGAATTAAACCAAAATGATGATATCGATGGTTTTATAGTTCAGTTACCTTTACCGCCACAAATTGATACTCAAAAGGTTTTAAATGCAGTAGATCCTGATAAAGATGTAGATGGTTTTCATCCAACTAATTTTGGGAAAATGGCGTTGGATATGACGACTTTTATCCCAGCAACACCATTTGGAATATTAGAACTTTTAGAGCGTTATGATATACCTACTAAAGGGAAACATACCGTTGTTATTGGTAGAAGCTATATTGTAGGGAGACCAATGAGTATTTTAATGGGAAGAAGTGGTTTTCCGGGAAATTCTACGGTAACACTTACTCACGAGTTTACTAAAAATATTACACAAATAACTTCTCAGGCAGATATTATTATTATAGCAGTAGGAATTCCTGATTTCTTAAAAGGAGAAATGATTAAGGATGATGCTGTTATTATTGATGTAGGTATTACCAGAGTTCCAGATGAAAATGCAGCTAAAGGTTATGTAATTAAAGGTGATGTAGATTTTGAAAATGTAAGTAAACGAGCTTCTTTTATTACACCGGTTCCAGGTGGAGTAGGACCAATGACCGTCTCTATGTTGCTTAAAAATACGTTGTTAGCAAGAGAGCGTCATAAAATTAGAAGTAAAGAAGGAAAATAAAATACAATAATCGAATTTTGATTTCAAAAAAAGCCTCTTCATCTAAAAACGAAGAGGCTTTTTTTAGTTATTCATTAAGTATTACTAGCTGTTCGTTTCTTCTAATTTGTAATCTAGATATTTATGGATGTCGGTTTCAATAAACCGAATAGCAAATGTAATAATTGCAAAATCATCAATATATCCTAAGCCTGGAATAAAATCTGGAACAATATCTAACGGATTCAAAATATATAAAAAAGAGAAAGCAATTGCCGCAATGGTAAACCAAGGAACATCATTATAAATTCCTTTTTGATAATCTCTTAGCATTGCATACATCAGTTTTCCTATTTCCGTGTATTTTTTTAACATGCCGGAATTAGTAATCTTTTCGGTAACTTCTTCTTGACTGTCTGCAGCAATCTTCACATCACTATCATCTATTTTAGAAACTCCTTCTTTAAAGTATTCTTCTTTAATTTCTTTCTTCTTTTTGCTGAACATAATCTTTAGTTTTAGTAGTTAATTTTAGTTATAAGCGGTCGTTTTCGTTGCCATATTCCTTTTTGTAAATTTTTAGTAAGAGTAAAAAAAGTGAGATTAAAAGTGGTCCAAATATTAAGCCTATAAAACCAAAAAGTTGTACGCCAATAACAACACCTATTAGGGTAATTAGGCTATGGACTTTTGCTAATCTATCTAAAACCATAATCCGAATTAGATTATCGGTAGATCCAACTACTACAATTCCATAAATTAATAATGCAATTGCTTGCCAATTATTTCCTTCTGCAAATAATAAAATAGTAGTTGGTGCAATACCTATAGCTGTTCCAATAAATGGAATCATAGAGCCTATAGCTGTTATTACGAACCAGAAAAACGGATCAGGTACACCAAATATTAAATATCCTATAAGTGCAATTATACCTTGAGCAAAGGCTACTAGAGGAATCCCCAAGGCATTTGATTTTACTAATAAAGAGCTTTCTTTAGCAATAGTGTCTAAATTTGATTTTCCTAGCGGAATATAATCAACCATTGCTTTTTTCATTTCATCTCTATTAATCAGCATAAAATAAAGTATAAAATACATAATACCAATGGCTACAAAGGCATTAAAAGTGCCTCCGGCAAGATTTTGTAAATTTGTAGACAACCATTCCGTTATAGAAGAAGTATCGATATTACCACTAATATCGTAACCAACATATTTTTCGGCATTATTCAACTGGTCTTTTACAGCAGAAATCACCATTTCAGAATTATCAACAGCTTTCCCTATTTTAGAAGTAAGCATTAGTACAATTCCTCCGGTAGGAACAAGTATTACTAAAAAAGAGCCAAGCATGAGAAGGCCAGCAGCAAGTGAAGGTTTCCAACCTTTATTCACCAATTTTTGCATCCAGTTAGAAAGTAAAACATATAATGTTATGGCTCCTAATATTCCTGTTAAATAAGGAATCATTTCTCTAAATATTAAAACCGCTAATAAAAGAATGAGCAGTAAAGCGAATATTTGCCTTACTAAAGCAGGCTTTAATTTATTCATATTTTGGTTTGTTAATGTTAGTTAGTGTAATCAAAATTTAGTTAGCAAAGAGCTGATCTATATTTCTGAATGCTTTAAATTCCAGAGCATTTCCACAAGGATCTTTAAAGAACATAGTAGCTTGTTCGCCAACTTCTCCTTTAAATCGAATATAAGGTTCTATATTAAAATTGATGTTTTTCGATTTTAGTAGTTTAGCAAATTCTTGAAAAACATTCCATTCTAAAACTACACCAAAATGTGGTACAGGAACCTGTTTTCCATCCACAGCATTACTATGTTCTGATGCAATTTCTTCTTTTGGTTTGTAATGAATAACTAATTGATGTCCAAAAAAATTGAAATCGACCCATTTATCGCTACTGCGGCCTTCACCGCAACCTAGCGTTTCTCCATAAAATTTTCTGCAGCTTTCAAGATCGTAAACCGGAATGGCAAGGTGAAATGGTTGCACTTTCATATTAATTATTTCTTAGTGCTTTTATTAATTCTTCTTTACTCATCTTAGAGCGTCCTTCAATACCTATCTTTTTGGCTTGTTCATAAAGATCATCTTTAGTTCGATCTTCATATTTTTCAGCTTTTCCACCTTTCTTACCAGCATTATTGGTATTGGCAATTCTAGCCGATTTTTCTTTGCTATAACCTTGGTCTCTTAAAGCTTCGTATTGTTCTTCGTTTTTAATCCGTTGCGCCATCTTCTTCTTTTGTGTTAAAAGTAGAAAGATAACTAATATTTAGCTATTTATTTTTCGCTAATTCTCTGTTAAGATTTTCTCCGTTTTCGTCTGTTTCCAAAGTCTGTTTTTGGTTTTATCTCTTTTGGAGTGGTGTTTTTAAAAGGTTTAGAGAGTTTTGAAGCTTCTTCAGTTTTAGATGATGAGTTAATTAAACGATTAATATCTTGAAGTTCCTTCTCGGTAATATCACGCCATTTTCCAATCGGTATATCTAATGGAATATTCATAATTCGGATGCGTTTAAGTTTAGTAACTTCGTAGCCTAAATATTCGCACATTCTTCTAATCTGCCGATTTAATCCTTGAGTTAAAATAATTCGGAATTCTTTTTCTCCGGTTTGTTCTACAAAACAATTTCGAGTTACAGTATCCAAAATCGGTATTCCGTTACTCATTTTTTTTGCAAAATCAGGTTGTATAGGTTTATTTACAGATACAATGTACTCTTTCTCATGGTTGTTGCGAGCTCGTAAAATTTTATTAACAATATCACCATCACTTGTTAATAAAATTAATCCTTCGCTAGGTTTATCCAAACGGCCAATCGGGAAAATGCGTTCCGGATAATTTATATAATCAATAATATTATCTTTTTCTCTTTTGGTGTCGGTAGTACAAACGATGCCAATAGGTTTATTAAACGCTATATAAACACTGGGTTTTTCTTTTTCTTTGGCGCTAATTAAGTCTCCATCTACCCGAACTTCATCTCCAGAAGCAATTTTAGTACCCATTTCCGGGACTTCTCCATTTATAGTTACTCGGCCTTGGTCAATTAATTTATCAGCAGCTCTTCTAGAGCAAAATCCAACCTCGCTTAAAAATTTATTAATTCTCGTTAACTTCTCTTCAGACATATAAAAAATAGTGAACTGCAAAGATACAAGATTAAGATTTTATGGCTATGCCGAAAAAAAATCAGAAAAAATAAAAACTTGGGCAACCTTTTGTAACTTTTATGCGTCTATGTAAATAGAAGGCTTTTAGAAATTTAAAATTGCATGCAAAGACTTCATATTTTTAAGATTATGAAATATGTAGATTTTATTGAAACTATAAAATAGGTGAAAGTAATTCAACTCTTTAAAAACGAATCTCTATTAATTAAACGTGCCGCGAAAAACAATCGCGATGCACAACAGAAGCTATATGAGATTCACTCTGGTAAAATGCTTAGCGTTTGCCGGCAGTATATTAAAGATTTGCATTATGCAGAAGAAGTAATGTTAAACGGATTTTTAAAAGTGTTTACCCATTTAAACGATTTTAAGAATGAAGGAAGTTTTGAAGGATGGATTCGAAGAATTATGATTCGCGAATCTATAAGTTTTCTTCGGAAACAAAAAAAGGCTGAATTTCAAGAAGATGAATTTAGTAGTTATGAAGAAAGTTCAAATAATATTGATGAGCAATTAAGTGTATCTCACATTCAACAATTAATAGATGAATTGCCAGAAGGTTACAAAATGGTTTTTGTGTTGTATGCCATTGAGGGCTATAAACATCAAGAAATAGCTAGAATGCTTAAAATTTCAGAAGGAACTTCTAAATCTCAGCTGTTTAAAGCGAGAAAAATGTTACAAAATAAATTAACACAAAAAGAAACAGGTTATGGCGCCCATTAAATTAGAAGAACATATAAAGGAGCAGTTAGCAGAGCGTCGTATTTCTCCATCAGCCGGAAGTTGGGATAAACTTAATGCCCGGTTAGACGAAACCGAAAATCGACAAAAATTGACAAAAAAATGGTGGTTAGGTATTGCAGCTTTATTAGTTGTAGCGTTTTCGGTAGGCGGATATTTATTGAATTTTAATTCAGAAATTAATATAGAACCACAAGTAGTAGATTCACCTTCAGAAAAACCAACGAAGATTATTAAAAATACAATAAAGAATCCTGTAAATAAACAAGAAATACATATTGTATCAGAAATAAAACAGCATAAAGTACAAAAGGAAAACAGTCTTGCTGAACAAGCTAGTAAAGTTTCAAAAGAAGTAGTCGAAAGTCAGAAACAATCAATAATTCAAGTAGCTAGTCTTATTCAAAAAGATTCGTCAGAAAAAACGAATAAAGAATTGCCGAAAATCGATAAAATTAATCCGGAATTTATAAATCCGACAGAAACTCAAAAAGAATACATCGTTAAAAATGAATCTAAAATTCAGCAAAAATTAAAAGAAGCTTTGCAAACTTTAGAAACTAACAATATTCAAGATGCTACTGATGCTGAGGTAAATGAATTACTATTAGCAGCAGCAGCCGATTTGGAAGAGGATTATAAAAAAGACTACGCAAATCCCTATACCGCGGAAGCTTTGTTAGCTGAAGCAGAAGGGGAGCTAGACCGATCATTTCGCGATAAAATTTTCGATTTGCTAAAAGAAGGCTATTCCAAAGCCAAAAATGCTGTAGCGCTTGATTAAGTAACAATCAAATATATCATCATCCCAAAAGGGTCATTCATCAATCATCAGTTTTAGAGCATTTGTTCTAAAGCATTAAAAACTAATAGCTAATATGAAAACAATTATTATTTACATCGCATTCTTAATTTCATCATTTGCAGTATCAAAAGCAACAGCTCAGGAAATAGACGATGCCCGAGCACAACAAACGTTTAATTTAGATTCGGTTGCTCGCGTTCGAAAAGTAAAAGAGCGAAAAATAAAAGTTGCAACCGAAGAAGAAAAAGAAAAGCTAAAAAGTAAAATTCAGGAAATTAATAAAGATTTAGAAAAGGGCTGGTACGATAACGAAGAAGCTGAAAAAAAGAAAAAGGAAGCAGCTAAAATTGCTGCTGAAAATATTAAAAACCGTATTGCAATTATCGAAAATGAAGTAGATATGGCTGAACGTAATCAAGAGTCTGGAACGTATTTAGAGTTGCGTTTTTTGGGGGAAGGGAAACTAGCAACCATAGATATTGATAATAAACGCCAAGAAAGTAAACCTGATAAAAGAACCACAAGCGATTTGGTATTGGCTTTTGGTTTTAATAACGCGCTTAGCGACGGGCAAAATATTAACGACTCTGATTTTAAATTAGCCGGTAGTCGTTTTTTTGAAATTGGATGGGCCTGGAAAACAAGAGTTTTTGAAAATACCAATTGGTTACGCATAAAATATGGTTTTTCATTCCAGCTAAATGGACTAAAACCAACCGATAATCGCTATTTTGTTCAGGATGGAGATATTACACGTTTAGAGGAATTTGAATATGATCTCGATAAATCGAAGTTTAGAATGGATAATTTAGTAGTACCTATACATTTTGAGATAGGCCCTTATGCAACTTCTGAAACTTCTGGTAAATCAAAATTTTCTACGGAAGGTAAATTTAAAATTGGTTTAGGTGGCTATGCCGGATTTAATATAGGAGAACGTCAAAAATTAAAATATGAAGTAGACGGAGATAACAAAAAACGAAAAGATAAAAGCAGTTTTAATACCAACGATTTTGTATATGGTTTAAGTGGCTATGTTAGTTTTGGGGGGACTGCAATTTATGCTAAGTACGATTTAAACCCTATATTTTCAAGTCCCAATATAGAACTTAATAACTTTTCGTTAGGACTTCGTTTTGATATCGACTAGTAGTCATTATATAATTTGTATTTTTGCAGACCTTAATATTTTTATATTGAGGTCTTTTTAATTATCGTATAGCAAAAAAATCTCCAAAATTCATCCAAATTTGATTTCGAAAAGTACCATAGATAGTGTTTTTGAGACCGCCCGGGTAGAGGAGGTTATTCAAGATTTTGTTCAGCTAAAAAAATCAGGTTCTAATTTTAAAGGACTAAGCCCATTTAGCGATGAGCGTACACCAAGTTTTATGGTTTCGCCCGTAAAACAAATATGGAAAGATTTTTCTAGTGGAAAAGGAGGAAATGTAGTTGCTTTTTTAATGGAGCATGAACATTTTACGTATCCGGAAGCTATTAAATATCTAGCTAAAAAATACGGAATTGAAGTTGAAGAAACGCAGCAAACCGATGAGCAAAAACAACAAGCTGATTTTAAAGAAAGCTTGTATTTGGTTTCTGAATTTGCTAATAAATATTTTCAGAAAACATTACATAAAACTGATTTAGGTCAAGCAATTGGCTATAGTTATTTTAAAGAACGAGGCTTTACTGCTGAAACTATTAAAAAATTTCAGTTAGGGTATTCGCTAGATCAGTGGGATGCATTTACCAAAGAAGCTTTAGGTGAAGGTTATAAACTAGAATATCTAGAAAAAACCGGATTATCTATTGTAAAAGGTGAACAACAATTCGATCGTTTTAAAGGGCGAGTAATGTTCCCCATTCATTCCATGTCCGGTCGGGTTTTAGGATTTGGTGGAAGAATTTTAACTTCCGATAAAAAGTCAGCTAAATATTTAAATTCTCCGGAAAGTGATATTTACCATAAAAGTAATGTGCTGTATGGTATTTATTATGCCAAGCAAGCTATTGCTAAAGAAGATAACTGCTATTTAGTAGAAGGCTATACCGATGTTATTCAATTTCATCAAACCGGAGTAGAGAATGTGGTTTCTTCTTCAGGAACTGCTCTAACATCAGAACAAATTCGTTTAATAAATCGGTTAACAAAAAATATAACCGTTCTTTTTGATGGAGATGCAGCCGGAATTAGAGCTTCTCTGCGTGGGATAGATTTAATTTTGGAACAAGGTATGAATGTAAAAGTTTGTACGTTTCCAGAAGGAGAAGATCCCGATAGTTTTGCACGCCAAAATTCTGAAGCAGAACTCAAAGAGTTTTTAGCTGAAAATGCAACCGATTTTATAAGTTTTAAGGCATCATTATTAATGAAAGATGCTAAGAACGATCCAGTAAAAAAAGCCGCGTTAATTCGGGATATGGTAAGCAGTATTGCAAAAATACCCGATACTATTCAGCAAGAAATATATATTCAGGAATGTTCCCGAATAATGGATATTTCCGAAAATGTATTATTCTCTACACTTGCTCAGCTAACCAAGAGAGAAGAACGAGATTCTTCGAATAGAAAGACTAGAAAGTTTGAAGGTGTAAAAAAAGTAACTTCGGAAGAACCTGTTCGTAAAGTTAATGAACTGCATGTGTTAGAACGGGGTATTATTAGTTCTTTATTGCTTTACGGAAATAAAGAATGCGAATTTGAAGAATTGTATTTAGAAGCAGATGATTTAGGCGATTTAGTATTAAAAAACACTACACAAAGTCAAAAAGTAGCGCGAAAAATATTTTTAGATCTTCAAGAAGATGAGGTTGCCCTAGCAAATAAAAATTTTCAGAATATTTACGAGCGCTTAATTGATTATTATAATAACCAGAAAAAGCCGGTAATGGAGCAATTTGTTAGCGAGGTTGAGCCTGAGCAGGCAAAAGTTATTACAGATATTTTAATGGAAGAGGAACAATATCAGTTAAGCGATTGGTTACGTAAAGATATTCCAGTAACGTCAAAAAAAGAACTTATTCCTAGGCTAGTTACCGATAATATTCTTAATCTACGTCGTAACTTATTAACTAATAAAATAGAAGAGTTAAGAAAATCTATGGAAACTATAAATTCTGAAATCGATAATACCGATAAATTGGAAGAAATTATGGATTATATTAAACTCCGTAAAGTAATTGTAGATAAATTAAACCGAGTTATATAACTGGGTTAATTTGCAATAGTCGGGCTTGAGTAATTAGATCGGCTAAGCTATGAGCATCTAATTTTTTTAATAGTCGAGCTTTATAGGTGCTTACCGTTTTTTCGTTTATTTCTAAAGACTCCGCGATGTCTTTATTCCGTTTTCCAGCGCTCAATAAATTTAAAACTTCTATTTCACGATTAGATAGTTTTTTAAATCGGCTAAGGTGATCGTCGCCACTACTGGTTACACCATGGCTAAGTTTTTGAGTGATTTCATCATTCAAATAAATACCACCACGTGCAACTTGCCGAATGGCTTTTTTTACTATATCAATTGGATTTGTTTTAGAAATATATCCAGATGCACCAGCTTTTATAGCACTTAAAGCATACATTTCTTCAGGATGTATACTGAAAACCAATATTTTTAAGCGCGGAAATTCTTGTTTAATTTGTCGAATTGCGCTTATACCATGTAAACGCGGTAAATCAATCTCAATAATTAAAACATCCGGTCTTTTTCGCTCTAATGCTTCAAAAAGTTTAGGAGCTGAATGTACCGCACTAATTACATTTATAAAATCATTATCCCGAAGAATAGATGTTATACTTTCCGAAATAACAGGGTGCTGGTCGGCTACTAAAACTGTACTCATTTAAAATTAGGTTATAAAATCTACTTATAATAGTACCTAAAATTATAAAGATATAAGTTAAGCTTCGCCTAGTTGTTACTTAATTTCGATTAAGTGTTTAGTTTTTAAGATTAACAGGAATGTTACAAACCGGAATTGCATTCATTTTATGAGAATTAGCTGAATTCAAGCGTGTATAGATTTTGAAAATTTCTAACTCACGATCTTTAAAATCCTTTTCAGTTTTACCTTCTTCTTGCATTTTCATAGCCCATTCTAATTCATCGTAACTTGCACCAAGTTGAGCTTCATCGCTACGGCTATCACCAAATAAACCATCACTAGGGGCAGCATCCATAATGGGTTCAATTATGTTTAATTCTTTTCCTAATGCATACACTTCACTTTTCATTAAATCGGAAATAGGGCTTACATCAACACCGCCATCTCCATATTTTGTGTAAAAACCAACACCAAAATCCTCAACTTTATTCCCGGTTCCTGCTACTAATTGTTTGTGAAGGCCAGCAAAATAATATAAAGTCGTCATCCGTAAACGAGCGCGAGAATTGGCTAAACTTAAATCTACGTTAGCAGACTCTTTAGCTTCTGGCAGTGCATTTCTAAAATTATCGAAAACAGGAGTAAGGTCTACTCTTTCACTAGTTACATTAGAAAAGTTTTCTTTTAAAAAGCTAATATGCTTTTGTGCCCGGCTAACATGAGATGGGTCTTGATGGATTGGCATTTCTAAAACTAAAACCGGCAATCCTGTTTTTGCGCATAGGCTTGAGGTTACAGCAGAATCGATACCGCCGCTAACACCGATAACAAATCCGTTCATGTTTGCGTTTTCTGCATATTCTTTAAGCCAATTAACAATGTGCTCAATAACTTTTGTGGTTTGCATAATAGTTGTGTGAATTAGTTTCTAAATAATACCTTTGCACACAAATTTAATATTTAAACAGAACTAATAAAAGGCTAAGTAGATAAAAACAATAATAATTGATTAATGATAAAGATGAATAGAGTTTTAATTGCTTTTTTTAGTGTATTGTTTTTTGTGGCTTGCGATAAAACTTCAGAACGAGAACAGAAAATCGATAAAATTGATGTTGATTTTAAAGTTATTCGGTTTGATAGACTTTTTGCTCAGGCTACCCCAAAAACACTTCCAAAGTTAGAAAAAGAATATCCATTTTTATTTCCGAAGCAATATTCAGATACTGTATGGATCGATAAATTGAAGGATACGTTGCAAATCGAAATGAATAAAGAAATAGCAAAGGTATATCCGGATTTTAAAGAAACCGAAGCGGAGTTACATTCACTTTTTCAGCATGCAACTTATTATTTTCCGAAATTTAAAACGCCAGAGGTAATAACAATAACTTCTGAAGTAGATTATAAAAATAAAACAATTTATACCGGAGACTATTTGTTTATAGCTTTAGATACTTATCTTGGTAAAGACCATAAATTTTATGTTGGTGTAGTAGAGTATTTTAAAAAGAATTTTAAAAAAGATCAAATAGTTCCGGATGCAGCCGGTAGTATTGCTGAGAAATACGTACCCAGACCAAAATCACGTACATTTTTAGCTAATATGCTGTATCATGGAAAGCTTTTATATTTAAAAGATCGTTTGCTTCCTTCAGAAACCAATTGGCGAAAAATGGGATACACAGAAGAGCAGTGGAATTTTGCCGAAAAAAATGAAGAAATGATTTGGAGGTATTTTGTAGATAATCAAGTAATATTTGATACAGATAATAATTTATTGCCTCGATTTTTATATCCGGCACCTTTTTCTAAATTTTATTTGTCATTAGATGCAAAAACTCCCGACAGACTTGGACAGTATATCGGTTGGAAAATGGTAGATGCTTATATGGATAAAAACAAAGTTTCTTTACAAGAACTATTGAAAGCCGATGCAGAAACAATTTTTAATAACGCAAACTATAAACCAAAGAAATAATGGCTTATAAAAAATCTGAAATTAATATTGAAGTAGTAACTGACGAAAATAAAGTTCCTGAAGAAATTTATTGGAGTGCGGATGATGGAAATATTTATAAAGAAGAAGCAAAAGCAATGATGCTATCAGTTTGGGATAGCAAAGCCCAAGAAACCTTACGTGTAGATTTATGGACAAAAGAAATGCCTATAGATGAGATGCGTAAATTTTTTCATCAGACGCTAGTTTCTATGAAAGAAACTTATTTTAAAGCTACTCAAGACGAGAAAATGGCTGAGACAATGGGCGATTTTTGCGACTACTTCGCAGAGAAGTTAGAAATCACCAGAAAGTAAAAAAATAAAAACTCCTTATAAAAATTTATAAATTTTTATAAGGAGTTCTTTTTTTACAATTTAAAAAGAAGACGGTATTATTTAACGACTTCTTTATTAAGATTTTCAATAAAATCTAGAATTTCTTCATCACCAGTTTTTGCTGTAGAAGAAGTCACAAAATAATGCGGCATTTCTTCCCAATCTTCAAGCATTTTTTCTTGATAGTTGGCAATATTTCGCGTTATAGCTTGTGGCTTTAATTTATCGGTCTTTGTGAAAATTATACAAAACGGAATACCATGTTCTCCTAACCATTGCATAAATTCCATGTCTATTTTTTGAGGCTCGTGCCTACTATCTACCAATACAAATGCGCATACTAACTGTTTACGTTCTTCGAAATAAGCAGTAATAAATTTTTGAAATACTTTTTTAGCCGATTTAGAAACTCGTGCATATCCATAACCTGGTAAATCTACTAAGTGCCAGTTTTTATTGATTAAAAAGTGGTTAATTAATTGCGTTTTACCTGGCCTTCCAGATGTTTTAGCAAGGCTTTTTCGGCCCGTAATCATGTTTATTAATGAAGACTTTCCAACATTACTTCGCCCAATAAATGCATATTCTGGCAATGTGCTTTTTGGACAATGAGCCACCTTAGAATTGCTTATTACAAATTCTGCCGAATTAATTTTCATGGAGTGAAATTTAAAAGTTTCTTTTAACTAACCAGTCGTTTAACAACTTATTGAATAAATCTGGGTGTTCCATCATAGCAGCATGGCCACATTTATCAATCCAGTACAAATTAGAATCTGGCAATAACTCGTTAAAATCTTCAGCAACTTCTGGAGGAGTTACATTATCGTTTTTACCCCAAATAATGCAGGTTGGTGTTGTCATTTTTGGTAAATCTTTCGCCATATTGTGGCGAATAGCACTTTTAGCAATAGCTAATGTTTTTATTAGTTTATTACGATCGCTTACGGTTTTGTAAACATCGTCAACAATTTCTTTAGTAGCTACAGCCGGATCGTAAAAAACGTTTTGCGCTTTTTTCTTTATAAATTCGTAGTCACCTCTTCTAGGGTAACTTTCTCCCATTGCATTTTCATATAAACCAGAGCTTCCCGTTATTACTAAACCCTTTACAAGTTCAGGATATAATTTCGTAGCCAATAAAGCAATATGGCCACCTAACGAGTTCCCTAATAAAATAACTTCTTTATAGCCTTTATGGTCTATAAATTCTTTAATGTATTTGGCAAAAGTTCCTACACTAGTTTTTAGTAAGGACATCGAATATAACGGAAGTTCGGGAAGTACTACTTTATAACCTTTCTGCGGGAAAAAATCTATAACACCATCAAAGTTGCTAAGTCCCCCCATTAGTCCGTGTAAAATAACTATTGGAGTACCTTCTCCTAACTCTAGATATGTAAATTTTCCCTCTTTCCTTAAACTATTTTTCATTGATACCCTTTGCGGTTTGCAATCGCAAATATAGCGAATTCATTACAAGTATAATCATTTTTAAACAATAGCAAAACCTATTGTTTAATTCTATTTCAGGAGTTAAGAGAATTTATAAACTGAAAATTTAACAAAACTTTGATATTCAAAACAATCCTTTGAAACCGAATAGAATAGGTCTATCTGAAACACTTTCAGGCGAATACAGTTAAAAAACTTATTAACAATGTGGTATAAAGTGGTATAAAGTGGTAATATTTTCAATATATTTGATTTTATAAAGAAAATTGGTGGTAAATCTTATAGGAACATATGAGTGTAAAGTTGATGCAAAAGGCCGGCTAAAGGTGCCTTCAGCATTAAAAAAACAACTTGTACCGATGTTTCAAGAAGGTTTTGTTTTGAAACGATCCGTTTTTCAGCCTTGTTTAGAACTTTATCCTATGGAAGAATGGGAAAAACTTATGAGAAAGTTGAATGGTTTAAATCGCTTCAAAAAAAAGAATAACGATTTTATTCGCCGATTTACAGCTGGTGTAAAGACAGTTGAATTAGATGGAAATGGACGCTTATTAATTCCAAAAGATTTAGTGGCTTTTGCGGGTATTCAGAAAGAAATTGTACTCTCATCAGCTATTAATATTATTGAAATTTGGGATAAGGATCAATACGAAGCAGCGATAGAAGCTAGCAGCGATGATTTTGCTGATTTAGCAGAAGAAGTAATGGGAAACGATGATTTTGATGGAATATCATAAACCAGTATTATTAAAGGAATCTGTAGAAGGTTTAGATATTAAACCCGATGGTGTGTATGTAGATGTAACCTTTGGAGGAGGTGGGCATTCAAAAGAAATTCTTTCACAGCTAGGAACTGATGGAAAGCTATATGCCTTCGATCAAGATAAGGATGCTTTAAATAATAGTATAGATGATGCTCGTTTTACTTTAATAAATGAGAATTTTAGACACTTAAAGCGATATTTAAGGTTTTACGGTGTAAAAAAAGTAGACGGTATTTTAGGAGATTTTGGTGTTTCATCTCACCAGTTTAATGAAGCAGAAAGAGGATTTTCTACTCGATTTAATGCCAAATTAGATATGCGAATGAATCAAAATAGTTCGCTTAGTGCTTACGAGGTAATAAATGAGTATGATGAAGCACAACTTCGAAATATATTTTATGCTTACGGAGATTTAAAAAATGCGCCAAAGTTGGCAAGAATTATTGTTACTGAACGTAAAAATAATCCGATAACACATAGTGAGACTTTAAATAATCTGTTAAAGCCTAATTTGTTTAAAGGAAAAGAAAATAAAGTTTTAGCTCAAATTTATCAGGCTATAAGAATAGAAGTAAATCAAGAAATAGAAGTATTAAAAGATTTTTTGCTCCAAACAGAAGACCTATTAAAACCAGCAGGACGACTAAGTCTAATCTCTTACCACTCATTAGAAGACCGGCTTGTTAAAAGATATATTAGAAGCGGACTATTTCAAGGTGAACCAGAAAAAGATTTCTACGGAAATATAACGGTGCCTTTTAAAAAAGTAGGAAAACTAATCACACCTTCACCAACAGAAATAAAAGAAAACAACCGAGCAAGAAGTGCAAAACTGAGGATAGCAGAAAAAAAATAAAAACCGCAGGAAGATGAAGGAAGGGGTTTATAATCTTTTAAGAGCGAATTTTTTAATTAACAAAGACGCTGTTAAAAACTGGCGATTTATAGTATTCTGTACAATTTTAGCAATTGTGATGATCGCTAGTTCTCATAGCGCAGAACGAAAAGTACATAAAATTGCCGATATGCATGAAGAGGTTTTAGAATTACGTAGTGAGTTTTTAGAAGGACGTTCTAACTTAATGAAAATAAAAATGGAGTCGACTATTATAAATGAAATGAAATCTATAGGAGTAGCACCATCTAATAACCCTCCACATAAAATAAAAGTAAAAGTTAGCGAATAATAGTTTATATGGCAACTTCAGAGAAAGGCATATTAAATAGATTATATTTTGTAGCGGGATGCATGTTCATCTTCGCTATTGCTGTTGCTGTGAAGTTAGTTGATATCCAGTTTGTACAAGGACAACATTATAAAGCACTTTCCGAAAAAAGGGTTTATAAAAACTTTACTATTGCTGCCAACCGAGGAAATTTGTACGATACTAACGGAAGTTTATTGGCAGCCTCTGTTCCTAAATATGATATTAGGTTTGATGCAGTAACTGTATCAGATGAGGTTTTTGAAAAAAATGTATTAGCACTTTCCAAAAAGTTATCAGGAATGTTTGGGCGTTCTGCCTCCTATTATGTACATAAGCTTAGAACAGCCAGAGCTCACAACCAACGGTATTTATTAATTCAAAGAGGACTTGGCTATTCTGAATATATGAAGGTTAAAAGCTTTCCTATATTTAATTTAGGTGCTTATAAAGGAGGTTTGATTGTAGAACAGCATACCGTTCGTGAGCATCCATTAGGTAAAATTGCGGAACGTACTGTAGGTTACGAACGAGAAGACGACCATGGTTACTTTACGAGAGTAGGTTTAGAGGGAGCTTTCGGACCTTATTTAAGAGGAACTAATGGGCATCGACTAAAACAAAAAATAGCTAAAGGCCAATGGAAACCTATTAGCGATAATAATGAAGTAGAACCTAGAGACGGATACGATGTAATCTCAACAATAGATGTTAATATCCAAGACATAGCACATCATGCACTGTTGAAGCAACTTGAAGATTTTGAAGCTGAGCATGGAACTGTAATTGTTATGGAAACTAAAACAGGAGAAATTAAAGCGGTTTCTAATCTAGGTAGAACGAAAGATGGAACTTATTACGAAAAAAGAAATTATGCAATTTATGAAGCTCACGAGCCAGGCTCAACTTTTAAGTTGATGGCTATGGTAGCAGCTCTAGAAGATGGTGTAGTAGATACTAGCCAGATTATAGATACTAAAAACGGAGTAGTACGTTTTTATGGTAGAGCAGTTCGCGATTCTCATCATGGTGGTTTTGGGAAAATTTCTGCAGCAAGGGCTTTCGAAGTAAGTTCGAATACTGCTTTCACACAAATGATAACTAACGGATATAAAAACCATCCTGAAAAATTTGTAAACAGATTAAAATCTATGGGAGTAGGAAAGCGAATCGGTTTAGATATAAAAGGAGAAGGAACTCCAAAAATTCCGGATCCTAAAGATAAATCTTGGAACGGTTTAAGCTTACCTTGGATGGCTTTTGGTTATGGAGTGTCAATTACACCTTTACAAACTTTAACCTTTTACAACGCTATTGCCAATAATGGAGAAATGGTAAAACCACGCTTTATAAAAGAAGTAAAAGAGTGGGATAAAACGGTAATAAAAATGAACCGCGAAGTTATGAATCCATCAATTTGTTCGCCCGAAACAGCAAAAAAAGTACGGACCATGATGGAAAATGTTGTAAAACGCGGTACAGCAACAAATATTTATACACCTAACTTTTCGATGGCAGGTAAAACAGGGACTTGCCAAACAGAATATTGGATAGAACCAGGGAGATATATTGCTTCTTTTGCTGGATATTTTCCGGCAGACAATCCTAAATATTCTTGTATAGTAGTTATTCATAAGCCCAATAGAAGGAAAGGATATTATGGAAATATTGTAGCGGGTCCGGTTTTTAAAAAAATTGCTCAAAAAATTTATACAGATACACCTGTTCTCGATGAGCTTTCTTCTTTAACAATTCAAGATAAAAAGGTTAGTGAGGATTTTCAGGAATATTACAGCAAAGCCAAAAAAGAAACTATGCTAATGCCAAATGTAAAAGGGATGCCAGCTATGGATGCTATTTCTCTTTTAGAAAATTTGGGCTTACAAGTGAAGATTGATGGAGATGGAGTAGTAAAATATCAGTCGGTTAGTGCTGGTAAGAAAATAAAAAATAATCAAAAAGTAAATTTGAAATTAAGTTGATAAAAACACTTAAAGATATATTGTATAAGGTACATATGGATGCGGTAGTCGGAACCACATCTATAGCTGTTAATAGCTTACAGTTTGATTCTAGAAATGTAACATTAAAAGATGTTTTTGTTGCAATTTCAGGAACAATCTCTGACGGGCATAATTATGTAGAAACTGCTATTAATAAAGGTGCTTTAGTAATTGTTTGTGAGCAGCTCCCTGAAAATATAATAAATGGTATTACCTACGTACAAGTTTCTAACTCTAAAGAAGCTTTAGCTTATATGGCAGCCAATTTTTATGGTAATCCTTCTGATAAATTAAAATTAGTAGGAGTTACAGGGACAAATGGTAAAACTACAATTGCTACTTTATTATACGATTTATTTACAAAAGCAGGTTTTAACGTAGGATTATTATCTACAGTAAAAGTAATGGTGGGTGATAAATTTTACGATACAGTACGCACTACACCAGATTCGGTCACTATAAATAAGTATTTGGCTGAAATGAATACAGAAGGAGTTGAATACTGTTTCATGGAAGTAAGTTCTCATGGTATCGATCAGCATCGAACTACAGGTTTAGAATTTGCAGGAGGTATATTTACTAATTTAAGTCATGATCATCTCGATTATCATTCCAGTTTTGCAGAATATCGAGATGTAAAAAAGCGATTTTTTGACGAATTGCCGGCATCTGCTTTTGCACTAACTAATGTAGATGATAAAAATGGAGAAGTAATGCTTCAAAATACCAAAGCGAAGCAATTTACTTATGGATTGAAGAACTATGCAGATTATAAAGCTCAAGTTCTCGAAAATCAATTTACAGGACTATTGCTTAAAATAAACGGTCAAGAGGTTTGGTCACGTTTAATAGGTAGTTTTAATGCTTATAATATTTTAGCCATTTATGCAGCGGCAGAATTATTAGGCTTAGAAACTCTTGAAAATTTAAGGCTTATTAGTGAACTTAATTCTGTAAATGGACGTTTTCAGTATTTTATTTCTTCACAAGATAAAATAACAGCTATTGTTGATTATGCACATACGCCTGATGCTTTGAAAAATGTATTAGCAACAATTAATACAATACGGACTAACACAGAAAATTTAATAACTATTGTTGGTTGTGGAGGCGATAGGGATCGAACTAAACGTCCTAAAATGGGAAATATAGCGTCTAGTTTAAGTTCAAAAGTGATATTTACAAGCGATAATCCAAGAACGGAAAATCCAGAAGTTATCATAAAAGAAATAGAAAAAGGTGTGCAACCTCAAAATTCTAATAAAGTAATTTCAATAACTAGTCGTTTACAAGCCATAAAAATGGCTTGTCAAATGTCTAAAAAGAATGATATTATTTTAATCGCAGGGAAAGGGCATGAAACTTATCAGGAAATAAATGGAGAACGTTCCGATTTTGATGATTATAAAATTGTGAGCGAATATTTAAAAGAACTTAACCGATAATTAGAAAAGGCAAAAAAAGGATATGCTATATTATTTATTTCGTTATCTAGAAGAGCACTACCAAATGCCGGGAGCGCAACTGTTTGAGTATATCTCATTCCGTTCAGCTACATCTATTCTATTATCCTTGCTTATATCTACCATTTACGGGAAAAGAATTATTACGTATTTACAGCGTAAGCAAATTGGAGAAAGTGTACGAGAATTAGGTTTACAAGGGCAAAGTGAAAAAGCAGGAACTCCAACTATGGGAGGCCTTATTATAATTGTGGCTACTTTAATTCCGGTGCTGTTATTATCAAAATTAGAAAATATTTATGTGATTTTATTGATAGTAACCACTATATGGATGGGTGCTATCGGTTTTATAGATGATTATATAAAAACGTTTAAAAAAGATAAAGAAGGCTTACCTGGTAAATTTAAAATAATTGGACAGGTTGGTTTAGGATTAATTATAGGTTGTACTATGTATTTTCATGAAGGCATTACCATTAAAGAAGATTTAAAATTACATAATTTAGAAAATATTGTAAATGGAAAGAATGATCTTCCGGAAATGGGGCCTGAAGAAAAAAGTACTACCACAACTATTCCGTTTGTGAAAAATAATGAATTTGACTATTCAAGTTTAATTTCTTGGATAGATCCGGGATTGGCTAAATATGCTTGGGTCATTTTTATTCCCGTAGCTATTTTTATAGTAACGGCGGTTTCTAATGGCGCTAATTTAACCGACGGTATAGATGGTCTTGCTGCCGGTACTTCGGCAATTATAGCACTAACACTCGGTATTTTTGCTTGGGTTTCGGGAAACATTATATTTTCAAATTATCTGAATATTATGTACATCCCAAACTCTGGAGAGATGACGGTCTATATATCAGCTTTTGCAGGAGCCTTAGTTGGATTTTTATGGTATAATACATATCCTGCTCAAATTTTTATGGGCGATACTGGAAGTTTAACAATAGGAGGAATTATTGGTGTGTTAGCTTTGGCAACTAGAAAAGAGTTATTAATTCCGTTGTTGTGTGGTATATTTTTAATAGAAAATCTATCGGTTGTATTACAAGTAGGCTGGTTTAAATATACCAAGAAGAAATCTGGGCAGGGACAACGTATTTTTTTAATGGCACCTTTACATCACCATTATCAGAAAAAAGGGCATCATGAAAGTAAAATAGTAGTTCGTTTTTGGATAGTTGGTATTTTTTTAGCCATTTTAACAATAGTTACTTTAAAACTTCGATAAATTTTGAAGATTACAACTATAGCAATATTAGGAGGAGGAGAAAGCGGAGTGGGAACCGCTATTTTGGCTAAGAAAAAAGGCTATAAAATATGGCTTTCTGATAAAGGAGAAATAAAAGAAAAATATAAAAAAGTTCTTACAAATATTGATATAAACTGGGAGGAAAATAAGCATACTAATTCCGAGATTTTTAAAGCAGATGTAGTTGTTAAAAGTCCTGGAATTCCCGATTCTGTAAGTGTAGTAAAAGCACTTCAAGACAAAGGAATTCCGGTTATTTCTGAAATTGAATTTGCAAGTCGGTATACCGATGCTTTGTTAATTGGAATAACAGGTAGTAATGGGAAAACAACTACTACAGAATTAGTATTCCATATTTTAAAACAAGCTGGGTTATCGGTAAATATGGCTGGAAATATTGGCGATAGTTTTGCAAAACAAGTAGCCGAAACAAATCCGGATATTTTTGTGTTGGAATTAAGCAGTTTTCAGTTAGACGGGATCGTAGAATTTAAGCCGCATATTGCGATTTTGACTAACATTTCTCCCGACCATTTAGATCGATACAATTATAAATTACAGAATTATATCGAAGCTAAATTTAGAATTGTAATGAACCAAGATGTATCAGATTATTTTATTTATGATGCAGATGATGAACATATTAAAGCATGGCTAAGTTGTAACAGTATAAAACCGCAATTAATAGGTTTCTCTGTGCAAAAAAAATTAGAAAAAGGAGCTTGGCTTGAAGAGGATAAGATTGAGATGAATATAAATGAAGCATTTACTATGGTGACATCAGCTATGAAGATAAAAGGTAAACATAATACTAAAAATGCAATGGCAGCAGCTACAGTAGCTAAGTTACTAAATCTCAGAAAGGATAGTATTCGAGAGAGTTTAGAAAGCTTTCAAGGAGTAGAGCATCGCTTAGAAAAAGTGTTGAAAATTAATAATGTTCAATATATAAATGATTCTAAAGCAACAAATGTAAATGCAACATATTATGCTTTAGAAAGCATGGAAGGAGAAACAATTTGGATTGTAGGTGGTGTAGATAAAGGAAATGAGTATGAAGAGTTATTGGCTTTAGTAAATGAGAAAGTAAAGGCAATAATTTGTTTGGGTATCGATAATACTAAAATTAAAGAAACATTTGGTAATTGTATTGATACAATTGAAGAAACGCAAAGTATGAAAGAAGCGGTAAGCTTAGCATATAAAATAGCAGAAAAAGGAGATGCGGTATTATTATCTCCGGCTTGTGCTAGTTTCGATTTGTTTGAAAATTATGAAGATCGAGGACGTCAGTTTAAAGATGCTGTTCGAAATCTGTAATACGATTAATAATTAAAAATAGAATGAGAAGTATTTTTGCTAACATAAAAGGAGATAAGGTCATTTGGGCTACAGCAGGTCTATTGGCTATATTCTCTTTTTTACCAGTATATAGTGCAAGTAGCAATTTGGCATATTTGTATGGGGACGGAGGTACTTTTAAATATTTAATAGTTCATTTTTTTCATTTGCTATTGGGATTTTGTGTATTGTTTGCATCACATAAAGTTCCTTATCATTATTATCGAGGACTTTCTATTTTAATGTTACCTGTGGTAATTGTCTTACTAATATATACAATGGCTCAGGGTACGGTAATAGATGGGGCAAATGCAAGTAGATGGATTAAAATACCAGTATTGGGGGTTACTTTTCAATCTTCTGTATTTGCATCTGTAGTTTTGATGGTATACGTAGCAAGATATATGTCTAAAATAACAGATAAAACAATAACATTTAAAGAGACTATTTTACCCCTGTGGTTGCCGGTAGGATTAGTGTTAGCTTTAATTCTACCAGCAAACTTCTCTACTGCAGCAATAATATTTGCAATGGTATTAATGTTAATGTTTTTAGGTGGATATCCAATAAAATATTTATCAGTATTGGTCGTTGCTGGAATACTGTTTTTTGCAATATTTGTTTTGGCTGCTAAAGCATTTCCGGGCGTTTTCCCAAACAGGGTAGATACTTGGGTTAACCGAGTGGAGAGTTTTGTAGATGAAGATGATACACAATCAGATTATCAAATTGAAAAAGCTAAAATAGCTATTGCTAGTGGAGGCATTGCCGGTGTAGGTATAGGTAAAAGCGTACAACGTAATTTTTTACCACAATCGTCATCTGATTTTATATATGCAATTATTGTAGAAGAAATGGGGCTTGTAGGAGCAATTGCAGTAATGGGAGCATACTTATTGATTCTTTTTCGAATAATAATTGTAGCAACAAAAGCAAATACCATATTCGGTAAATTATTGGTGATGGGAGTAGGGTTACCAATAATATTTCAGGCATTAGTAAATATGGCTGTAGCTGTAGAGTTATTCCCAGTTACTGGGCAAACATTGCCTTTAGTAAGTAGTGGAGGTACTTCTATTTGGATGACATGTTTAGCATTAGGTATTATTCTTAGTGTAAGTGCACGAAGAGAAGAAGAAAAAGAATTAGAAATTAATAAAGGGAACCAAGAGGAAGATAATCCTCTCGATATATTAAGTGAAGCATTATGAGCAAGAACTTAAAAATTATAATATCTGGAGGAGGCACTGGCGGACATATTTATCCGGCAATAGCAATAGCCGATGAGGTAAAGTCACGTTATCCTGATGCAGAAATTCTATTTGTAGGTGCCAAAGACAGAATGGAGATGGAGAAAGTACCACAAGCAGGTTACGATATTAAAGGGCTTTGGATAACAGGTATACAGCGTAAACTAACCCTTAAAAATTTAATATTTCCTTTTAAATTACTAAGTAGTTTGTATAACGCTAAAAAAATAATAAAGGAGTTTAAACCAGATGTAGCAATTGGTACAGGTGGTTTTGCAAGTGGGCCTTTATTACATGTAGCTGCTAATAATGGTGTTCCAACAATGGTACAAGAGCAAAACTCTTATCCAGGAATTACCAATAAAGCATTAGCAAAAAAAGCACATGTAATTTGCGCAGCATACGATGAAGTAAAACGGTTTTTTCCGGAAGATAAAGTTCGTAAGACAGGAAATCCAGTTCGGCAGGATTTATTAAATATTGATGATAAAAGAGAGAAAGCACAAACGTTCTTTCATTTGAACCCTAACAAGCAAACCGTATTGGTTTTAGGAGGAAGCCTGGGAGCTCGTCGAATTAACGAATTAATTGCTGAAAATATTGATAAGTTTCAGCAAAAAGATATTCAAGTAATCTGGCAATGCGGGAAACTATATATAGAAGATTACAAAAAATATCAAAAAGGAGATATACAGGTTCATCAGTTCTTGAATCAGATGGACTTAGCATATGCAGCAGCAGATGTTATTATATCTAGAGCTGGTGCAGGTAGTGTTTCGGAATTAAGTATCGTAGGCAAACCAGTCGTTTTTATTCCCTCTCCAAATGTTGCTGAAGACCATCAAACTAAAAATGCATTAGCAATAAGTAGTAAAAATGCAGCTATAACAATAGCTGAAAACGAATTAGATAAAAAATTCGATTCAACATTTTTTAATTTATTGGGAAATGCTGAAAAACAAAATGAATTGAGTCTAAATATTAAAAAAATAGCCTTGCCTAATGCAACCAGAGCAATTGTAGATGAAATTGATAAATTAATATCAAGAACTAAAAAATAGTGAATATTTTAAAGAACATACAAAATTTTTATTTTATCGGAATTGGCGGTATTGGAATGAGCGCTATTGCGCGCTATTTTAACATGCAAGGCAAAAATGTTGCGGGTTACGATAGAACTTCTTCTAAACTTACAAAAGCTTTAGAAGAAGAGGGGATTAGTGTGATCTTTGAAGATGATTCAGAAAAAATATCGATAGATTTTAAAAATGTTGATACTACTTTAATTGTATATACTCCGGCAGTACCGGTAGATACATTTATTTATCAATATTTTATAGAAAAAGGATTCATTTTAAAGAAAAGAGCTGAGGTTTTAGGTTTAATTAGTGATTCTGTATTTACTATGGCGGTAGCAGGAACTCATGGAAAAACAACAACAACAGCTATTTTAGCACATCTTTTAAAAGAAACTAAAGCACCGGTTACTGCATTTTTGGGTGGAATTAGTGAAGACATACAAAGTAATTTTGTCTCATTAGGTAACGAAGTAATAGTTGCAGAAGCTGATGAGTTTGACCGTTCGTTCTTAAACTTATCTCCAAATATTGGAGCAATTACAAGCATGGATGCCGATCATTTAGATATTTATGGAGTCGATGAACACTTAAAAGCATCATTTCGGTCTTTTGCTAATTTAGTAAGTGAATCACTTTTCGTTAAAAATGGCTTGCCTTTAGAAGGTATAACAATTGGAGTAGAAGATAACGCCGATTTTTCAGCAATAAATTTAAAAATAGAAGATGGAGCTTATCAATTTGATGTAAAAACACCAAAACAAATAATTCCAGGATTTCGTTTACGCTTACCTGGAAGACATAATGTTTTTAATGCAACTACAGCAATAGCAATGGCATTAACCTATGGTATTTCAGCAGATAAATTAGCACAGGCTTTAGATTCATTCAAAGGAGTTAAAAGACGTTTTTCGATACCAATACAAACTAAAAAACGAATTTTAATAGATGATTATGCACATCATCCAAACGAGATTGAAGCGGTGTATAATGCTGTTAAAGAAATGTATCCTGAAAAATCGAATTTGGTAATTTTTCAGCCTCATTTATTTAGCAGAACACGTGATTTTGCAACAGAATTTGCAGATAAATTAAGCTTATTTGATGATGTTTTGTTATTAGATATTTATCCGGCTAGAGAAAAACCTATCGAAGGTGTTTCTTCAGCATGGCTATTAGAAAAAATTAATAATACTAATAAACGTATTGTTAGTAAAGGAGAACTACCTCTTGTAGTTCAGCAGAAAAATGCTAACGTAATTTTAATGCTTGGAGCAGGAGATATTGGGAATGAAGTTGAATTTGTGAAAAACGCATTAGAGGATGAAGTTTAGAGCGAATTACATAAAATTTCCATTAGTATTAATTCTAGTAATTTTTTTATTCGGTTTTGCCGGAAAACGGCATGATGCCCGAAAATTAATAGGAACAAGCGTAGAGTTTACAAATAATGAAAATTTATATATAACCGCTGTCGAGGTTGAAAATCTTTTACCGAAAAAAGAAAATGTAAAAGATGAGTTACTTAATCTTCATAATATCGAAGAGCGATTAGATCAAAATAATATGATTGAAAATGCGGAAGTTTTTGTGAAATTAGATGGAACACTTTCAGCCATCGTTAGTCAACGAAAACCAATAGGAAGAGCAATAGGAAGCACCTCTTTTTACTTAGACAGAAATGGTTTAATCATGCCATTGTCTAAAAATTATTCGGCTAGAGTTCCATTATTAATAGGATTCGATAAAGAGTTAGCTCCAAAAGTTACAGAATTGCTTAATTATATAAAAAACGATAAATTTTTAAATACACATATCACAGAAATAACACATTTAAAAAACAATCGTTATCAATTAAGTTTACGAAAGTTAGATTTTAAGGTGTATTTTGGAGAATTAAAAAATATAAATTTGAAATTCAACAATTTTAAAGCCTTTTATAAAAAAGCTTTAAAAGATAAAAAGTTAGATACCTACAAAAAAGTGAATTTACAATTTGGAAATCAAGTTGTTTGCACTAAAAAATAAGTTATGGAGCAAAAAGAAATTGCAGTAGGATTAGACATAGGTACTACCAAGATTGTTGCCATGATAGGCAAACGTAATGAATATGGAAAGGTAGAGATAATAGGCGTTGGCAGGTCCAAAAGCTTAGGTGTTCATCGTGGAGTAGTTAATAATATAACCCAAACTATCCAGTCGATACAACAAGCCATCCAGGAAGCTGAAACCGATTCTGGTTTTCAAATAAAAAATGTAGTGGTAGGTATTGCCGGTCAACATATTCGAAGCTTACAACATAGCGATTATATAACAAGAGCTAATCCTGAAGAGGTAATAGATTCTGAAGATATATATCAATTATGCAATCAGGTTCATAAATTAGTAATGCTTCCCGGAGAAGAAATTATCCATGTCCTTCCACAAGAATTTAAAGTAGATGGGCAAGCAGAAATAAAAGAACCTATCGGGATGTATGGAGGCCGTTTAGAAGCCAATTTTCATGTAGTTGTAGGTCAGGTTTCTTCTATACGTAATATTGGTCGTTGTGTAAAAAGTGCCGGACTAGATTTGTCAGCGATAACACTAGAACCGCTAGCATCTGCTAATGCAGTATTAAGTCAAGAAGAAAAAGAAGCCGGTGTGGCACTTATAGATATAGGTGGTGGTACTACAGATTTGGCAATATTTAAAGATGGTATTATTAGGCATACTGCGGTAATTCCTTTTGGTGGAAATGTTATTACTGAAGATATTAAAGAAGGATGTTCCATAATTGAGAAGCAAGCAGAATTGCTTAAAATAAAGTTTGGTTCAGCTTGGCCGGGAGAAAACAAAGATAACGAGATTGTATCCATTCCAGGATTAAGAGGGAGAGAGCCTAAAGAAATTACGTTAAAAAATTTATCTAAAATAATACATGCACGAGTTGTTGAAATTATCGAGCAGGTGTATTTAGAAATAAAAAATTACGGACACGAAGAACAAAAGAAGAAATTAATTGGAGGTTTAGTTCTTACAGGGGGAGGAGCAAAACTAAAACATTTAAAACAACTAGTAGAATATATTACAGGTATGGATACTCGAATAGGCTTTCCTAACGAACATTTAGCCGGAAGTAATGATGAAGAAACTACTAGTCCCATTTTTGCGACAGCCGTAGGTTTAGTAATGAATAGTCTTGATAATACGAAGCGAGAATCTCAGGAAGAAGTAGTGCTTTCAGATCAAAAATCTGCAGAAAAAAAGCCAGAAGAACAATTTCAAGAAAAATTTGTAGATGAAGAACCTGAAGAAATTTCTGAAGAAGAACAAACCGAACCGGAACCTAACTTAGAACAATCTGAAGACCATAAGCGAAAAAGTATATTTGATCGCTGGGCAGAAAAATTCAAAGATTTTTTAGATAACGCAGAATAAGAAAAATAAGTAGCACAATAAAAAAGAGTTTATGAGTAATACAGAATTCGATAATATATCGTTCGACTTACCCAAGAACCAATCTAATGTAATCAAGGTGATTGGGGTAGGTGGAGGCGGTAGCAACGCAATTAATCACATGTACCAGTTAGGTATCAAGGGGGTTGATTTTGTGATTTGCAATACCGACGCGCAAGCATTAGATAATAGCACGGTTCCTAACAAAATTCAATTAGGTGTAAGTCTAACAGAAGGATTGGGAGCAGGAGCTAATCCACAAATTGGAGAACAAGCAGCAGTAGAAAGTTTTGATGAAATTAAAAACATGCTTGATGTAAATACCAAAATGGTATTTATAACTGCTGGAATGGGGGGTGGTACTGGTACAGGGGCAGCACCGGTTATTGCCAAACAGGCTAAAGAAATGGATATACTTACCGTGGGTATTGTAACCATTCCTTTCCAGTTTGAAGGTAGAATGCGAAATGAACAAGCACAAATAGGTGTAGAGAAATTAAGAAGTCAAGTAGATTCACTTATTGTTATTAATAACAATAAACTTCGAGAAGTATATGGCAACCTTGGTTTTAAAGCAGGATTCTCTAAAGCAGATGAAGTTTTAGCAACAGCTTCTAGAGGTATTGCAGAGGTAATTACTCACCATTACACTCAGAATATTGACCTTCGAGATGCTAAAACAGTATTAAGTAATAGTGGTACAGCTATTATGGGATCGGCAAGTGCAGCTGGAGCAAATAGAGCTCAGGATGCAATTGTTAAGGCATTAGATTCACCTTTATTAAACGATAATAAAATTACCGGAGCTAAAAATGTACTGTTATTAATTGTTTCTGGTTCTGAAGAAATTACTATTGATGAAATAGGAGAAATTAACGATCATATTCAAGCTGAAGCTGGACACAGCGCCAATATTATTATGGGTGTGGGTGAAGATGAAGGGCTTGATGGTGCAATTTCTGTAACCATTATTGCAACAGGTTTTAATACTGAGCAACAAGACGAAATAACCAATACAGAAACAAAAAAAATAATACATACGTTAGAAGACGAACAAAAGGCAGAGCACGATTTCAGTAATAAAAGAAATACTGGAACAGTAACTGAATTGCCGTTTGCTAACGATAGAAAAGATCAAGAACCTAAAAAAGAAGAAAAAGTAGTTCATACTTTAGATTTTGGAAGTGAGCCTACTGAAAATGTAGCTCCAAAACCAAAACCAATTTCTGAAAGTGATTTAAAAGATCGTAATTTGTATACGCCGCCTTCGGCTTACAATATGGATGTTTTTTATGATACTGTAGATCCTAATGATTTTGTAATTCATGATACTAATGAAGATCCAGAGCCGCAAAATCCAACAGGTAAGGATGAAAATGAAGACGTAATGTTTACGTTCGATTTTCCTATTAAAGATGAAGAATCTCACCCTCAAAGCGGAACAGACTCACCACAGAATAATGAGCCATTTCGTTCAGAGAATCGTAATCCAGAAACGGTTGTAAAGCGTCATTCTTTAGAAGATGAAGAATCAAGCCAAGATGTAACAAAAATGGAGGTTAATCAACCGGTAGAGATTGTGCCGGGGGAAGATCGTGCTACTGAAGGAAAAGTTAAGCGATATAGTTTGGACGATTATATGGAAGTAGAAAAGCGATTAGAGAATTCTAAGCCGCAATCCAAACCGAAAGAATTTCCTGATGAGAATATTACTTTTGAAAAGAAAACAGTACGGCCAGCTCCGGAAAAGGAAAATGAAACAGATGAAAATCCGTTTAATAACCCAATTCCAGAACATGTGGTTGAACGTGCTGCAGAGCGAAGAGCGAAAATGAAAGAATTTAATTATAAATTTAGAAGTAGCGCTTCGCAAATAGAAGAAATTGAAAAGCAACCGGCTTACAAAAGAGCAGGTATTCAACTTGAAGAAAATTCAGAAAAAGAGCAATCAATTTCTAGAACAAGTTTAAACGAAGACGATAATAACGAAATAAATTTCAGAAAAAATAATTCTTTTCTACACGATAATGTAGATTAACTTTTTATAATGTGCTACAAAAAGGAGACCACATAGGTCTCCTTTTTTTGTTTAATATAATTGCCTTAGTAAAACCGAAAAGCTTTCAAATAAGCGCTAAAATTTAGTTAATAGCATAATAAACAACGTTAAGCCTTAGTCTGTTTTCTCCATAATTGGCTACATTAAAAATAAAAATGGAAAATATAGTAGCAATTAAGAGTATTGAACAGGTTACCCCGGATGTAAAACGTTTTGTTGTAGAAAAACCTGACGGGTATACATTTAAACCAGGCCAAGCTTCTCACATCTCTATAGCTAAGGAAGGTTGGAAAGATGAAGATAGGCCATTTACTTTTACTTCATTACCCGATTGGACGGATTTAGAATTTACAATTAAAATTTATCGCGATCATGACGGGGTTACCGAACAACTCTCAAAATTAAAGGCCGGAGATACTTTAATACTTCGCGAGGCAGGCGGAGCTATTCAATATAAAGGTGACGGATATTTTATTGCTGGAGGAGCTGGTGTAACTCCATTTATTTCTATTTTTAGACAACTAAAAAAAGAAGGTAAATTAGATAACAATCATCTTATATTTTCAAATAAAACCGATAAAGATATTATTCTTAAAAATGAATTTGATAACATGCAGGGGTTAAATACTACCTATGTAGTAACCGATCAGGACGATACGCAACATACTAAGGCTTATTTAGATAAAGACTTTCTAAAATCGAAAATAACCGATTTCAATAAACATTTTTATGTTTGCGGACCACCTAATATGACAGATGAAATTGTTGAAATTTTAGAAAATTTAGGTGCGGAAACCGATTCGGTAGTCTTGGATAATTAACATGATGGTATAAAATTTTTAGACCGGAATCGTTATATTTAATTAATAACGAATTCCGGTTTTTTATGCGCTATATTTTTCTGATTTCCTTTGTACTAACAAATTTTGTTACGTGGAGCCAACATACCCTAACAGCTATAATTGCAGATGCAAATAATCATCAACCCTTAGAGTTCGTTGATGTGTTTAATACAAAAAAATATACCGCTACCAATGGCGACGGAAGATTTGAATTTACCACGCTGAAAGATTCTGTTTCATTTCATAGATTAGGATATCAAAAAATATCCTATAAAATTTCAGATTTTCAATTAGATACATTGTTTTTAACTGCTTCTGTAGAGAATTTAGCCACAGTCCGGTTAGCCGATAAAACGCTTTATTAACAAATAACCGATCGATTGCCCCAAAACTGTCCAACCACTCCTTATAATTCTAACTTTTTTTTGCGGGGAATAATTAAAAGAAACGATAGTATTACAAAACTTGTCGATTTAAGTGGAAGAATTCGTCGAAAATCACTTTTTGGAGATCTTGAAACGAATACTCGTCCAAAGAAAAATTATAAAGTTAATATACAGCATGTTCGGAAAGCTGAAATTCGAAAACAAGATTTAGAATTCATACTATTTGATTTGGAAGAAGTTTTTAATTTTTTATCGCGAGTAATCGCTAAAAGTGATTCCACTGAAACTGAAATTCTAAATATTGATGATACTCGGCAAAAGTTACGCTTTGTCCCTTCAGAAAATGAAGAAAATATCGCTTATTATATTGTAAATAAAAAGGATAAAGCAATCGAAGAATTGTATTTAAAATTAACCAATATGGATTCAACTTTTATTGAAAATAGAGATGCCTATTCTAAAACCAATCTATTTACTTTTCATAGTTTTTTTAGCAAGAAGAAGGATAAATATGTACTTTCAAAAGGAATTATTCAATTTGATCAGGACGTTATCTATCAACAAGACACTTCCAATTATAAGGGTCGATATTATCTGTTAGAAAATGAACAGTTTAATCCCGATAAAATTCGCCATAATGTATCGGCTAACAAAGATATTTTCAAAATTAGAAAGCGATATAAAGAAGAATTTTTGGAATTTCCAAAACCAATTATTGCTTACCGATGAGATGAAACAATTTATTGAACAAGTAAAAAATAAAGATAGCAAGTTTCGTGTACTTTCTAATTTTTAGAATTTAGGAAAATTCGTTTTTGTGAAGGCTTATTTTTTGAATCGCAAATTCAAAGAGTAAGCCTTAATTTTTTTACCACTATTTTCTTATCAATTCCTCTGTTTATTACCTATATCTCTATTGAATATTTCTATCAATAATCGATGAAATGCAATATATTTTTTACGATTAAAACGCTAAAATTTACGTTTAAAAGCATTTAAAAGTGCTTTTTAGCGACTTTTTTATGCTTTTTATAGAAAAATTGAAAGAATATTCTTTCAATTTTTTTCGACAAAGTGCATACATCTTAGTTTTTTGTAGGTTAAATACTACAAAAATGGGTTAAAGTGTATTAAAAATGTATTTTGTCGAAAAAATATGTTTTTTGAAGCTTTATTTATGTTAAATTTAACAAGAGTAAACTGATATAAATAAATTCAAAAAATAAGTTATGAAGTCAAAAATATTTTTAGGAATTGTTGGAGCCTTTTTAGCTATTGGATGTAGTCAAGAAAGACCTGGAGATGGGACATTTAATCTAGATGTAGCAGTAGAGGTTAGTGTTGAAAATAGTAAAGGACAGGATTTATTAAATCCGAAGACGGAAAATGCATTAAATGCCGAAGATATTAAACTGTATTATGTAGAGAATGGTAAGGCTTACGAAGCTGATGAAGAAATGGATGATGATGGGCAGCCTAAAAAAAATATAATTGTATTCCAAAGAGGGGATAAATATAGAGTTCGCATATTACAAAATCATTCTTCTGAAGATGAAACACCATTAACGCTTATACAATGGAATCAAAAAGAAATAGATACCATTAAAAGTGAATTCTTAAAAGGAGACAGATATATCATTCAGGATAAAATTTATTATAACAATAAATTAAGTTGGACAAGTAATGATAGCTTCGAGCCTTATTTTAAAGTTGTAAAATAGAATCATTACATAATAAAGATATACAAAATAAAAAAGCTCGGTTTTTACCGGGCTTTTTTATTTATATTCTCGAAGTTAACCTATTAACTAGCTTTTTGTAAATTCAAAATGTTTTTTTGAGAATGGCGGTAGTAAACAGTATCTGCCATCTCAGGTTTTAATAATACATGTTTAGCTTTACTTGGTTTCTTATTATCTCGGTATATGATTTTAATTTTATAATTAATCATACGTTCTTCGCAATAAAATTCTCCAGTCACCCGGTCAAAACCTCCATCGGTAGTACAGCAAATACTGTAAATTTCGTAATCTAAAAGTTTATCTAAAATTTGAAGATCTAATTTGCTTAAATCAAAATGATCTTTTATTCTTTGCAACTTTTTTTCCGTCTTTAAAGATTTGATTGATTTCATGATGTGCTAGATTTGTATTAGGTTATTTACAAAAATAAGTTATTTAAGCATTAAATCAATATGTAATTTCTTAAAAAAATAGTTAATTACTGTTTATTTTCTATTAATAGTGTTAAAATGAAATATCTAAAATGTTCTATATATAAATATATTTTAAATAGGAATACTATAAAATGATAACCTAGATTCTGCACAAGTTATTGCACTTTAAAGTCGAAATAGGTATCTGGAAAAGGTTCGTTACGTAATGTATAATGCCACCATTCTTTATAATAGGGCCTAAAACCATATTTTATCATTACAGATTTCAAAAGTTTCCGGTTTGATATTTGCTCTTTTGTCAATTCAGGATAATTATGATGAGAAATAGCTCCAAAAAAGTCAAATGAGCCACCCATATCTACTTCTTCAAGAGTATTGGCATTTACTAAAGTTAGATCGAACGTACTGCCGCGAGAATGTCCGCTTTTAGTAGCTATAAAACCCAAATTAAATAAATTGCGCTTCTTTTTTTGAGGATAAAATTCTTGTTTTTTTAGCGTGTCACCTGGTTTTCTAGACCATTCTATAAAACTGGTTACTGCTTGTTGCGGCCGGTATGCATCAAAAATTTTAAGGCAGAACCCTTTTTCTTCTAATTCATTTTGAATTTTTTGTAATGCTTCAGCTGCTTGGCGAGTAGTAATAACAATTTCTTCTTCATATCCAGGAACCGGTTTTCCGGTAAAGTTATTAGTGCTAGCATATCGTAATTCAGTTACAATATCAGGAATGTAATTTTTAAGATATACAAAGCCATCCGGTAATTGAGCCTGTAGTGTTGATAGGTTGATAAAAAATATGAAAATGATTAAAAACTTACGATATATTTTATACATTTAATTTGGATTTTTTCCGTGAAATATGCATTTTGCATGGATATATTCCTAAAAATAAAATTATGGCAGCGCCGTCTATCGAAATTAAACATTTTAAAGAAGTAAGGGAAGAAAATAACCTTACACAGGCAGAATTTGCGAAAATTTTAGGAATAAAAAACTCTACTGCGGATATCGAAAGGGGGCGAACTAAATTATCTGGTAAGATAGTTGCTGAATTGCTAAGCCAGTTTAATATAAATCCACTATGGGTTTTTGGTGAAAGTGGGCAAAAGTATTTAAAAGTTGGCCATGCTGATGTAATGCCAAAAGTAATTACCTTAAATCCGGAAGAAGATTCTGAAAATATTTTGATGGTAAACCAGAAAGCTGCTGCGGGATATCCTCACAATGTTCAGGATGTAGAATGGTATAATCAATTACCGGGCTTTAATTTACCACTACCAGAATTTAGAAATGCTAGTTACAGAGGTTTTCAGGTTGAAGGAGATAGTATGTTACCAAATTACAGCCCCGGAGACTGGGTTATGGCAAAAGGGATTGGTAGTATGCAAGATGTTACTAATAACAGAGTTTATGTGGTTGTTATGTACGACTCGGTTTTAATCAAAAAAGTTCAAAAACTACCTGATCCTTCAAAAATATTATTACTTTCTTTTAATGAAGAATATCTCCCGATAGAAGTTAAAGTAACCGATATTCAAGAGTTGTGGCAAGTAAATAGTAAGCTAACCTTCAATTTAGATAATCCTTCACAAAGTGGACTTTTTCAGCAATTACAACAATCTATGGAAGAGCTTAAAGAAGAATTACAAGCCTTTAAGGCGCATCGTAAAGAGAATTCTTAATTATTTATAAATCCATAATGCATAAAATCATGGTATTAAAGAAGCTCTAATTGCTTAGATTTTGGTTGACAAATTCATTAAAACAACATGTGTATATAAGTGATAGTTTGTTGTTAATTATCAACTTATATTGGATATAGTTGAATTTCATTCGAGTTTCTATCTTATAATCAAAAAAATTAGGTTAATTATCTATACTAATTTGATTGACTGTAAATTAGTATTTATTTGATATATTTATGAAAATAACAATTGCAAATGCGTTGGATTTTTCTATTTTTTGTTCTTTATTCCCTTTCCTTATCTTCACAGGAGCTTCCTCCAATAACTAATTTTGATGCTGAAACCTACCATGCAGGTCATCAAAATTGGATGATAGATCAAGATAAAAATCAGCAACTATATGTAGCTAATAATTCTGGCTTGCTTACTTATAATGGTGAGCAATGGAGACTTTACGAAATGCCCGATGCCAATGCAATGCGATCTGTAAAGGTAATTGATAGTTTAATTTTTACGGGTTCTTATATGGACTTCGGGTTTTGGAATAATGATTCAGATGGCACACTTAAATACACTTCTTTAAAGGCAGAATTGAATACTGAAATTCTAGATGGAGAGCAATTTTGGCATATAGAAGAGTTAGACGATTATATTATTTTTCAGAGTTTGCATCGACTTTTTAGTTATCATAAAAAAACAGGTGATGTTATTACAATTCCTGCTGAAAATACGATATCTAATTTATTTAAAGTTGCCCATAAGCTTTATTTTCAAGTAGCTGAAAAAGGATTGTTTTCAATTGAAAATAATCAAATTAATCAAGAAATTTCAAAGCAACAGATTGGAACAAAATCCATCGTTTATATATTCAGAAATAAAAATAGAGATATTGCCGTTACCCGGGATAATGGTTTGTTTGATATTACGGATAAACAGTGGAAATCTATTTCGGTAAATGGTTATCCGCTTACTACTAGCTTTTTTACTGCAACACTTGCACAAACAGATAAATTAGTTTTGGGGAGTATAGGCGAGGGATTATATTTTCTTGACCTTTCTTCAGGAGAAATTCAGCATATACTTCAGCCAGATATATTAAATAATACAGTATTAGATATTTATGAAGACCAAGATGAAAATATTTGGTGTGGTCTAGATCATGGCGTTAGTTTAGTTGAAATAGCTAGTCCATTTTCGATTTTTAAAGATTTTATGGGTGAAATTGGCACAGTATATTGCAGTGCCGATTATGATAATAATTTATATCTAGGTACCAATCAGGGGCTTTATAAAGTTGATAAGAATAATAAAGATTTTGAACTTGTTGAAGGAACAAGCGGACAGGTATGGAGCTTACATAAATTTGGCGATAAATTATTTATTGGACACGATCGGGGAACTTTTAGATTGAAAGGTAATCAATTAAAACAAATTTTTAATGGTTCCGGTACTTGGCAATTAAAGGCGTATCAAAATGGTTTTTTACAAGGGCATTATAATAGTATTAGCTATTTTAACGATAAAGAGTCTTCAGCTGTTAATGTTTTAGAAGGATTTGAACTTTCTTCTAGAAATATGGTTGTAGATAGTATAAAAAATGAAATTTGGGTGGGGCATGATCATAAAGGAATATTTAAAATTAGTTTAGACCCAAAAAGTTTGAATATAATTGATGTCAAAAATTTTAAAGTAGACTATAAAAACAAATCTAGGCTTAGCGTTTTTAAATTTCAAAATGAAATTTATTATGCAACAGAGGCAGCTATATATAAGTTTTTACCAGAACAGAAATCTTTTTCTAGTAAAAATAAATTAAATCTACTTTTTGGTGATTCCCGATCGGGTATTCCGACTGTAACTCCAGATGGCACATTTTGGTCATTTTCAGGCGATAAATTAGTGTTTACATCTTATGACATGTTTCAGAAAAAAATTAATTTAAAATTTATTCCTTTTCCAGCTGAATTAAGAAGTATTCCTAATGGTTTTGAGAATGTTTCAAAAATCAGAGATAATCAATATTTAATCGGAAGTAATCAGGGGTATACAACGATAAAATTGCCTGTTAAAACTAAAAAACAGCGTGTTGTAACTATAAATAGGGTTGAAATAGCAAAGAAGGAAAAAGAGTTTGCATCAATACCTTTGAAAGGTGCAGAATTTTTAGAATTTAAAAACGATTATAATTTTATCAATTTTTACTTTAGTATACCGGTTTATAGTAAATTGAAGGCAATTAAGTATAGTTATAGGCTTAAAGGTTTTTCAAATGAGTGGTCTCCATTTTTTACTTCCAACAAAACATCTTTTGAAAATTTGCCATTTGGAGAATATGAATTTCAAGTAAAGGCACGCAATTATAATAATGATATATCTAAAGCAAGTTTTTCTTTTAGTATAGAAAGACCTTGGTATTTATCAAATTTGGCTTTTATTTTTTATTTTTTATTACTGACATGCATATTAATTTTGACCAATCATTTTTATTCTATTTATTATAAAAAGCATCAGAATAAATTGTTGAGAGAGGAACAGAAAAAAGCTGAAATTCAACAATTAGAATCTCAGCAAGAGATTATTACTCTGAAAAATCAAAGGTTAGAGCAAGATATGTCTGCTAAAAATAGAGAATTAGCTGCTTCTACTATGAGTATTATTAAAAAGAATGAGATGCTTATAGCAATTAAAAATGAACTTTCTACAGTATCTAAATTATCAGATATAAAAAAGGTATTAACAACAATAAACAATAATATCAACCAAGAAGATAATTGGAATCTTTTCAAGGAAGCTTTTGATAATGCTGATAAAAATTTTCTACAAGCAGTAAAAGCCAAACATCCTAACCTAACATCTAATGATCTAAAGCTTTGTGCGTATTTAAGACTCAATTTATCCTCTAAAGAAATAGCACCACTTTTAAACATATCGGTTAGGAGTGTTGAAATAAAACGATATCGTTTGCGTAAAAAGATGGATTTGACACATGGAGAAGGGTTGGTAGAATACATCTTAGAATTTTAATTCCTTTACAAGTGTAGAATTTGCCTCAACATAACCTCAACATTCTTGTATTCTCTTGATTTTCTATGATTTAATTTTATGTTTAAGAATCTATTTAAAAGGCCATTTTCACAGAGTTTTTTTAATGAATTCTCAATTTTTTCAACATTTTTATGTCTTGTATACTTTTTGTAAGGGTGATAAATTAGGTAAAACCTTCTTCTTATAGCTAATTTGCTTACTAAACAAAATAATTAACAAATGAATAGAGCACTATTACTTATTTTATTTTGTATGCTTTCTTTGGGTATACATGCTCAAACGTTTTCGGTTTCAGGTATAGTTTCAGATAATGAAACCCAAATGCCATTACCTGGAGTTAACGTTTTTGTGAAAGGAACTACAAACGGTGCAACAACCGATTTTGATGGTAATTATACCATTTCTGATGTAGGCAATGGAGACATACTTGTATTCTCTTATGTTGGTTTTGCCAAAAAAGAAATAACTATTACAAATCAAAAAAACTTAGATGTAAGTTTGGTAGTGGATTCGGAATCACTAGACGAAGTTTTAGTGATAGGATATGGGGAACAAAGAAAGCGAGACATTACTGGGGCGGTTTCTAACATTGGGGCAAAAACCATTGATAATTTAAAACCAGTAAATGCAGCACAGGCTCTCCAGGGAACAACTTCTGGTATTAATGTAACGCCAACAGGCGGTTCGCCAGGTGCAGAATCAAATATTAGGATTCGTGGAGTTTCTACTAATGGAGAAAATAAGCCTCTTATTATTCTAGATGGTTTTCAGTACGAAGGAGGCTTAAATAGTATTAATCCTCAGGATATTGAAAATATTACCGTTCTTAAAGATGCACAAGCTGCAATTTATGGGACTATTGGTGCAAATGGTGTAATTTTGGTTACCACTAAATCAGGTAAGAAAAATCAGAAAACAAAAATTTCTTATGATGGTTATACAGGTATTCAAGAAACTACCAGAAAATTACCAGTATTAAATGCTACTGAATATGCGCTTATCTTAAATGAAAGTTATGCCAATGCCGGGCAGCCATTACCTTTTTCTAATATTAACAATCTTGGAGCCGGAACAGATTGGCAGGATGAGGTGTTTCAGGAAGCGTTAGTAACAAGTCATAACCTTTCGATAGTAGGTGGAGAAGAAAAGATCACGTATTCTATTGGTGCTTCAAATTTAAAACAGGAAGGGATCATTTCTCCTGAAAAATCGAAATTTGAACGTAGTACGGCAAAAATTACTTTAAATGCCGATCTTACCGATAAGCTTAACATTCAAACTAAATTATTTTATAATAGTACTGAGAGCAGTACCGTGAATAGCTTTAGTTTAGGTTCTGTTTTATTCAACGCAGCTAACATTGCACCAACTATAGATCCTTCAGTTAGCAATCTTGATGGACAAATAAATCTTGGTAACGAGGTTGTAAACCCATTAACCCAATTGGATAATACTTACAATAAGTATATTACTAATCGCTTAAGTGGTACGGTGCAGGCAAGTTTAGATTATGCTAGAAACCTAAATCTAAAGGGACGTATCGGTTTTAATACTAGCAATACTAAAAATCGAGAATTTACGCCAGAATTTAATTACGGTACTGGTAAAATTTATACCAACTCAAACAGCTCGGTAACCTTAGGTAAAATTAATGATAACGATTATACGTTTGATTTGTTCAATACCTACGAGAATACTTTTGGAGAATCACATGATGTTACTTTTCTGCTAGGTATGACTGCCTACGAAACAAAAGGAGAAGGTCTTTATGGCTCTAGAACCGGGGTACAGGCTAATAGCTGGAAATTTGCAGATTTAAACAGTGCGAACGGTGCAGGAGAAGAACAAACGAATTCATCATATGTTTATAAAATAAGAAGGTTATCTTATTTTGGAAGGATTCAATATGCTTTTAAAGATAAGTACTTATTATCTGCGATGTTACGTCGTGACAGTTCCACCAAATTTGGGCCAAATAATCGTCTAGCTTATTTCCCATCAGCAACTGCAGGTTGGGTAATTTCAGAAGAAAATTTCTTTAATGAAGATGGTTTTCTTAATTTCTTAAAACTACGTGGTAGTTACGGAGTTTTAGGTAACGATCAGATTGAGGACTTTGGCTATTTAGCTTTGTTAGATGGTGAAGCAACTTACGTGCTGGGGCAAGAACAATTATTAGTGAATGGTCGTGCTTTAGGGCAGTTAGCAAATCCAAATTTACAATGGGAAGAAGCTAAGAAGTTCGATGTTGGTTTAGATGCTAATTTCTTAAGTAGTAAATTTGAGTTTACGGTAGATTATTTCATTAATAATCGCGATAACTTATTATTAACAACTATTCCAGTATCAGGAATTTACGGAGTGGGGGCACCTGGTTCCGGCAGTCCTACAATCAACGCGGGATCTGTTAGAAATACAGGTTGGGAGTTTGCCTTAAGTTATAATAATAGTTTTAGCGATGATTTCTCTTTAAATGCTTCATTTAATATAAGTACTCTAAAAAATGAGGTAACTGAGGTAATCGGAACCGAGTTTATTGAAGGAGGGAATTTTGGTGTAGGACAGCCTTTAATCTCCAGAATGGAAGAAGGAAAGCCAATTGGATATTTCTATGGGTATCAAACCGATGGAATTTTCCAAACTCAGGCTGAAGTAGATGCACATCCATCGCAATTAGCATTAGGGGCAGAAGCCAGGCCTGGAGATATTAGATATAAAGATCTTAATGGAGATGGAGTTATAGATAATAAAGATCGTACCGACCTTGGTAACCCAATTCCAAAAGTAACCTTAGGATTTAATTTCGGATTTAATTTTAAGAATTTCGATTTCGCAACCTATATGTTTTCTAACCTAGGGAACGATATTGTTCGCAACTACGAAAGAGATCAGCCTAATGTAAACAAAATGAGTTATGTGCTAGATCGTTGGACGGGTCCAGGAACAAGTAACACGGTGCCAAGAGTGACTACAGCAGCTACTGCTAACAAGGTGTTCTCAGATTTCTTTATCGAGGATGGTTCATTTTTAAGAATTCAAACCGTGAGCCTTGGATATACTATTCCATCTGAATTTACAAAAAAAGCATCTATAGATAAGTTCAGGATTTATGGTAAAGTAGATAATGTGTATACGTTTACCGAATATTCTGGTTACGATCCAACTGCATCAACAGGTGACCCAATTGGTGGAGGTATCGATATAGGTTTCTATCCATTACCAAGAACGTATATGTTAGGTGTAAATCTTGAATTTTAAAAAAATGATGATGAAGATAAATATCAAAAGAAATATAATTTTGGCAGCAATTGCCGCTTCGTTGGGAGTTACTTCTTGCGGGGACGATTATGTAGAAGTAGATCCACCATATGGAATAAACTCTGATTCTTACTTCACTGCAGAAGATGATTATTACAATGCATTAATTGGTACTTATGATATTTTACAGAGTACCTATGTGAATGTAATATTAGGTGAAATAGCATCAGATAACGCTCATGCTGGTGGGGAAAGTGCAACAGATGTGATTGGCTGGCAACAGGTAGATCGTATGCAACATAACCCAGTAAACGATAATCTTGATGATATTTGGGATTGGAATTTTGCGGGAGTGTATCGTGCAAGTTTTGTGTTAGAAAATGCCGATAAAATTGATTTTGAAGGTAAATCTCAGTTATTAGCTGAAGCACACTTTTTAAGAGCTTATTTCAATTTCGAATTATTGAAATTTTTTGGACCCATTCCTATTAAACCAGAAGGCAGATTTACATTAGGTGAAGCACAAACGATTCCAAGAGCATCAAAAGCTGATGTTTATGCATTTATTGAAGAAGATTTGCAGTATGCTGAAGCCAATTTAGCTGAAAATGCTCCTGAAGTTGGACGTGTTACTAAAGGTGCTGCACAAGCATTATTGGGTAAAGTTTATTTATACCAAGATAAATTTTCTGAAGCTGCAACCGAACTTCAAAAGGTAATCAACTCTGGTAAGTACCATTTATACGGAACTCAGGGTGACGAAGAATATGAAAACCTTTTTGAGTATACGGCAGAGAATAGTGCAGAATCGGTTTTTGAAATTCAGTATACTGGTACTCAAGGTGCAGGGTTTGAATGCTTGCAATGTAGTGAAGGTAATGTAATGGTTGGTTTTAGTGGAGTTAGAGGTTATGCTGGTCCTGTTTTTGAATCGGGTTACGGTTTTAACCTACCAACTGAAGAAGCTTATAATTCTTTTGAAGATGGAGACTTAAGGCAAGGTATAAGCGTTTTAGATATTGAAGCATGGGTAACAGAAACCGGTGCTTCTTATAATATTGGAAATCAGGATGAGGTTACAGGGCATACTGGTTATTACAACCGTAAATATTTACCGAGACAAAACGATAATCTTGGTGATGCCAATTTAACACAACCAAATAATTATAGAGCGATTCGATATGCAGATGTATTGCTAATGGCAGCAGAAGCATTAAATCGTGGAGGTATTGATAATAGCCAGGCGAGAGCTTATTTAAATATGGTTAGGGATCGCGCTGGTTTAGCACCCGTAGATGATAGCGGTGCAAATCTTACCGAACAGATTTATATGGATAGAAGGTCTGAAATGATAGGAGAAGGACATCGATTCTTTGATTTGGTAAGAACAGGTAGGGCTGCACAGGTTATCGATGGATTTACTACGGGTAAAAATGAAGTGTTCCCTATTCCATTAGAAGAAATACAATTCGCTCAGGGTAACTGGGATCAAAACGCTGGTTATTAAAATATAGATTATGAAGAATTATATTAAATCAATAATAGCATGCTTTTCTATTCTTTTTGTTATCTCTTGTGAAGATGATGATAGTTTAGAAAGTGTAGACATTGCAATACCATCAGATATTTCTGCTCAGTTTACGGTAAAACAAGACAATTCTGGTGATGTAAGCATATTTCCTTCAGCAAATGGAGCAAATATGTTTAGTGTAGATTTTGGAGACGGCAGTGAAGTTTCTGAGGAATTTGCTTCAGGTGATCATATAGAACATACTTATGCTGAAGGACAGTATGATGTAACCATTTATGCGATCAATTTAAATGGAGAGGTTTCTGAAGCTTCGCAATCTTTAAATGTTTCCTTCCTCGCTCCAGAAAATTTAGAAGTAACGATCACTAAAGATTCGTCGAATCCTTTTAAGATAAGCGTTACCGCAACTGCAGAAAATGCTGCTGGTTACGAAGTTTATTTTGGAGAAAATACAGATGAGCAGCCAACGCTTATTATGGAAAGTGAGACTGCCGAATATGAATATGGTAATATTGGAGATTACACAATTAGGGTAATTGCATTAAGTGGAGGAGCTGAAACTACAGAATATTCTGAAGAAGTTACTATCGTAGATCCGTTATTATTACCAATCAATTTCGAATCACAGACTGTAGATTACACGTTCTATAACTTTGGTGGAGGTGCAGCAACGACTACTTTGGTAGCCAATCCGGCAACTAATGAAGTGAATGAAAGCACAACAGTGGCTTCGTATACCAAACCATCAGGTTCTGAAACTTGGGCAGGAACTTCAGCTACTTTAAATGAGAATATCGATTTTAATAGTACAACTTTTATAGCGGTAGATGTGTATTCTCCAAAAGCTGGTATACCCGTATTATTTAAAGTAGAGAATGCTGATAACTCCGATATTTTTACGCAGTTTGAAGCTATTACCACTAAAGAAAATGAGTGGGAAACTTTGATTTTTGATCTTTCAGATATAGATCCTTCTCAAACTTATAGTGTTATTGCATTGTTTTTTGATTACAATACCTCTGGTGACGACAACACATATTATTTTGATAATATCAGATTAGCAAATCCTACAATTGTCGAATTACCGGTAACTTTTGAAGGTAATGCAAATGCATATCAGTTTACAGAGTTTAATGGGGCACCTACTGTTTTAGTGGCTAATCCAGATATGAGTGATGGAAACCCTAGTGAAAATGTAGTTAAGGTTAATAAAATAGCAGATTCAGATATTTGGGCCGGCTCATACTTCGATTTAGATAATGCTGTAGATTTTACAGAAGATGACCAGTTAAGTTTAAAAATATGGTCTCCCGAAGCTAATATTCCTATTACTTTAAAATTTGAAGATCCAAATGATGGAGAGACAGCTACCGAAGCAAGTGCTACGGTAACAGAAGCTAATACCTGGCAAACCCTTACTTTTGATTTTAGCGGCGCAGATGCTTCGCAAAATTGGAAGCGTGCTGTTTTGTTTATGGATGCTGGTAATGCCGGGAAAGGACTGGATTATTATTATGATGATCTTTCTTATGTGAGCGATCAGCCAACGACAGCTCCAAAACTTCCGTTAACTTTCGAATCTGCCTTAGTAGATTACAGCTGGTCTGGATTTGGAGAAGCTAACGCTTCGGTTATTGAAAATCCGGATGTTTCAGGAATTAACACAAGTACAAATGTAACTGAGCTTGTAAAGAATGATGGTGCTAAGGACTGGGCAGGTGTTTCACAACTTTTGAGTGGCGCGATAGACTTTAGCCAGGGGACAACAATCTCTATGAAAACTTGGTCACCTAAAACAGGAGCAACGATTCTATTGAAATTAGAAAATTCTAAGTCAGAACCAGATGCTAATGGAAATCCATCAGTTATAGCAGAAGTTCAACAATCAACTACGGTTGCCAGCGAGTGGGAAGAACTAAGTTTTGATCTTACAAGTTTTGGTGCCTTTGATCCTAATGCCGGGTATGATACTGTGGTTGTTTTTTATGACTTCGGAAACACAGAAGGTGGTACGTTCTACTTTGATGATATTCAAATTAAAAATGACTAAAAAAATGAAGAATTTTAAATATATATTAGGATTGATGATCATTCTTGGTAGCTTTTTACAAAGCTGCCAAGATGACGATCACGACTTTGGAGAAGTCGTGGCGCCTTCAAATCTTACTCTGGAAGCTACGGTAATGAATGTAGATGAAGAAAATCCGAATGGCGATGGTAGTGGGAAGGTTTCTTTTAGTGCACAAGCAGAAAATGCCATGAACTATAAATTTACATTTGGTGATAATACCTCTGCTAATATTACAGATGGAGACACTATTCATACGTTCACCAAAACTGGAATAAACGATTATGTGGTAACAGTGCTTGCTACCGGTAGAGGTGGTGCGACAACTTCAGAAACAATTATGGTTACCGTGTATAGCGAGTTTGATGATCCTGAAACTAAATCTTTGCTTACAGGAGACGATTCAAAAACCTGGTATGTCGCCGCAGCGATGCCTTCACATTTAGCCCTTGGTCCAATTGAGTCTAAAACCTCTGATTGGTATAACGCTTCTCCTTTTGAGAAGAAAGATGGATGTTTCTATGATGATAGTATGACGTTCAGTCTTGATGAAAATGGCAATATTTTATACGAACTGGATAATAATGGAGCTACATTCTTTAATACCAACTTCCTGAGTGTTGCAGGTGGTACCAACGGAACCGGGGATGAATGTTTTGGCTATGATACTTCTGGGGTTAAAAATGTAAGTCTGTCTGCAGCACCAACTATTTATTCGGAAGATGAAACTACGGGTACGCAACTAATGATTGCTGACGGAGGTTTCTTAAGTTATTATGTAGGGAATAGTACCTATGAAATTTTGGAAATTACTGAAGATTATATGCAGGTTAGAACGCAATCTACTGGAGATCCTGCTCAAGCCTGGTATTTAAAATTTACTACAGATCCTGAAGGTGGAGCCGGTGGCGGAAATAATTCTGCAGAAGGAAAAGAGCTTAAAACTGAATTCGAAAATCTTGTTTGGGAAGAAGAATTCGATGGAAGTTCTTTAGATACCGATAGCTGGAATTTTGAAACTGGTAATGGCGATAACGGATGGGGAAATAACGAAAAACAGTATTACGAAGAGGAAAATGTGGTTGTAAATGACGGTACTTTAAAAATAAATGCCATTGCAGAAAGCACTAATGGATTCGACTATTCTTCTGCTCGAATTACTACGATGGATAAGCAAGAGTATGAATATGGTAGAGTAGAAGTAAGAGCTAAACTACCTGGTGCTGCTGGTACTTGGCCTGCGATCTGGATGTTAGGATCAAATTTTGCCGAGGTAAACTGGCCTGCTTCTGGAGAAATTGATATTATGGAACATGTAGGTAATAACCTTGGCCATGTGTTAGGAACTCTACATTTACCAGGGAATTCTGGAGGCGAAGGAATTTCTAAAGGTACTCAAGTTGATAATATAGACTCAGAGTTCCATACCTATACTTTAGAATGGACAGCAGATCATATTCTTTTTGCTGTAGATAACGTAGTATTTCATGAATATGAAAACAGTGAAGATACACCGTTTAATCAAAAGTTTTTCTTAATTCTAAATGTTGCCATGGGTGGTAACTTAGGAGGAGAGATAGACCCTAATTTTAGTCAGGATACGATGGAAGTAGATTATGTGAAGGTTTATCAATAAATCATAACACGTAATATTATATTATTATTTAATAAAATAGGGGTTGCCTGGAGGTTAAGCTGTTCTTCCTCGTAGCCCCTTTTTAATTTTCGGATATGAAAAAAAGAGTAGCAATAATTGGAGTATTTCTGTCGCTAGGTTTGCTGGCATTCTCTACCTATAAAAAGCCTGTATTTAAGAAAAGTGATCAGGATCCTAGAGATATCGAGCAGAAAATAGATTCGGTTTTAGCTTTAATGACACTTGAAGAGAAAATCGGGCAGATGGTACAATATAACGGAAGCTGGGATGTTACGGGCCCCGCGACTGGAACTGATAACGAGAAGAAACTCGAAAACCTTAAAAAAGGACTTGTAGGTTCTATGCTTAATGTGACTTCTGTAAAACATACGCGTGAAGCACAAAAGCTGGTGATGGAAAATAGCCGACTTAAAATTCCTTTGATTTTTGGTTATGATGTAATTCATGGTTATCAAACTATGTTTCCTGTTCCACTTGGTGAAAGTGCCAGTTGGGATTTAGAACTCATGGAAAAAACGGCAAGAGTTGCCGGTAGAGAAACTGCAGCGGCTGGTGTTCATTGGACCTTTGCACCAATGATGGATATTTCTCGTGACGCACGCTGGGGGCGAATTATGGAAGGTGCGGGTGAAGATCCTTATCTAAACTCTAAAATAGCAGTAGCCAGAATTAAAGGCTTTCAGGGAGACGATCTTGCAGATTCTAAAACTATTGCTGCCTGTGCCAAGCATTTTGCAGGTTATGGTTTTGCTGAAGGTGGTAGAGATTATAATACGGTAAATATTGGTATTTATGAATTAAACAATACCATTTTGCCTCCGTTTAAAGCGGCTGCAGATGCGGGAGTGGCAACTTTTATGAATTCTTTCAACGAAATTGACGGAGTTCCCGCTACTGCAAGCACGTATTTACAAAGAGATTTACTGAAAGGTGAGTGGGACTGGGATGGTTTTGTGGTTTCAGATTGGGGATCGATAACTGAACTTATTCCGCATGGTGTTGCAAAAGATAAAAAAGCAGCTGCGGCATTAGCTGTAAAAGGCGGGAGTGATATGGATATGGAAGGCGGCGCTTATGAGTCGTCTTTAAAAGAATTGGTTGAAGAAGGAATAGTTGATGAAGCTTTGATAGATGATTCCGTAAAACGTATTCTTCGTATAAAATTTAGATTAGGGCTTTTTGATGATCCTTATAAATATTGTGATGAAGCCTTCGAGAAATCTGAATTATATTCTGAAGCTAATCAGCAGGTGGCTTTAGAAGCAGGTAGAAAATCGATCGTTCTTTTAAAGAACGAAGGTGATATTTTACCAATTCAAAATTCAATTAAAAATATCGCTGTTATTGGACCATTGGCTAACGATAAAGATTCGCCTTTAGGAAACTGGAGAGCACATGCGGTAGAAAATTCGGCAGTTTCAGTCTTAGAAGGAATTAGAAATCATGCACCAAAAGGGGTGAAGGTAACTTATGCTGAAGGGGCAAAACTTTCAACCGGAGATCGATCGTTTTTAAACCCTATGACATTTAATAAAGATGATAAAAGTGGTTTAGCTGAAGCTGAAAAATTAGCCAAACAGGCAGATTTAGTGGTTTTGGTGGTTGGTGAAGATGCTTATCAAACCGGGGAAGGTCGTAGCCAGACCAATATTGGTTTTGCCGGATTGCAGGACGATTTGATTGAAACGGTTCAAAAAGCTAACAAAAATGTGGTCATGGTATTAATGAATGGTCGCCCGATGGATTTAAGTTGGAGTTCTGAAAATATTCCAGCTATTGTAGAATCCTGGTTTTTAGGTTCACAGCATGGTAATGCAGTTGGCGAGGTTCTTTTTGGAAAGTATAATCCTTCCGGGAAATTGCCGGTATCTTTCCCGCAGAATTCAGGAATGGAGCCATTATATTATAATGAGAAAAGTACCGGTAGGCCAGATGGTGGTGCACAGGTTACCTATTCACATTATACCGATTCACCAAGGGAAGCATTGTATCCATTTGGATTTGGACTCGGTTTTACCGAATTTGAATATGGTGATATCAAGCTAAGTTCCGATTCTTTTTCAGAAGGCGGAAAAATAGAAGCTTCAATTTCAGTGAAAAATACGGGTAATATGCTAGGAGAAGAAATTGTTCAGCTGTATTTACATGATCTAGTGGGAAGCATTACACGACCAAATCTAGAACTCAAAGCCTTTGAGAAAATTTCATTAAAACCGGGCGAAAGTAAAGTGGTGAATTTCACAATCGATAAAGAAATGATCACATATTTTACTATTAATAAAGAATGGGAAGCTGAACCTGGTGATTTCGAGGTGATGATTGGCGGTAATTCTGTAGACCTTAAAAAAGCTAATTTTGAATTTAAATAGTATGAAAACAAGATTAGCGATTTTAGCCGTGTTGTTTTTGGTCTTGCAAAGCTGCGAGGATCAGGAAAAAGAATTGATATGGGAAGAAAATTTTGATGGAAATAGCTTAAATATGGAATATTGGAGCTATGAAAATGGAGATGGCTGCCCTGATATTTGTGGTTGGGGAAATAATGAGCGACAGCTTTATCGACCTGAAAACCTTGAAATAAAAGATGGTATGGCGATCATTACTGCTGAAAAAGATGGCGATGCCTATTTTAGCTCTCGAATTAATACTAAAGATAAATTAGAATTTCAATATGGTACTATAGAAACCCGTGCAAAAGTTCCCGGTGGGCAAGGTATTTGGCCTGCTATTTGGATGTTAGGAGATAATATTAGCGAAGTGGGCTGGCCTGCTTCCGGAGAAATCGATATTATGGAATATGTTGGCCGAATGAAAGATACCCTACATACAACCTTGCATACACCGGCAACTCACGGCGATCATGCCAGTACTAAAGTGACGAAAATCGATAATGTGGAAGATGATTTTCATGTGTATAAAGTAGAATGGTCTAAAGATGAGATTGTATATTTTATCGATGGGACTAAAGTGTATACTTTTTCACCGGAAGTTAAAGATGATGAACACTATCCTTTTCGACATAAATTCTATTTTTTATTGAATATGGCTATTGGAGGAAACTTTGGAGGCCCTGAAGTAGATGACACTATTTTTCCCGCAAAATTCTATATTGATTATATAAAAGTATATCAATAAATTTTATTTCATATAATAAAAAAGCCCTTTCAATTTGAAAGGGCTACTGTTTTTTTAATATTCTAAATTTTTAGTCTACTGCGTCTTCTACAGCATCTCCTGCGTCATCAGCAGCATCTTCTACGCTATCCGCAGCTTTTTCTACACCTGATTTTTCTCGACAAGAAGTGAGCATAGTGCTAGCGCCTACAGCTAAAAGCAATACAAATAATATCTTTTTCATAACAATTTTATTTTTTGGTTTTATAGTTAATTAGTAATCATCACTGCCATCAATTTCATCGGCAGCTTCATTTACAGCATCTTCAGTTTCGTGGGTTGCATTATCAACTGCATCACCAGTCTCATTAGCAGCATGTTCTATAGCATTACCGGTTTCATTGGCTGCATTTTTAATAGCATTACCGGTATCATCAGCTGCCTGTTCGAGATCTTCACTAACGCTGTTGTTGTCATCATCTACATCATCGTTCATGTCTTTTTGATCTTCTGCCATTTCTTCAGTTTGATCTGTATTATCTTCATTTTTAGTTTCCCTACAAGAAATTAATGTAAATGTGAAGGTTAAAAATGAAGCAAATAGTATAAAATAACGTTTCATAAATTGTTTTTTAGTTCTTCTTAATTTATATAGTTGTCTAATTAAGTGAGGACTAAAGTACAATTTAAACAAAATCAACAATAGAATTTAAAATAACTTTAATACAGATTCTTAAATATCATTAAAAGTAGCTGTTTTTTTGAGGTATTGTATAACAGATCGAGTTGCTCCGGTATTACTACTAATAAAGTGCCCGCTAATCATGCCTGTTTTTTCTCGAAATTGACGATTATTGATAAGTTTTTTGATAATTTGAGTAGTTTCTTCGGAAGAAGATGCCGAAAATAAGCCTGCTAATTTTTGAAGTTGTTTAGCCTCTGGGAATTTTTCGAAATTTTTTCCAATAATTATAGGAAGACCAAAAGTAGCAGGTTCTAATATATTATGTAGGCCTGTACTTCCAGCAGCTCCGCCTACATAAGCAATATCAGCATAGCTATAAATTTTAGAAAGTAGTCCGATAGTATCGATTATCAATACTTGATGTTGATTAATTTCAGCATCAATTTTTTCTGAAAAAAGAATAGTAGATTTTTCGATTTTGGCTGTAAAGCGTTCTATTTTGTCTTTTTTAATTTCATGTGGAGCAATAATAAATTTAACTTCTGGTGGAGCACTATTAATATAATCTAATAAAAGTGCTTCATCTTCCGGCCAAGTGCTTCCGGCAACTATGCAAAGTCTATCTCCTTTAAATTTTTCAATAAAATCGAGTTTATTATCATATTCTAACTGTCTGGAAACTCTATCAAAACGTGTATCGCCACTTACGGTGGTATTTTCAATATGTATAGTTTTTAAAAGTTCTTGAGAGGACTTATTCTGAAGAAAAATATGTTCAAAAACCTGCAAAGCTTCTCTAAAAAGTTTGCCATAACTTTTAAAATAAATCTGATTATCTCGAAAAGCACCTGAAATAAGAAAAGATCTAATATTTCTTTTTTTTAATTCACCCAAAAAATTAGGCCAGATATCATATTTAATGAAAAATGCGAGTTTTGGATTTAGTAATTCGATGAATTTTTGAGCATTTTTGGGTGTGTCTATCGGTAAATAAACAATAGCATCGGTTAGTGGATGATTTTTTTTGTTTTCGAAACCCGATGGAGAGAAAAAACTAACCAAAATTCGATAATTTGGTGCTTCTTTTTTTAAAGCTTCCATTATTGGAACTGCTTGCTCAAATTCTCCTAAAGAGGCCGCATGAAACCAAGCCCAAGGTTGACTTTTATCAAGCTTTTTGAGCTCTGAAAATACTTTTTTTCTTCCTTCAACAAAAAATTTCATTTTCTGATTAAAAAAAGTACTTGCCGGAAGTACTGCTTTAACCAAATAACTAAAACCGTTGTAAATACTTTTCAAAATAAATCGATTTAAGGTACAAAAGTACGTGTTTCTTAAAAAAGTTATGGAAAGGGAAGCGATATTTCGTAATTTTGAAATAATAAGATATAACAAATGAGAAAGATACAAATGGTCGACCTGAAAGGTCAATACGAAGGAATAAAAGATAAAATAAACACTTCTTTTGAAGAAATACTTTCTTCTACTGCATTTATAAATGGACCAGAAGTTCAGAATTTTCAGAAAGAATTAGAAGCATATTTAGGAGCTAAGCATGTAATACCTTGTGCTAATGGTACCGACGCTTTACAAATTTCGATGATGGGATTAGGTTTAAAGCCAGGTGATGAGGTTATAACAGCGGATTTTACTTTTGCTGCAACGGTGGAGGTAATTGCGCTTTTAGGCTTAACACCTGTATTGGTAGATGTAGAGCCTGATACTTTTAATATCGATCCTGAAAAAGTTAAAGCGGCTATTACACCGAAAACTAAAGCGATTGTTCCGGTTCATTTATTTGGTCAAACTGCAAATATGGACGAGATTATGGATATTGCTACAGCACATAATCTTTTTGTAATTGAAGATAATGCACAAGCTATTGGTGGTGCTTACCATGATAAATCAGGTAAATCCTATAAAACAGGAACAGTGGGTAACATTGGAGCAACTTCTTTTTTTCCATCTAAAAACTTAGGTTGTTATGGTGATGGAGGTGCTATTTTTACAAATGATGATGAGTTAGCACATGCTATTCGTGGTATTGTAAACCACGGTATGTATGAACGTTACCACCATGACGTTGTGGGTGTAAATTCCAGGTTAGATAGTTTACAGGCAGCTGTGTTACGAGCTAAATTACCAAATTTAGATTCGTATAACGAAGCTCGACGTAAATCGGCTGATCTTTACGATGCTGCTTTAAAAAATCAGGAACATATTGTTACTCCGGTTCGAGTAGGAAAGGAAGATACACATGTATTCCACCAATACACGTTAAAAATTACCAATGGAAAACGGGATGCGTTAGTAAAACATTTTCAGGAACATAATATTCCATGCGGTGTATATTATCCAATTCCGTTGCACCAACAAAAAGCGTATGCCGACGAACGTTATAATGAAGCGGATTTTGAAGTAACTAATCAGTTAGTAAAAGAAGTTATTTCACTACCAATGCATACTGAATTAGATAAAGAGCAAATAGAATTTATTACAAAGACTTTAATTGAATTTGTAAATGCTTAATAACTATATATTTATTGAATAGAAAAAAAGCCCAAATTCATTGAATTTGGGCTTTTTTTATGGAAAGTTTCTTCGCATATAATTAAATAGCTGCTGAAGAAGTTTCTATTTTTCGATCTACTTTTTTAACTAATCCTTGTAATACTTTGCCTGGACCAACTTCTACAAAGCTAGAAGCGCCATCTTTCAACATATTCTGAACAGATTGCGTCCATTTTACCGGTGCCGTTAATTGAAAAACTAGATTTTTCTGAATTTCTATAGGGTCGGTAACAGCAGTAGTACTTACATTTTGATAAATAGCACAACTTGGGTTGCTAAATTTAGTAGCTTCAATAGCTGCTGCTAATTCTTGTCTTGCTGGTTCCATAAGAGGGGAATGGAAAGCCCCACCAACTGGTAATAATAATGCACGTTTGGCTCCTTTTTCTTTCAAAGTTTCGCATGCTTTTTCAACAGCTGTAGTTTCTCCTGAAATTACAATTTGTCCAGGGCAGTTATAATTGGCAGCTACAACGGTACCTTCTGTTTCAGCACATACAGCTTCTACTAATTCATCTTCTAAACCTAAAATAGCGGCCATAGTAGATGGAGTAATTTCACAAGCCTTTTGCATGGCTAAAGCACGTTGAGAAACTAAGCGTAAGCCATCTTCAAACTCTAAGGTGTTATTAGCAACAAGAGCAGATAATTCTCCTAACGAATGCCCCGCCACCATATCAGGCTTAAAATCGTTGCCTAATACTTTGCTTAGAATAACGCTATGCAAAAAAATAGCAGGTTGTGTAACCTTTGTTTGTTTTAGATCTTCAGCAGATCCGCTAAACATAATTTCTGTTATAGAAAAGCCAAGTATATCGTTGGCTCTTTCGAAAAGTTCTTTAGCTTTTGCTGATTTCTCATATAAATCTGCTCCCATTCCTGAAAATTGGGCTCCTTGTCCAGGAAAAATATATGCTTTCATAATTTGTTTTTTATCGTGGGTAAAAGTAGCAAGAATAAAAAAGACCTCATAAAAAAATATATTATGAGGTCTTTTAAGGCAAATACAAGTTTTTATAATTCTAATTTTCCTTTTTCTCCGATGTCTTGACTTTTCCCAGATACTGCAGCCATTCCCATTTTAAATAAGGATACGTATTTGTTAGATTTTGTATCCCAATAATAAGCTTCTTCAGGATTTATTTTAATAGCACTTAAATTAGGATCGTTTTCGTCTTTAAACCAAGTATCATCCACTTTAGAATATAAATCTTCTAAAATATCTTTTTCGGTCACAATAGTAGCTTTCCCAAAAATACTAATGAATTCGTAATCTTTAACATCGCTATATAGAAGTTGTACATCATTATCTTTTACAATATCGGAGTTATGATCGCTGCTAATGCTGCTTAAAAACCAAATATTACCTTCGGTATCTACTCGTTTAGTTGTCATTGGGATTGCACTAACAGGTTTATTTCCAATATTAGTAACCATCATTGCGGTTCTAATACTTTCTACTAAAGATTTCATTTTCTTTCTTGCTTCGCTATATTCTAAATTTTCTGAACTCATATCTTCAATTTTTTATGAAGATACTAAAGAAGAAATGCGTGATGCGCTAAGAAACTGCTAAAAGAGAAGTACTTGCTGTTAATAACTGTGAAATTAAGAAAACTGAGCAATTATTTTCTTGCAAGAAGAAAGATAACCTGTTCCAAATAAATTAAGATGTACCAATAAATAGTAAAGCTGCCAAATAGGTACACGTTCTTCAAAGCCATTTTCTACAGGGAATTTGCTAAAATAATTTTCGAAAACACTAGTGCTAAATCCGCCAAATAATTTCATCATTGATAAATCCATTTCACGTGGTGCATAAGCAACTGCAGGATCTATTAAGCAAGGTTTACCATCTGCATTAACAAGATAATTTCCATTCCATAAATCACCATGAATTAGAGCTGGTTTTTCTTCTGGAATAATATGGTATAATGCTGAACAAAATTGTTTTGTATTCCCTAAAGAATAACCTTGTTCTTTAGCTAATTTAAATTGAGGCTGAAGTCGTTCTTCAATATAAAAATCAACTATATTCTTATGATTATTATTTAGTTGAGGTAAACTCCCAATGTAGTTGTCTTCAGAAAAGCCGAAGGTTTCTCTAGAATTTTTGTGTAAATCGGCTAATTGTTTTCCGAAAATTCCCCAAAAATCTTCTGTTTGAGAACTTGTTTCTCGATATTCCATCAATAAGCCAGCGTAGTTTTCTTCAGAATAAACACCAATCATTTCAGGGACATCTATTGCTTTTGCGGCTTTTAACTTCTTCATTCCGGCCATTTCTCCTTCAAACATGCCAGGAAATTTAGAAGCGCTATTTACTTTAAGTACTTTTTTTTTCTCCGAAGTTTCTAAAAGAAAAACATCGTTTATATCGCCGCCAGATAAGGGGCTGATATTATGAATTTCGAAATTGTTTTTTTCGGCAACTTTTTTAAAAAGATTCTGGTAATTACTAGTGACGTTCATAGGTTAAATAACTAAAGGAGTATTTATGTTTTTCATCTTTTTCATGAAATACTTCATTAGTTAACTTCCATTCTTTTTCATCAATTTCAGGAAAAAAAGTATCGGCATTTTCAAAGCTTTCATGAACACGAGTAAGTTCTATTTTATCGGTTCTTTCTAAGGCCATTTTATAAATTTCTCCACCGCCTATAATAAATGTGTTTTCATCTAAATCTTGAGCAATTTTTAAAGCTAGCGATAGGCTTTTTACAACATATACGTCTGCATCTGGCTTATAATTTTCGTTACGAGTAATTATAAAATGGGTGCGGTTTGGTAAAGGGCCACCTAAACTTTCAAAAGTTTTTCGTCCCATAATAATGGGATGATTGGATGTAGTTTTTTTAAAATGTTTAAAATCATCCGGTAGCCTCCATAAAAGCTCGTTATCTTTTCCTAGTGCATTATTTTGGGCAACGGCCGCAATCATTGTAACCATAAATTAGTGATTGTAGTTTTGGTCTGGATTATCTGGAGAGATAGGTTTAAACCTATCATTTTCGGTATTTGTTTTACTAATGTCTTTTTGAGAATCAGTATTAGGTAACGGATGATCTTGTGCTACTTTCTGCTGAAGCTTTGCTATTTTCTCATTTTGTTTGGCTACTAGTTTTTCGATATGTTTTGCTTGCCATTCTTTCCCCATAAAGGTGTTTACCAAAAATACATTGAAAAAATGAACTAAAAATATAGCGCCCAATATAAATATTACCCAAACAAACCAGTTATATCCTAAAATAAGCAGGTTCTCTTTAAAGCCAATTACAACATTTAAAATAATAGCTAGAATAGAAATTACCAGAAAAACGATAAAATGTTGAAATAATCTTTTTTTCTGAAGTGTTCTTTTTCTAGCATTCTCGTATAATTCGCGTTGCTCGGCATCTAGTTTGGTGGTGTTTTTCTTTTTAGAGAACATAATAAAAAGTACTTTAGTGATATAACAAATTTACATTTTTAGAACTAAATCTATGGATGCTTATGAGTAATTTAAGAAAAGGCTTTCCTGTTTTAGAACGATATACGTATTTAAATACAGCAGCTTCTGGTTTATTAAACGAGAAAGTTCTAGAATTTCGGCAGGAACACGATCTTGATTTTTTAATTTCAGGGAGTGTTTTTAAAGAAAACCACGGTAAATTATTAGCTGGTGTTCGAGAAGAAGTAGGTTCCTTTTTTAACTGTGCCGCCAATAGAGTAGGGCTAGTACCTAATTTTTCTTATGGATTTAATACGCTTTTAGAAAGTTTAGAAAAGCCTAAAAAAGTATTGTTGCTGAAGAATGATTATCCGTCTATTAACTGGCCGGTACAATCCAGGGATTTTGATATTTATTATGCTGAAATAAACGAGAATCTTGAAGAAAATATAGTTGAAGTTTTAAAGAAAGAGCAACCTCATTTTTTTGCCTTTAGCATTGTACAATACATTAACGGTATTAAATTGAGCACCGCGTTTATTACACAGTTAAAAAAAGATTTTCCTGAAGTCATTTTTATTGCTGATGGTACGCAATATCTAGGAACCGAAGCTTTCAATTTTGATGAAAGTGGAATAGATTTAGTAATAGCAAGTACTTATAAATGGTTAAATGCTGGATTTGGTAATGGTTTTATTCTTTTTAATAAAAATGTAGAAGGAAAGATAGCTCCAAAACATTTAGGTTTTAATTCGTTACAAGGAAAATATAAAGCTCAAGAGGGGAATTTTTTAGGCAAGTTTGAACCCGGACATCAGGATACATTGAATTTCGGTAGTTTAGGAGAAGCTTTAAAATTGAATAAACAGATTGCGATTTCAACTATAGAGGCGCAGATTAATTTACTGAAAAAAAAAGCTAAAGAGGTTTTTGCTGAAATGAATTTGCTGGAGGAATCCGTTTTAAAAAGAGGAGAGCATTCATCGATTTTCAATATTAAAGGTGACGATAAATTATATCAATATTTACGAGAAAAGGACATCATTGTTTCGCAAAGAGGAGAAGGACTGCGTGTAAGTTTCCACTATTTTAATACAGAAGAAGAATTGGAAGTGTTAGTAAACGCACTGAAGAGTTACAAGTAACAATTTTTTAATCCTTTTGAGATTTAATATCAAATTCAAAATCCATGTTTACTTTACAAATTTCTTTTTTTTAGTTTTAAGCAGTATTAGGGAAAATAAGTAAAATAACTAAAAGAGGTATCAAATTAATTTTTTACAACAGTTATTATCCATAAAGATAGTTTGTGACTAATTATCAATAAAATTGAAATTGCGTTTTTCAGTATAATGAAAATTTTTATCCGTTTTCAGGGAGAATTGCTTGTTCTTCGGCTTCGAATAAAAAACGTTCAGAAAAAGTATTGTTAGGGTTATGAACTTGGTAAGCTTTAATTAAATTCCACCCTAAGCTTTTCATATAATTTAAAGCTTGAATTATTGAATTGAAAACCCTTTTTTCTCCAGTTTCGTTTCTTATATAGGTGTTTTTTATTAGTGTGTCATCTTGGCCATAATCAATTTTTATTTCTACATGACTAGAAAATGTTTTATGGGAAGGGCTAATTGAGCAATAATGGATTGGATATTGCAAAATATCTAGCTTAGGCTCTTGTTTATTCGTAGATAATGAATCTTGCGCTAGCGCAGAATTCATTATCATGAATAATAGGATAGTAATAGAGTAAAGAAGTTTCATAGGAATATATCAATTAGCAAATGCATTAAAAATCTTTCCTTCTAAAGATATAATTTTTATAGCAGTTTTCCGAATCGCTAAATTCTCCAGTTACTTCAAGACCAGATTCTTTTGCTAGCCACTGTACAATATGATCATCGTATTTCTGAGAAATTTCAGTATGAATAGTTTCCCAGGCATCAAAATGAATAGTTAAGCCAAGTTTGTCGATTTTAACCTTTTGTTCTTTGCTGCTTACCAGATAGCTACTAGCCGTTCCGGTTTCAGGATTGTAAGTTTCCCAGTGTTTAAAATTCTCAATATAAAAGTCGGCATCCAATTCATTATTCATCCTTACCAGAAGATTTTTATTGAAAGCTTCGGTGATTCCGTTGGGATCATTATAAGCATCAAGGATTTTTTGAGGATCTTTTTTCTGATCAAATCCCATAAACAACATGTCCTCTTCACTCATAGCCTCACAGATATTCTTTAAGAAATCGATGGCTTTTTCATGCATTAGGTTTCCGATGTTCGACCCCAGCACCATAATCACTTTTTTACGGGAATTATAATCGGCCAGTTTTTCTAAAGTTTTGAAGTAAGTACCTTGCTGAGTTTTGATCTTAACCCCAGGGATTTCAGTTTTTAGGGCTTCTTCCAGTTGGTCTAACACATGCTGGCTAATATCTACCGGTAAGTAATTAAAATCATAATTTTTAGCGACAAGATGTTTCAGTAGAACTTTTGTTTTTTTTCCATCACCAGCACCAAGTTCAATTAAATCAAAACCTTTTTTACTATTGAAAGAATCGGCGATTGAAGCAGTATGTTGTTGAAGAATGTCGAGTTCACAATTGGTTAAATAGTACTCGGGCATATTCATGATTTGCTGAAAAAGCTTATCGCCTTTTTGGTCATAAATATATTTTGAAAGCAGATATTTCGGAAAGCTTGTTAGACCTTTGGCAACATCTTCTTCAAAAGCAGTGTCATATTTTGTGGTTGTTGGTGTGGATTTCATAATCTGAGTTGATCGTTATTTAGCAAGGCGAATTCCTGTAAATTGCCAGCGTAATGGGGCATGGAAAAAGTTACGATACGTAGGTCTTGTATGTTTTTTTGAAGTAGCTACAGAGCCTCCTCGTAGGACTTTCTGGTTTACCATAAATTTACCGTTGTATTCGCCTAAAGCGCCTGGTGCTTTGGTATATCCAGGGTAAGGGGAATAAGCACTTTCTGTCCATTCCCAACGCGACCCCCAGTTAAATTTGCTATTCGCGATTTCCCATTCCTGCTCGGTTGGTAGGCGTAAACCTTTCCACTGGGCAAAAGCAAAAGCTTCATAATAGCTAATATGGCTTAGTGGTGCATCATAAATTAATTTTTGTAAACCTTGCAAGGTAAATTGATGCCATTCACCATCGATTTTATGCCAATAAGATGGTGCTGAAATCTTATTGGTATTTACCCAATCCCAAGCTTCAGCATGCCAAAGCAGAACATCTTTGTAACCTCCAGACTCTATAAATTCTATATACTCTTTATTAGTCACCAGTTTATTTGAAATTTGGTAATCGGCTAAGTAAACGGTGTGCCGACCAAGCTCGTTATCGTAACAGAAATCGGTGCTGTTATGCCCAATCTCGTAATTTCCTTTTTCTACAGAAATCCATTCTTGCGGAAAATCCTGTATTGGATTTTCTTTAAATTGATCATTGTATTTAGGAAAAAGCGGATTATTACCTAAAATATATTTAATATCGGTATATAGTAATTCCTGATGTTGTTTTTCATGATGGCAACCAATCTCGATTACTTCAAGAATTTCACTACTTAGATCTTCAGATTCGATAAAATCCTTTAATGCTTTAGAAACATAATTTCGGTATTTATAAATCCAGGCAACTGTTGGGCGCGAAAGATTTCCACGATTGGTACGTATTACCTTTTCGCCTACACTTTCGTAGTAACTATTAAAGACATAAGCCGAGTGATCATCAAAAAGTTGATATCCGATTTTGTAAGGTTTCAATACAAATTCTTCGAAAAACCATGTAGTGTGTCCCAGGTGCCACTTCGGTGGAGAAACATCTACGATAGGTTGAACCACGTAATCTTCAGTTTCTAAAAAAGAACAGATAAGTTCAGATTTCGCTCTGGTTTCGTTGAAAAAATCTAATAATTCAGATTGTAAAAGCATAAAAAGAGGTCGCGATTTGTGCGTATCTCTCAAATTTACACTTTTTTAGAAATCAAATATGTTGCTTTGCGTTAATCCGAAGTTAAAAAAGAATACTGATAAGTTGCGAAAAACAGTATTTGTTTGGTTAAAGATTTAGCGGTATTGTGTATTTAATGGAAACTGGTTTACCCGCTTTTTTACCCGGAGTCATTTTAGGTAATTTGACAAGCATGTTGGTTAGTGCCTCTTTTATTTTAGGTTCTTTGGTAGAAATACCATCAATCCTGGCTACTCCAGTTGTATCGATATGCATTTTTATCACAGCTTTTCCTCTAATGAAATCACCAGAGTTTTTACGCGGATATTTGTATTTAGTTTTTACGTGGTTTAGAAAATTTTTGTTGAAACAATCGATTTTATTTGCTTCTTCTTCACAACCTGGCCAAACGGGAGCAACTTCTGAAATGGTAATAGAATTACCTTCAACTTTTACATTTTCTTGTCCATAATTGTTTATCGTAGTCAAAAAACAACTTATAAACATTAGATTTTTGATAAGAATTGAAGGTAATTTCATAGCTTATAATTCTAGATTTTTAAAACTTAAATGGGATAGTGAATTCTCTAGAATCTGGTTTTCCATTTACAGTAGCCGGTTTCATTTTCGGCATTTTTTCAATCATTTTTTTGGCTGCTTTATTTACCAAGGGCTTGTCGCCTTCAATATTTAAAACATTTACTTTTCCAGTTTCATCAACTTCAAATTTGATGGTTACTTTACCACGAACATATTCGCCGGCATCATTTTTTGGATATTCATAATTGTCACGAACGTGCTTACTAAGTTTTTTGTTAAAACAAGTTTTTACATTGTCGCTACCTTCGCAGCCTGGCCAAACCGGAGAGGTTGTTTGTGCTTGTATGATGCCTGTAGCTCCAATAATAAAACTTGCAATAAAAAATAACTTTTTCATAAAACTAAAATATTTTAATTAAAAGATTGTTTTAAACCGCAACCTTTCCTTTTATGGAAGGATGAGGATTGTAACCCTCTAATTTAAAATCTTCGAACTTAAAATCAAAAATATCTTTTATGTCAGGATTAATTTCCATTTTTGGTAGCGGGCGAGGATCTCTACTCAACTGAAGTTTCACCTGTTCCATATGGTTGCTGTAAATATGAACATCTCCAAATGTATGAATGAAATCCCCAGCTTCGTAACCGCAAACCTGAGCCATCATCATGGTAAATAATGCATACGATGCTATATTGAAAGGAACGCCTAGGAAGACATCGGCGCTTCGTTGATATAATTGGCAGCTTAATTTTCCATCGGCAACATAAAACTGAAAAAAGGCATGGCAAGGAGGAAGTGCTGCTTTACCGTTAGCTACGTTTTCTGAGAAAGAAACTGAAGTATCCGGCATAACTGAAGGATTCCAAGCAGAAACTAACATTCTACGACTGTTAGGGTTTTTCTTTAAAGTTTCGATAATTTCAGTAATCTGGTCGATTTCTTCGTTATTCCAGTTTCGCCACTGGTGACCATAAATTGGTCCGAGATTTCCATTCTCATCGGCCCACTCGTTCCATATTTTTATACCATTTTCTTTAAGATAACTAATATTTGTATCTCCTTTTAAAAACCAAAGTAATTCGTGGATTATGGATTTAAGATGAACTTTTTTAGTAGTAACAAGTGGGAAGCCTTCGCTTAAATCGAATCTCATTTGGTAACCAAAAACACTCTTTGTTCCGGTACCTGTACGGTCTCCTTTTTGAGTTCCTTCTTCTAGAATATGTTGTAATAAGTCGTGATATTGCTTCATGGTATAATATTAATTCAGTGCTTTTGAAAAAAAGATATCAACAATTTAATCACTAAAAAGTAATTTTTAGCAATAGAAGAGCACTAATTAGTTTGAAAAATTAAAGGATAGTAAAATTAGCTTACTGCGGAATTTTTGAAGTATCTATCGGTTTATGTTTATATTTAAAAAATATAGCAAAAAGGATAGCCACTACTAAAGCATAGCCTGCAAAAATATACCAAGCAGTGCTCCAACCTTCCATCTGTTCTTGTAAATCGGTTTTTGAGAATACAAAGTAGTTAACAACTGCCTGAGCCCCTAGCGTACCTATAGATGCTCCAAAACCATTTGTCATCATCATAAATACACCTTGTGCACTAGAACGAATTTCCGGTTTCGTTTCTTTATCTACAAATAAAGATCCTGATACATTAAAAAAGTCAAAAGCAATTCCGTAAACAATCATTGAAAGAACAAACATCCAAACTCCATTACCGGGATTACCAGCACCAAATAAACCAAAACGTAAAACCCATGCAAACATGGATAATAACATAACCGTTTTAATTCCAAATCGTCTTAAAAAGAAAGGAATAAGAAGAATACAAACTGTTTCTGAAATTTGAGAAATAGAAATTAATGCATTGGCATGGTTTGCACCAAAACTGTTTGCGTATTCTGGTATTTGTTTAAAGCTTGTTATAAAAGGATTTGCATAGCCATTTGTTATTTGTAATGAAACCCCAAGTAACATTGAAAATATAAAAAAGATGGCCATCTTTTTTTCCTTAAAAAGCGTAAATGCTTTTAACCCAAACGCCTCATATAAGGTTTTCTTTCCTCCTTTTTCTGCTGTAGGGCATGTAGGTAAAGTAAACGAATAAAAGAATAATAAAAATCCTAAAATACCCGAAACGAAAAATTGTAAATAAGAACCTTGATATCCTGCAAAATCAACAAAAAGCATTGCTAAAATAAAACCAATAGTACCAAAAGTCCGAATAGGAGGGAAGGTTTTGATAGTGTCGTATCCGTTGGTAACTAGTACGTTATAAGCTACAGAGTTAGATAGTGCAATGGTAGGCATAAAGAATGCAACACTAATAGAGTACAGGGTAAACAATGGAAAAAACTCCACATTATCTCCTGCCGAATACCCATAAAAAGTAGCAGCAAGCATAAATACTCCTGCAATTAAGTGGCTTATTCCTAATAGTTTTTGTGCCTGTATCCATCTATCTGCTACAATTCCTAAAATTGCTGGCATAAATATGGAAACAAAACCTTGCATGGCATAAAAGAGACCAATTTTAGAACCTAATCCGATAGATCCTAAATAATTACCCATTGAAGTTAAATATGCTCCCCAAACTGCAAATTGGAGAAAATTCATGATAATTAGGCGGGTTTTTATGCTCATTCTTAAAGTTATATTAGAAATTTTTAAGCTTGAAAAATATTATCGTTTGGAAATTTCATCTCTAATTTTGGCAGCCTTTTCGTAATTTTCATTTTGAACTGCTTGAGAAAGTAAATCTTCTAATTCTGTTATTGAAAGTTTTTTATAAGTATCATCTTTTTTAGAGATTTCGATATCATCAGATAATAATTCATCTTCTATAATCTCTTCTTGGTTGGTTTGCTGAGAAGGGGTGGGATTTTCTTCTCCTTGTAGATGAATCCCTGCTTTATCTAAAATGTTTTTGTAAGTAAAAATAGGTGCGTTAAAACGTAGTGCCAGTGCTATTGCATCACTGGTACGCGCATCGATAATTTCTTCAATTTTATCGCGTTCACAAATTAGACTCGAGTAAAAAACACCATCTACTAATTTATGAATGATAACTTGTTTCACCACAATTTCAAACTGATCTGCAAAACTTTTAAACAAATCATGCGTTAAAGGTCTGGGAGGTTTAATTTCTTTTTCTAACGCAATAGCTATTGATTGGGCTTCAAAAGCACCAATAACTATAGGTAGTTTTCTATCTCCACTAACTTCGTTTAAAATAAGCGCATATGCGCCATTTTGGGTTTGACTATAAGATATCCCTTTGATATTCAGACGTACTAAACTCATAAAAACCGAAATTAAAAAAGGCGATCTAAATAGAGCATTTTACTAAATTTAGATCGCCCTTTTAAGGCACGCAAGTTATAAAATTTATGCGTTTTTCTCTTTAAATTCCTTCAATTTTTCATTTAGCTTAGGTACAACCTCAAAAGCATCACCTACAATACCATAGTCTGCAGCTTTAAAAAAGGGAGCTTCAGGATCGTTATTGATAACAACTTTTGTTTTCGCTGCATTTACTCCTGCTAGATGTTGTATAGCTCCAGAAATTCCTATAGCTATGTAAAGATTGGAAGCTACTGGTTTTCCGGTTTGTCCAACATGTTCACTATGAGGTCTCCAATCCATATCACTTACCGGTTTAGAGCAGGCAGTAGCCGCACCAAGAATATCAGCCATTTCTTCTATCATTTCCCAGTTTTCAGGCCCTTTAAGTCCACGTCCGCCAGATACAATAATTTCTGCATCAGCTATGGTTACTTTATCTTTAGCTTTATCTACCGATACTACTGAAATATCAGATTCATTTTCAGAAAGTGCAGGTTCAAAAGTTTCAGAAGTAACTTTTGTGTTTGCTTCTTTTAATCCATATGCATTTTTGGAAAGACCAACTACTTTAGTTGCTGTAGTAACTTCAGTAACTGAGAACGCTTTATTACTAAAAACAGTTCGTTTAACTTGAAAAGGGTTGATGCTTTCTGGTAACGCAATAGCATTAGGTATGTATCCCGCTTCTAATTGAGCTGCTAATAATGGTGCAACATATTTTCCGTTAGCGCTTTGGCTAACCACTACGATGTCGCTATTTTTATTTTTTGCAGCTTGACTTATTGCATTTGCATAAGTTACTGCATTAAAATTTTTCAATTTTTCGTTTGATACAGCCATTACACTAGAAATACCATATTTGCCTAATTCTGAAAAATCTTCAGCATTAAAAGTGATGGCATTAAGTTCTGTATTTGCTGCATCTGCAATTCCTTTAGCATAAGAGGCAAGTTCTAAAGCTCCTTTTTTAAATTTACCTTCTTCGCTTTCTATATATACTAAAACAGACATATTTTTTTTATTTATAATTAATTAGATCTTTAATAAAGAGTTCTTAAATTACTTTAGCTTCATTATGAAGTAAATTGATTAATTCATCTAAATTATCAGGATCTATAAGTTTAACCGCTCCTTTTGGTGCAGGTTTTTCGAATTTAGTAATAGTGCTAGTAGTTTCAGCAGAAATAGGTTCAACTACATTTAACGGTTTTTTTCGAGCTTGCATAATACCACGCATATTAGGTATTTTTAGATCTTTTTCTTCAACAAGACCTTTTTGTCCGCCAATAACTAAAGGCAAGCTTGCTTTTAGCTGTTCTTTCCCTCCGTCTATTTCTCTTGTAGCAGTAGCTAGATTATCTTCAATTTCTATATTGATGCAGGTGTTTACAAAGTTCACATTTAGGAGTTGCGCTAACATTCCTGGAACCATTCCCCCATTATAGTCTAAAGATTCTCTTCCGCAGATTATAAGATCGTATTTTTCTGTTTCTGCAACTTTAGCTAATTCTTTGGCTACCTGAAATCCATCTAATGGAGTAGTGTTAATTCGGATAGCAGTATCGGCACCAATAGCTAGTGCTTTTCTAAGCGTTGGTTCGGTTTCGGGTCCGCCAACATTTATTACATCAACTTGAGCACCTTGTTTTTCTTTAAACCACATCGCACGAGTTAGCCCAAATTCATCATTTGGGTTAATTACAAATTGTACACCGTTTGTATCAAATTTCGTGTCTTCTTCTACAAAATTAATTTTTGAAGTTGTATCAGGAACATGGCTAATACATACTAATATTTTCATATTTTTTGATCTTTATACGATTACCTCTACGAAGGTAAACAAATAAAATTTATTTTGCTATGCATGCATAATAAAATATTCTAAAAAAATGTGTAATATTTTGTTTTAATCTTAAAAATAGAGGGTTTTTGTATATTTTTTTGCGAAAAAATAGGTATTGTTTAGTATTATCTAGTTTTAGTTATTGATGTTTTGTGTAGTAATTAATAAATAGAAATTTTTATCAGTTTATGTGGTAAAAACTTTATTGAATTACTATTTTTGTTTTCGATAAGATTATAATAAAATATTACATAATATAATGAAGACAATTCAATTTAGGGAAGCAGTACAGCAGGCCATGAGCGAGGAAATGCGCAAAGATGAGTCCATTTATTTGATGGGTGAAGAAGTAGCCGAGTATAACGGTGCATATAAAGCTTCAAAAGGAATGTTGGATGAATTTGGACCGGATCGAGTTATCGATACGCCAATTTCTGAGCTTGGATTTTCTGGAATAGGTATTGGAAGTGCTATGAATGGTAACCGTCCAATAATAGAATTCATGACCTTTAACTTTTCCCTAGTTGGAATAGACCAGATTATAAACAATGCTGCTAAAATTCGCCAAATGAGTGGTGGGCAATTTAACTGTCCTATCGTTTTTAGAGGGCCTACAGCTTCTGCAGGTCAATTAGGAGCAACTCACTCTCAAGCTTTCGAAAGCTGGTATGCAAACTGTCCAGGTTTAAAAGTAATTGTACCATCTAATCCATACGATGCAAAAGGTCTTTTAAAAGCTGCAATTAGAGATGACGATCCGGTTATCTTTATGGAAAGTGAACAAATGTACGGAGATAAAGGTGAAGTGCCAGAAGATGAATATGTAATCGAAATTGGTAAAGCTGATGTTAAGAGAGAAGGTACAGATGTAACTATTGTTTCTTTTGGTAAAATCATCAAAGAAGCGTATAAAGCTGCGGATGAATTAGAAAAAGAAGGAATATCTGCAGAAGTTATCGATCTTAGAACTATCCGTCCTATGGATCACGATACTATTGTAAACTCTGTTAAGAAAACTAACCGATTAGTGATTCTTGAAGAATCTTGGCCATTTGGAAATATCTCTACTGAGATTACTTACCAAGTACAAGAAAAAGCATTTGATTTCTTAGATGCACCGATTATAAAAATAAACACGGCTGATACTCCAGCTCCATATTCTCCTGTTCTTTTAAAAGAATGGTTGCCAAATAGTGAAGATGTTGTTAAAGCTGTTAAAAAGGTTATGTACAAGTAACTTAGATAAACTATATTTGAACCCTCATCTAACCAGATGGGGGTTTTTTTTTAAATTTTTATGAAGCAAACTACATTAACTGCTTTTTTCTTTTTACTAACTATTAGTTTATTTTCTCAAACTGAAATAGGCGGGATAGTTTTAGATGAGAACGGAGAACCGGTGCCATTCGCAAATGTTATTTTTTCTAATACAACTCAGGGAACTACAACCAATGAGAATGGTGTTTTTGAGCTTTCTTCTAACCAAAATCAAAAAGCTGTAGATTTTTCGTTTTTAGGTTATAAAACAGAGACTATTCAACTAGCAAATGTCTCCAATCTTAAAAATATTAAAGTTAGGTTAGAACCATCTTCCGAATCACTTTCAGAAGTGAAAATATACAAAGGAAAAACACCTAAAAAGAATAATCCGGCAATAGATATACTTCGTAAAATTTGGAAAAATAAACGCGATAATGGGGTTAAAAAATTCGATCAATATGCCTATCGAAAATATGAAAAATTAGAATTCGATTTAAATAAAATTGATAGTGCTTTAATTAAAAGTCCAATTTTTAATGGAATGGAATTTATTTTTGAAGATTTAGATACAAATCGAGTTACTGGAAAAACATATTTGCCTATTTTCTTAAACGAATCAGTTACTAAAGTTTATGGCGATAATAAATCCGGAGATAAGTTAACTGAGCTGGTAGGTAATAAAAACTCGGGCTTTAGTGATAATCAAATTTTAATTTCAACAGTACGCGATGTTTATGATGAGATTGATATTTATGATAATTACTTAAAGTTTTTTGATAAGAATTTTGTTAGTCCGTTATCTAAAACAGGGATAAATGTGTATAACTATGTGTTAGCCGATACCGCTTATCGAGATGATAAGTATTGTTATAAAATTGTGTATTATCCGCGTAGAGATAATGAGCTTACTTTTAGTGGTGATTTTTGGGTAAACGATACTACTTGGGCTGTAAAAAGTATTAACCTTGAAATGAGTGAGGGGGCTAACCTAAACTGGGTGAAAGGAGTTTATATAGAACAAGAGTTTGATGTTTTAAATGATTCTGTCTTTTTAATGAAAAAAGACTTTTTTCAAGCCGATTTTGCTATTAGAGAAAAAGAAGATGCGCGTGGCGTTTACGGTAAAAAAACAGTTTTGTACGATCAGTATGAATTTGATAATGAACGACCTTCTTCTTTTTACAACAAAAAAGTAAACCGGTTTCGAGAAGAAGTTTATAATAGAGATGATAATTTTTGGGAGGAGAATCGTCTAGAATCATTAAATAGAGATGAAAAAGGAGTGTATCAAATGTTAGATACGCTAAAAAACGTAAAACAATTTCAACGTCTATACAATGTTACTACGGCTCTTGCTACTGGTTATGTAAGTTTTGATGGTTGGGATTATGGTCCAATTTTTTCAACTTTTGGTTTTAATGATGTTGAAGGTGTTAGAATTCGTGGTGGTGGAAGAACCTATTTTGGGCAGCACGATAAATGGAGAATAGAAGGCTATGGTGCTTACGGTTTTAAAGATAAAAAATTTAAATACGGAGTTCAAGGTAAAATATTATTAGATCCCGATAATCGATTAATTATTTCTGGAGGTAACCGTAGAGATGTAGAACAATTAGGTATTAACCTAACCAATACAACAGATGTTTTAGGGCGTAGTTTAGCTTCTTCAGCATTAATAAGTACTAGTAATAATAATAGTTTAAGTTCTATAAATTTATCCGTATTATCGGTGGAAATAGAACCTTGGGAAAATTTAATTTTTAGAGCTAGTGCTTCGTATCGTGAAATTGAAGCAGCATCTGAAGGTTTTAAGCTAGATTATTATACTGATGATGAGCAAACAACTATTGCTTCTGGAGTAGATCAGGTTGAAATTTCAAACTTATTAATGTACACTCCCGGAAAGAAAACCGCAGGTTATGGAGTAGAGCGAGAAATTATAGATGATAATTACCCTACTATATTTTTAAATTATACATTAGGAGTAAAAAATATATTTAATAGTGATTTCGACTATAAAAAGCTACAATTATTCTACGATCAGCCATTAATGATAGGCGGATTTGGACGGGCAAAAGCAAGTATAGAAGCAGGAAAAACTTTTGGAGATGTACCTTTAGCATTGCTCAGCGTAGTGCCGGGTAATCAAACGTATTTCCAGCTTTATAATACATTTTCGCTGTTAGATTATTATGAGTTTGTAACTGATACGTATGTAGCAGCACATTTTGAACATAATTTTAACGGACGATTATTTTCTAGAATCCCGTTGCTTAAAGATTTAAATCTTCGTGAAATTGTAGGGGTAAGAGGAGTTTGGGGAGAAATATCAGAATCTAATAAACAATTAGATGCATCGGGCATTTTTCTACGAGCACCTACCGATAAAGCTTATTGGGAATATAGTGTTGGGGTCGGAAACATTTTTAAAGTACTTCGAGTAGATGCTCATTTTAGAGGGAATTATTTCGATAATCCAGATGCTCGATCTTTTGGTGTAACAATAAATTTTGGATTTTACTTTTAAGTATCTATTAAAAATACAGAATTCATTATATTTGGTAATCTAATTAAAGTTCAATTAAAATAAATAAGATGTCAGAAACTTTTGATGTACTCATAGAAATCCCTAAAGGAAGTAGGAATAAGTATGAATACGATTTCAAACTGAAAAAAGTACGATACGATAGAATGATTTTTTCTTCTATGATGTATCCTGCAGATTACGGTTTTATTCCAGAAACCTTAGCTTTAGATGACGATCCGTTAGATGTATTGGTATTAGTAAGCGAGCCTACTTTTCCAGGAATTGTAATGGAAGTTAAGCCTATAGGGGTATTTCATATGGCAGATGAAAAAGGGCCAGATGAAAAAATTATTTGTGTACCAGTTTCAGATCCAATTTGGAATAGGTTAAATGATCTTAAAGAGATTAACGGTCATTTAGTTAAAGAAATTGAACATTTCTTTAAAGTATATAAAGATCTTGAAAAGAAAAAAGTAGATGTAGGTGGATGGGGAGACTCAGAAGATGCTAAAAAGATAATTAAGCAGTGTATCGAACGTTTCGAAAATTATGATGGCGATAAAAATAGATTAAAATTATAATCAATATACATCACTATAAAAAAAGCAATAACTACTAAGTTGTTGCTTTTTTTATTTACGTATTTTGGGTAAAATAATTTCTGGTTATTCTTTTGAATTTTGATTAATCACTTCAAGAAATTATTAAATTGTAAACTCAACTAATCGAGATTCAGATTATAAAAGCATCTAAATAATGTTTAAACGAATAAAGAAAATATTAGGTAGATATCGAAATCTGGATCAGATTCTTATAATACCCTATAGAAGTTACGGCACGCATTCTAGGTTATTTGTTAAGGGTAGAGTGTTAGATAATGCACCTTTAAAAATTACAGAAACCCAAAAAACATGGAAAACTTTTGTAAATACCTATAAACAATTTGATAGTTTCGAAATTCCTGATGCTAGAATTGAATTAGAATTACCGGAAAAAGTAAGGTTAAAAACAACGACCAATGATGAAGGGTATTTTTTATTCAACCAAAATTTAGAAAATAATATTTCTGAAGATGCAGATGATAAGGGATGGATACCCTTTAATATTTATTATAAAGAAGAATTAGAACCCAAAACCGATCTTCTGGGAAATCCTTTTAAAGGTGAATTTCTTATCCCTTCAGTACAAGCAGAATATGGAGTTATTAGTGATATAGACGATACTATTCTACATACAGGAGTAACTTCTTTTTTAAAATGGCGTTTACTAAAAAATTCGTTATTAACTAACGCATATAAACGTATACCCTTAAAAGGAGCACCAGAATTATATAAACTATTACATAAAGGAAGAAAAGCCGGAAATCGTAACCCGATTTTTTATTTGAGTAACAGCCCTTGGAATATGTATGAGTATTTAAAACTTTTTTTAGATTATAATAACTTTCCAAAAGGACCTATATTGCTTCGAGATATTCGTTTGCCTTTTGAGAATACAATAAAACCGGAGAAACCTCATAAACAACGCGAAATAGTTAATATTTTAAAAACATATCCTAATTTACAATTTATTCTAATTGGAGATAGTGGCGAGCATGATGCTACCATTTATACCGAAATAGCAGCTCAATATTCAGATCGGATTTTAGCTATTTATTTACGAAGTGTAACGCATAAAAAAAGTATGCAACGCGTAAAAAGTATTGTCGATAATTTTGAGACAACTCCTTTATTATTAGTGAACAGTTCTGCTGAAGCAGTTTCTCATGCCAGAGAGCACGGCTATATTTAAAAGTAGATATATAAAAAGCTGAATTATTAACCCCAGCTTTTTATTTGCAATTAAAAATCGTTAATCGTCAATGCTTTTTCCAACTGCGGTTCTGCTACTTGCAGGATTTTTTCTTGGCATTGTTCTAAAAATGTGATCCCATAGTGGAGATGATACTCCAAATGCTCTATCAGGTTCCCGATAATGATGTATACTATGATGATGCCATAATGTTTTAAGAAAATTGTTAGGCACTTTAAAAGCATGTACAGAATAGTGCACGCCCAAATAAGCAGCATATCCCACTAAAAATCCTGCTAAAAATCCAAATACGTAGTCTCCTAAAATAGCTCTATAAATTATAAAAAGTATAGATGCAACTATTAAGCTCAATACTGGTGGCATAGCTAATCTACTTTTATCTTTGGGATAATCGTGGTGTACGCCATGCATGGTATACGAAATTTTTTGTCTGCGTGGAGTAGTTGCCGGAATATGGTATAAATACCTGTGGGCTAAATATTCTACAAAAGTAAAAAAGAAGAGTCCGCCTAAAAACCATGCTAAAATTTGAGGAGTTCTAAATCCTTTTTCAAAAATGCCGTAATAAATAAGAGCGGCAGCAGTACCAAAAAAGATAATTAAAGGAGCTGCAATATGGGTATGTGTAAGTTTTTCTAAAATAGGGTTTTCAAATAATTTTGGGGACCCTTTATGCTTTGGTCTTTTTAGTTTTGTAGATTCCATATCTAAAAAATTTAAAATAATCCGTTTATTTCTCCATCTATCCGGTTTATAATATCTCCTAAATCTTCTGGTTCTTCGACAAAATTGATATTATCTACATCAATTATTAGTAAATTTCCTTTTTTATAATCGTGTATCCAGGCTTCGTAACGTTCGTTTAGTCTACTTAAATAATCTATAGAAATCGAATTTTCATAATCTCGACCTCGTTTTTGGATTTGCTCCACAAGGTTCGGGATGCTACTTCTAAGGTATATTAGAAGATCCGGACCTTGTACTATTTGTTCCATGAGTTCAAAAAGCGACCGATAATTTTCAAAATCTCTATTAGTCATTAATCCCATTGCGTGCAAATTTGGAGCAAAAATATGAGCATCTTCGTAGATTGTTCGATCTTGAATAATGTTTTTACCGCTCTCTTTTATTTCTAGAATTTGTCGAAATCTATTATTTAAAAAATAGATTTGGAGATTAAAAGACCAACGTTCCATTTTATTATAAAAATCTTCCAAATATGGGTTTTCTATAACTTCTTCAAATTGTGGTTCCCAATTATAGTGGTTGGCTAATAATCGAGTTAAAGTAGTTTTTCCTGCCCCAATATTTCCAGCGATTGCTACGTGCATGATATTGAAATGTTATTTGATTGAAATGCTTTTTTTTAGATTGTAAATATAAAGTATTTCAAGCATAGCATTATTTGGAACTCTTTTAAATTTAGAAAGGAAATTGATCTCTATTTTATTTAAAACTTCAATGCTAAAATAGATATTAACTGAAATTAATCCTTGTCTTTATAAAAAAATTAATAATTTTTTACGATTTTAAATAAAAAGTAAGTAATTAATAAAATGTCTGTTTTGGATCTGAAGTTTTTGTAATCTCTCTATTCATTTATAAAACTTATAGCTATTGAACTAAGTATTATTTTTTGATTAACTTAATTGGAAACAACTTTTTTAATGGACTGTTTTAAGGCAGAAGATTCATAACACGTTCCGCATTTATAAAATGTCCATAAACAGTCTATAAAATCGGTTAGCATATGGAAGCACAATCCTATGCAAATTAGTTTAAAAATACCTTTTTTTAGAAATATAGCTCCTAAAATATAACAAATAATAGCATATATAGAGTGTAGTGGATGGTAACCAATACTACACCGATAGGCATCGAATAGTGGAGTGGCAAAAACATGATCTATATCTACTAACATGGTAGCGATTAATAGGAGCCAGTTTTTTTTCCAATTTTTTTTATCGTAAAAATATGCAATTATACCAACAGCTAAAAAGTGTAGTGAGTAATGAAAAATGGATTGTAACAAAATAATTAAAGGAGGAGTTAGGGTTTAATTTCTGGTGAGCTTTCTTCTGTTCGTAATAATTTATTTAATTTTCTTCCTAAAGAAATATATCTTGAAATGCCAATCGTTAAAAAAATAAGACTACAAGCAAAAGCTACATATGCAACCCAATCTAGTTGATCGTAACTTTCAATTTGTAGTAATGCAAATCCACCAAGTAATAAATACAGAGAAGATCGAATATAAGAAAGCAAGGTACGCTCATTTGCTAGCTTGGTTCTTTCCAATGCTAGATGTTCTCGAACCAATTTTTCATCGATAATCCTTGTTTTGAAAGGATTTTTAATTTTTACTTTTTTCATATTTCAAAAGGAAAAAATAAAGGAATGATAAAGGAAGCAGAAATCCAAATAATAAAATTTAGCGGAGTTCCAAATTTTAAAAAGTCATTAAACTTATAATTTCCTGGAGCATATACCATAGTATTAGTCGGGTAGCTTACTGGCGTCATAAAAGTTAATGAACAGGCAAACATAACAGCTACTAAAAAAGGTTTTTCGCTTAATTGAAGTGCACCCGCTAAACTTATTACAATAGGAACCATTAGCGCAGCTGTAGCTTTGCTTGACAGGATGTTGGTGGTTAGAAAAGTTATTAAAAAAAGTAAGCTTAATATTATTTTTGGATCTAAATCTCCAATTTGTTCTAAAACAAACGTAGAAATAAGTTCAGAGCCTCCAGTTTTTTCTAAAGCTGCCCCCATCGATAAAACTCCTGCCATCATAAAAATAACTTTCCACTCTATAGCTTCATAGGCTTCTTTAGGTTTTAATATCGATAAGGTAACAATTAATAAACTACCAATCATCGCACTAATTAAAATAGAAGTGATATTTAGAGCCGCTGCTAATACAACTCCTACTGTAATAATAATAGCCGGAATTGCCTTTTTTAGATCTATTTTTTTTGATTGATATTCTGAAAGGCTCACAATATGTTTTCTAGAACGCAGGATATCAATATTTTCTTGCGAGGTGTACATTAATAACATATCGCCTTCTTTTAATATTATTTCTGAAATGTTTTGAGTAACAACTTCTTTACGATGCCTCACCGCTAAAACAGAAGTTGAATAGTTGTTTCTGAAATTTAATTGCTTCAAAGAACGTCCGGCCAAAAAAGAACCGTATGGAATCATTACTTCATAAATCTTTTTAGTAACTGCATTTTTTTTATTCGTTTCAAGCTCTTTGAAATTAGCATCTTTTCCCTTTAAGGCATAACCAACTTTTTCCATTAATTCCGATAAATGAACCGGATCTACCAAGACTTTTAAAATATCATCTTCTTGTAAAATCGTATCAGCATTTATATTATATAAGTTAAGCGTATTACGTTCTATATGTAAAACTTGTGCATTAAATTGGGTGCCAATTTTAGATTTTCCAATAGGTTTATTTATATCTTCACTTTTAGCAGTTACAATAATTTCAGCTAAGTATTGTTCCGTCTCTTTTCGAAGATTTTGGTTGCCGGCTTCTTTTCGTTTAGGTAATAACCATGGTGCTACAAAAAATATATAAACCATGCCAATAGCTAATAAGCATAATGCAGGTAACGAAAATTCAAACATTTGGAAAGGTTCAAGACCATCTTTTTTGGCGATACCATTAACCAGTATGTTAGTAGATGTTCCTATTAATGTACAGGTTCCTCCAAATAGTGCAGAAAAGGAAATAGGAATTAATAATCTAGACGGAGTAATGTTTGTTTCTCTACAAACTAATAAGGCCATTGGGATTAATAAAGCTACCACAGCGGTATCGTTTATAAATGCTGAAAACAGTGCTGCGGTACCACAAAATATCATTAAAGCTAAGAGATAATTAATTTTAGCAATAGCAATAATTTTATCACTAAAGCTCTCTAAAATTCCCGATTTAAAAATTCCGGCACTTATAACAAACATGCAGCCTAACGTAATTGTTGCTGGATGATTAAAGCCTGAAAAACCCTCTTCCGGGCTTAAAATACCTGTAATAATAAATAGTGCCATTATAAGAATAGAAGTAGTATCAATAGTAAAATAATCCTTTATGAAAAGGAAAATTCCTATACTTATAATTATGGCAGTGGTAATTAAATCCATAGTCGCTTGTTGCTAAAAATCTATAAATTATTGTATAATAAAAACAGATTTAATAATCAAAGTAACGCTATTTTCAGTTGTTATTTTCTTAAATAATTACCAATATGACATTAAAAATTACTTATTTTTAGAAGTCGTAATTTTTTAAATGATAAAGAATGAACAAACCTGAATATTGGTTGCGAGGTCCAATTCCAAATATATCACCATTTCTTCAGCCTGCAGCACATGCGTTGTTACAATCAAGGGCTGAAATTAAAAAATATACGAAAGATTTTTCGGAAGACTTGCTTTGGGAAAAGCCAGCCGGAAGAGCCTCTGTAGCTTTTCATTTACAGCATATAACCGGTGTGTTGGATAGAATGTTAACATATGCGAAAAAGAAATCACTTACCGAACAACAATTTAAATACCTTCGTAATGAGGGTGTTTATAATGAAGAAGTTAAGATTGCTGATTTAATCAATGCTTTTATAGAAAAAGTAGATGATGCTTTACAAATGTTCGAAAATACTTCTGAAGTAATTTTAACTGAGAAACGAACGGTTGGTAGGAAAAAATTACCATCTAGTGTAATTGGTCTATATTTTCATGCAGCTGAGCATAGCCAAAGGCATGTAGGGCAATTATTAGTAACGGTTAGTGTTTTAAAAAGGGGGAGTAAAAGTTAGAATGTAGTATTTTAAAAACTAAAAAAGGCTAGAATATTTTTTCTAGCCTTTGACTTATAGAATGAAATTTTCTTATCTCATATCAGGATTGTCTCTTAATTCCTTAGCTTTTGAAGAGGGCAAATATACTTGAATACCAAAATTAAGACCTATTGCATGTTGATATGTAGTGTTTCCTCCACCAACTAATCCATTATATTTTATGTTTGTTTCTAAAGCTACATTATTAGTAACAAAATAAGAGTAACCTGGACCTACACCAAATGCCAAACCATTGGTAGTTGCTCCTCCTGCAACATTAACTCCTGCAACCCCTGCATTTGCTTCTAGAAAAAAGCGTCCATGTTTTAAAAGATTATTAACTCCTTTTTCACCAGGACTTAAGTAATAACGTGATAATGCTTGAAAACCATATACTGTAGTCTCGGTTGAACCTTCGCTCTTAGGAGATTTTGTAAACCCTAAATTAGCTACTGCACCTATTAAAACATTATCTCTTACAAAATAACCAATCTTAGGGCTTAATCCTAACTCGTAACCAGCACCATCATTTAAACCAAAATTTAAACCAAGTATACTGTTATTTCCCGGATTTACTAATCCGCTACCAAAGTCACTACCGACCATTAAGTTTCCTTCTTGAATTTGTGCATTAGCAGTATTAATACTGCTTAAAAATAAAATTGTGGCTAAAAATAATAGTTTTTTCATGTTTACTTTTTAGCGCAAATTTAGATCATATTAAAGCTGTATTTTTCAGCTTTAATGTAAGTTTAATAGTATTTTAGTTTATGTGTTAATTTTAAGAAGATTAAAATATAATGTTTTTTAAATCTACATTTCCGCCAGAAATTATTAAGCCAATTTGTCGATTTTTAAATTTAACGGGTTCCTTCAAAATAGCTGCTAAAGCTACAGCGCTAGAAGGTTCAACAATAATTTTCATACGTTCCCAAATCAACTTTAGTGCATTTATAATTTCATCTTCACTTACTCGGATAATTTCTTCAACATGTTTTTGAATAATTGGGAAGTTTTTGTCACCTAATTGTGTTTTTAGTCCATCAGCAATTGTATTAATCGTTTTATTGGTTTCAATTTTCCCTGAAATAAGTGAGCGATAGGCATCATCAACTTCAAAAGGTTCTGCACCAATTGTTTTTGTTTCTTCAGTAAATAAATTAACAGCAAGTGCCGTTCCTCCAATAAGGCCACCGCCGCCAACAGGTGTAATTACGTAATCAAGATTTGGCTTTTTTTGAAGTAATTCTAGAGCAGCTGTTCCTTGGCCTAAAATCACATCAATATCATTGGAAGGATGAATAAAAGAGGCTCCTCTTTCTTCAACAATTTTTTGGGCAGTTTCTTCACGATCTTTAAGAGTAGGTGGGCACTCAATAATAGTTCCGCCATAAGTTTTTACTGCATTTTTTTTAACTTGTGGAGCATTAGATGGCATCACAATATAAGCCGATACTCCTAAGCTTTTAGCGGCTAATGATAAAGCTTGGGCGAAATTTCCTGAAGAATGTGTTACCACCCCTTTTTGCTGATTTTCTTTATTTAATTGTAAAATAGCATTGGTAGCGCCTCGCATTTTAAAGGCACCCATCTTTTGGAAATTCTCACATTTAAAATGGATTGAACAGTCAGCAATCTCATTAATCAAACTTGAAGTTAAAATTGGGGTTTCGTGAATAAAAGGTTTTATACGTTCGTGAACCTGTAATAAGTTTTCTTTAGTGAATACTTCCATAAATCAATAATGCTAAAATTGAGTTCAAAATTACCCAATTTTAGCATTAAATTCCTATTAAATCTATTATCAATATCCTCTTTCTTTTTCTACCAGATTTTTAAGAGGTTCTCCATTTTGTAAACGCTTATAATTTTCGATAATTTGAGGAACTACCGATTTTGGTTGTGTAATACTTGCTGTGTGTGGCGTAACACTTATTCTTTTATGATCCCAAAAAGCATGATCTTCCGGTAAGGGCTCTTCTTTGAAAACATCTAAAAAAGCTCCAGCTAAGTGACCACTATCAATCATTCCTATTAAATCGCTTTCTTCTAGATGCTCTCCGCGACCTACATTAATTACATAAGCACCTTTTGGCAATTGTTCAAATAATTCTGTGTTTAAAATCCCTTTAGTTTGTTTTGTAAGTGGTAGCAAGCAAATTAATATTTCTGACTGTTTTAGAAAATTGTTTAATTCACAATCCCCGGAATAAGATGTAATATCTTCACAATTTTTTTCGGTACGAGACCACCCTGAAACTTTAAAATTGTTTTTTGCTAATAGTGTTGCTACGGCTGTACCAATAACACCCATTCCCATAACACCAATTTTCATATCGCTGTTTCGACAATATTTTAATAGGTTCCATTTATGTTCTGTTTCTTGATGTTTGTAAGCTGCAAGATGGCGTGTTTGGTTCATAACTAAAGCTAAAACAAATTCGCTTAAGTCTGAAGTTAATTGGTTATCAATAACACGGGTAATTTTTACATCCTCAGGAAATTCAGGATCTGATGTTATATGGTCTACACCAGCTCCCATTGACGCTACTACTTTTAAATTTGGATAATTTTTAAATAATCCCCTTGGATGTTTCCAAGAAACAGCAAATTCAACCTCTTCTTTATCATGATCTTCAGGATAAACATAAACATTTAAACCTGGATGTTGATTCTTGAGTTCTTCAGTCCAATCGGATACATCTTTACCTGGGGCTACTATTAATACTGACATTTAATTTTAATTTTTCCTACTTTGAGGCATTATTCTATATATTTTACTTAGTTAACTAACAAAAGCACTATAACCGGTAATAGCTCTACCTACAATTAGAGAGTTTATCTCTTTGGTTCCTTCGTAGCTATAAATTGCTTCAGCATCAGCTACAAATCGGGCAACATCATGTTCTAGCAATATTCCATTGCCACCCATTACCTCTCGAGCGCGGCTTACTACATCTCTCATACGCATACTACAATATACTTTTGCAAGAGATGCATGTTCATCGGTTAGCATATTTTGATCTTGCATTTCCGAAAGTCGGAAACATAAAGTTTGCATAGCGGTAAGATTAGAAACCATTTCTACTAAATGATTTTGGATTAACTGGTAGGAAGCAATTGGTCGCCCAAATTGTTCTCTTTTACGCGTATATTTTAATGCGCTTTCGTAAGCACCACGGGCACAACCAACTGCCTGCCAGGCTACACCAGCGCGCGTCATTCTTAGTACATTTGCGGTATCTTTAAATGAGTTGGCATTTTGCAATCTGTCACTTTCAGCAACTTTACAATTGGTAAGTGTAATAATGGCATTTTGAACAATACGAAGTGCCATTTTATCTTCCATTTTTTCGGTTTTAAAACCGAGATTGTCTTTTTCTACTAAAAATCCTTTTACTTGATTACTATCTTCATCGCGTGCCCAAATAATAATTACATCTGCAAATGTGGCATTGCCAATCCACTTTTTTTGTCCGTTTAAAACCCAATTTTCACCATCGAATTTACAAGTAGTTTCCAATCCACCAGCAGCACCAGAACCTACATTAGGTTCGGTTAATCCAAAGGCTCCAATTTTCTCTAATTTTTGCATCTGTGGAAGCCATTTTTGCTTTTGTTCCTCGCTTCCGCATAAATAAATAGATCCCATTGCCAAACCACTGTGGACACCAAAAAAAGTTGAGGTAGAAACATCGACTCTCGCAATTTCTTGAGCAATAATGCCTTCCATTAAGAATGGAAGATTGGGGCAGCCATAACCTTCATAAGGAATTCCGGCAATATTCAGTTTTTTGAACTTTTCGATAATTTCGAAAGGGAATTTGGCTCGATTCCAATGGTCATTAATTAAAGGACGAATCTCGTCTTCCATAAGATTGCGAACTTTCATCTGAAGTTCACGCTGTTCTTTAGTAAGCTTATATTCCAGATTGTAAAAATCGCCATCGATAGGAGGGAGGTCACTTTGCGATTTGTGACGCTTTGTTTTTAACATTTTCATGAGCCCGGCTAGCTGGCGCTCATCTAATTTACCTAAAGTCTTCATTGCTTCAGATAAATCGATCTGCTTATTGATTTTTGCCAGTTGATCCATATCAACCGACTTTAACAGGTTTACCGTGTTTCTTACTTTTTTAAAAAAGGACATGAGAATGCTTTTGTTGTAATTATCAATTTAATGATTAAAAAGTCCCACTGCTGTTAAAGATTTCCGAAGAAAAGGATAAAAAATAATAAGTAATTTGTTGGAGTATTTTTAAACAAAAAAATCCTCTGAATATTAAGAGGATTTTGATTAGTTTTTATATTAAAGACTATAAACCGAAAGCTTCTTTAACTTTAGCTACGTAATCTAGTTTCTCCCAAGTAAATAATTCTACTTCTTTTTTTACTTCTCCGCTATACGGACTTTTAAAAATTTTAGTTACCGTTTTAGCTTCTTTTCCCATATGGCCATAAGCCGCAGTTTCACGATAAATAGGATTTCTAAGATTTAAGCGCTTTTCGATTGCAAATGGGCGCATATCAAAAATCTCTCTTACTTTTTTAGCAATATCACCATTACTCATTTCAACTTTAGAAGTTCCGTAAGTATCTACAGAAATAGAGGTAGGTTCAACAACACCAATAGCATAAGAAACCTGAACTAAAACTTCATCTGCAACACCAGCTGCAACTAAGTTTTTAGCAATATGTCTAGAGGCGTAAGCCGCAGAGCGGTCTACTTTACTAGGATCTTTCCCAGAGAAAGCACCACCACCGTGAGCTCCTTTACCACCATAAGTATCTACGATAATTTTTCTTCCGGTAAGTCCGGCATCACCATGTGGCCCACCAATTACAAATTTCCCGGTAGGGTTTATATGGTATTGGATATCGTTGTTAAATAATTTCTGGACATACTCGGGCAGCTGTGCAATTACCCGAGGCATTAAGATTTCAATGATATCTTTTTTGATTTTAGCCAGCATTTCCTCATCGTCCTCCATAAACTGGTCATGCTGTGTAGAAAGTACAATAGCTACGATGCGCTGTGGAATATTGTCGTCACTATACTCGATAGTTACCTGGCTTTTAGCGTCTGGGCGTAAATAAGGAATTTCATTTCCTTCACGTCTCAGCTCAGCAAGTTCGTAAACCATTTTGTGCGAAATGTCTAAAGCTAAAGGCATATAATTAGAGGTCTCTTTGGTGGCATAACCAAACATCATTCCCTGATCACCGGCACCTTGCTCTTCTTTTGTTGCACGATCTACACCCTGATTAATATCTGGTGATTGTTCATGTATTAAAGAAATCACGCCACAAGAATCTCCGCTAAATTGATAAGCTCCTTCAGTATAACCAATATCATTGATCACATCACGGGCAATTTGCTGCACGTCCAAATACGTATTAGAACGAACTTCGCCGGCTAATACTACTTGTCCTGTAGTTACTAAAGTTTCGCAGGCTACTTTTGATTCTTCATCAAAAGCCAGAAAATTATCCAATAAAGTATCACTAATCTGATCTGCAATCTTATCTGGGTGTCCTTCAGAAACACTTTCTGAAGTAAATAAATAAGCCATAAACTTTATCCTTTAAATTATAAAAAGAGGAAAATTTGACGTAAAGGCAGGCTATGTAAGTAGTACTGCTTTAGCATTTTTAACGATCTAAAATTAGAAAGTTATAGGGTTGCAATCAGTCAAATCTTTCCCTGTTATTATTTCAGGGACAAATGTATAAAATAGTTTTTTTAATAAAGCGCTCTTTAACCTGTTTTTTAATTGGAATACTATTAATATAGACTTTTTTATGATTTTTTCTTTTGATGATGGAAAAATTAGAAGGATTTATTTTTAATAGAATGAATGTTTGTGTTATTGTTAGTTTATTATGAAAAATAATTTTAAAAAAAATAAAATATTCTTGGCTAAGAAATAATTCTGTGTTTATATTTGCAGGTATAGAATTGTGAGAAAAATGATTTTAAACAATATGATGCGCTTTATGTTAATGATGTGGAAAACTTCCTCAGTGCGCGCTATTGTATAAACTCAAACATTTATAATATCAAAAGCCGCTGCAGAAAACAGCGGCTTTTTTTATGCAAAAAAATGATAATATGAATTTAGTATCCGTATTTTTCAGTCTTAACGTATCGATGTCTATGCGTAAAAAAATGCACTGCTATTACCTAAATTGAAAAAATAATTTCAATAAGATCTCCTTGGTAATAGCTAAAAGTGGAGATCGTTAATTTTAACTTTAAAAAATAAAATATGAGTACTAATAAATTTGCTACAAACGCTTTACATGCTGGACACGATGTAACTACTAACGGAGGAACTAGAGCAGTTCCTATTTACCAAACCACTTCTTATGTTTTTAAAGATGCCGATCAGGCAGCTGGAGTATTTTCGTTAGCAGAACCAGGATATATTTATACTCGCTTAAATAATCCGACGAACGATATATTAGAACAGCGATTAGCTGCTTTAGAAGGTGGAATTGGCGCAGTAGTTACCGCATCGGGAACAGCTGCTATAAATACTACTTTACTAACATTATTAAAAGCTGGAGATCATATAGTTGCTTCCAATAGTTTGTACGGAGGAACGTATAATTTATTAAGCGTGACGTTGCCAAGATTTGGTATCACAACAACTTTCGTAGATCCTTCCGATCCTGAAAATTTTGGGAAAGCAGTTAAAGAGAATACCCGTGCTGTTTTTGCTGAATCATTAGGAAATCCAAAATTAGATGTATTAGATTTAAAAAAGATTTCAGCTCAGGCAAAAGCAAATAATATTCCGTTTATTGTTGATAATACAGTGGCAACGCCTTATTTATTAAAACCTATAGAATTTGGAGCAGATATTGTTATCGAATCGCTTACTAAATATATTAGTGGTAATGGAACTTCACTAGGTGGGGCAATTATAGATGCTGGAAATTTTAATTGGGCAAATGGTAATTTCCCTGAATTTACGGAGCCTTCTCCTGGTTATCATGGTTTGGTGTATCATGAAGCTGTAGGTAAAGCTGCTTTTATCATTAAAGCAAGAGTAGAAGGATTACGAGATCATGGTGCTGCTTTAAGTCCATTTAATGCTTTTCAGATTATTCAGGGGCTAGAAACTCTGAAAATTAGAATAAAGCAGCACAGTGAAAATGCATTGGCTTTAGCTGAATGGTTGCAGGAACAAGACGTTGTAACTTGGGTTAATTATCCCGGTTTATCAAGCAGTCCATATTATCAATTAGCAAAAGAATACTTGCCGGATGGCCAAAGTGGAATTATTACTTTTGGGGTAAAAGGTGGGTTCGAATCTGCTAAGATTGTAGCAAACGACACAAAATTATTCTCTTTATTAGCGAATATTGGTGATACCAAATCTTTAATTATACATCCGGCGAGTACTACGCATCAACAGCTTGATGAAAAGGCTCAAAGCGATACCGGTGTTACTCAAGATTTAATTCGTTTGTCGGTAGGTTTAGAAGATATTTCCGATTTAAAAAATGATCTATTAAATGTATTTTCAACAATAAAATAAGTAATATTCAATTCTGAATTGAATATTGAAAAAAACTGTAAGGTATGGCTATCCCAAATTTTGAAACTGAAGCTATTAGAACGCAAATGGAACGTTCTCAACATTTAGAACATTCTGCACCTTTGTATTTAACCTCTAGTTATATTTTTGAAGATGCTGAAGATATGCGTGCTTCGTTTTCCGAAGAAAAAGAACGGAATATTTATAGCCGATTCTCAAATCCTAATACTTCAGAATTTGTAGAAAAAATTTGCAGGATGGAAGGGGCAGAAGCAGGCTATGCTTTTGCTACCGGAATGAGCGCGGTATTTTCTTCACTGGCAGCTTTATTAAATGCCGGAGATCATATTATTTCAGCAAGATCAGTTTTTGGTAGCACGCATTCGTTGTTTACCAAATTTTTTCCGAAGTGGAATATTTCGCATAGTTATTTTAAAGTAAATGAGACTGATAAAATTGAAAGCTTAATTAAACCGGAGACCAAAATTATTTTTGCAGAAACTCCTACAAATCCAGGAGTAGACATTATAGATCTTGAAGTTTTAGGTGAAATTGCTAAAAAACATAAGCTTATTTTGGTGATCGATAATTGTTTTGCTACTCCATATATTCAAAATCCGATAAAATACGGAGCCGATTTGGTAATCCATTCGGCAACTAAAATGATCGATGGTCAAGGGCGAGTATTAGGCGGAGTTACAGTAGGAAATTCAGAATTGATTAGAGAGATTTATTTATTTTCAAGAAATACGGGGCCGGCATTAAGCCCGTTTAATGCTTGGGTTCTTTCTAAAAGCTTGGAAACTTTAGCTGTACGTTTGGAAAAGCATTGTCAAAATGCACAAAAATTAGCCGAGTTTTTAGAGGTGCATCCTAAGGTACAACTTGTAAAGTATCCATTTTTAAAATCGCATCCTCAATATGAAATTGCTAAAAAGCAAATGCGGCTGGGAGGTAATATCATTTCTTTTGAAATTAAAGGAGGAATCGATGCGGGTAGAAAATTTTTAAATTCAGTAAAAATGTGCTCTAGGAGTGCCAATCTAGGTGATACACGTAGCATAGTAACGCATCCGGCAAGTACAACACATAGTAAATTAAGCGAGGAAGATCGATTAGAAGTGGGAATTACAGATGGTCTAATACGAACTTCTGTAGGTTTAGAACATATCGACGATATTATTGCTGATATAAAACAGGCATTGGATTAAAATACTTAAAAACCGGATTTGATTTTAATGAATTTTGATTATTAATATTGAATCATTTAAAATATAGAAATTTAGACTAAGGCATTAATGCGAATAGGATTGAAAACAATTAAATTAATTATCTTCGCACTATGCTTTCAAAAAAGACAAAATACGGGATAAAAGCCTTAACTTTTATAGCACGACAGCCTGAAAGGCGTCCAGTGCAAACTTCAGAAATAGCGAAGAGTGAAAATATATCGCAAAAATTTTTGGAGAGTATATTACTCATTTTAAGAAAATCCGGTTTTTTAGGTTCAAAAAAAGGAAAAGGTGGTGGTTATTATTTAATAAAAGAACCTACCGATATAAAAATGACTGCCGTTATTCGGGTTTTAGAAGGCCCTATAGCCTTAGTGCCTTGTGTAAGTTTAAATTACTACGAGAAATGTGAAGATTGTCCTGATGAAAAAACATGTGCAGTACATTCGTTAATGATTCAGGTACGAGATAGCACTTTAGAAGTGCTGGGCGATAATACGTTAGCAGATTTAGCTTAATGTTTATGTGTTTTCATTGAGAAATTGAAAATCTAAATGTTAAATAATAAAAATAAGTTTCGAAAATATTTGTATATAATTAAATGAAGCCTACTTTTGTTTTTAAATCCCACTAATCCTATAGGTTAATAGATTTTTAAAATTAAGGCTTCAAAGGAAAGTAAGTATTATGAAAAGGTATTCAGAAAAAGAATTAAAAATTCTTAACCAACAATTAAGAGGTATTCCTCCAGAAGAGGTTATTCAATGGGTGATTTTGAATAGCAAAAAACCAGTTGTAACAACCAATTTTAGACCTTATGAAGTAGCTATTCTACATGCTGTTTCAAAAATAAAAAGAGATGTTCAGGTAGTTTGGTGTGATACAGGATATAACACACCACAAACTTATCGACATGCTAAAGAGGTGATTGAATTACTGAATTTGAATGTGAGAACTTATATTCCTAAACAAACTGCAGCCTATAGGGATGCTATATTTAATGGAATTCCACAGGTAGATAGTCCAGATCACCAAGAGTTTACACGTCAGGTAAAATTAGAACCTTTCCAGAGAGCTATGCGAGAGCAAGAACCCGATATTTGGTTTACCAATCTTAGAAAAGGACAAACTGCTTTCCGAAATAGTATAGATATCCTTAGTTATAGTAAGGATGGTTTATTAAAAGTAAGTCCTCTTTACCATTGGAGTGACGAAAAACTAGATCTTTATTTAGAAGAGCATAATCTTCCTAATGAACATAAATATTTTGATCCGACAAAAGTGTTAGCTAACAGAGAATGTGGACTTCACGTATAATTTATTAGACTTTAAACAATAGAAATGACAATTTTTAATACAAATGTGATGTGGTGTAAATCGATGCGTATGCGCATAAAGCTGTGCACTTAGAAGTCATTTTTATATGTAAACATATCGAAGCCCTTTTAAGTGTAATTACACTTAAAAGGGCTTTTTTGTTTTCTGACTGTAATGTCATTATTATTAAAATTTTTTACTCATGCAAAGTTTTAGAACCGAAATTGAAAATCCTGTTGTCGAAAAGGACATCATCGATTTAGAAAAGAAAATTCGATTGTTTCGCGAAGGCAAAGCAGACGAAGAGAAATTCCGAAGCCTGCGCCTTGCGCGTGGAGTTTACGGCCAAAGGCAGGCTGGTGTACAAATGGTTCGCGTAAAACTGCCTTTTGGAAAAGTAACTTCAGAACAATTACATCGTATTGCTGATGTGTCTGATGAATACTCAACCGGAAGATTGCATATCACTACTCGTCAGGATATCCAAATTCATTATGTAAGCTTAGATCGTACGCCCGAACTTTGGGCGCAACTTGAAAAAGATGATATAACACTCCGTGAGGCTTGTGGAAATACGGTAAGGAATATAACAGCTTCACCAACAGCCGGTATTGATGTTGATGAACCTTTTGATGTTTCACCTTATGCTGATGCTGCTTTTCGATTTTTTCTACGGAACCCAATTTGCCAGGAAATGGGACGTAAATTTAAGATTGCTTTCTCGGCAACAGATGAGGATACGGCACTTAGTTATATTCATGATCTTGGGTTTATTCCGAAATTGAAAGATGGAAAACGTGGCTTTAAAGTGATGCTAGGCGGTGGATTGGGTTCACAACCACGACACGCTGATAAATTATATGATTTTATTGAAGCGGAAGAAATTATTCCGCTTATAGAATCGGTTCTTCGAGTATTTGATCGTCATGGTGAGCGTGCAAAGCGATTAAAAGCTAGAATGAAGTTTTTAATAAAAGATATTGGACTGGATGATTTCTTAGAACTTGTGGACGAGCAGAAAAAAGCCTTATCTCAGGAAAAAGCTGAATTCCATATAGATAAATTCGAAGCTGCTCCATCCCTTCAAGAGGTTGAGATTCCTTCAGTAGAAATTGAAGACCAAAAAGAATATGAAGTTTGGAGAAATACAAATGTTGTTCCGCAGAAACAAGAGGGATTATTTGCCGTAGGAATTCGAGTTCCGTTAGGTGATTTTTATACTGGTGGAGCAAGACAATTAGCCGATTTGGTTAAGAGATACGCTGGGAATGAAATTCGCCTGAGTCTACGTCAGGATATTTTAATTCGTCATGTACGAGAAGAACTATTACCATTTTTCTATACCGAATTAAAGAAATTGGATTATGCGGAAACCGGTTATAACAAAACAGTCGATATTACGGCTTGTCCCGGTACTGATACCTGTAATTTAGGAATTGCCAGCAGCACCGGGATTGCAGATGTTTTGGAAGATGTTTTAAAAGAAGAGTATCCGCAGTTTATTAATGGGAAGGATATTACTATAAAAATAAGTGGTTGTATGAATTCTTGCGGGCAGCATAATATGGCTGAAATCGGTTTTCAGGGAATGTCCATTAAGTCTGGTAAAGCCGTAGCACCTGCATTACAGGTATTACTTGGAGGCGGTGTTTTAGGAAATGGGGACGGCCGATTTGCCGATAAAGTGGTAAAAGTGCCAAGTAAACGCGGCCCTGAAGCCTTAAGAGTTTTATTGAATGATTTTGATGCAAATGCTGAAAGTGATGAGAAATTTATCCATTATTATGATCGACAAGGGAAAACGTATTTCTACGATCTTTTAAAAGAGCTGGCAGATACCTCAAATCTAAGCGAGAATGATTTTATCGATTGGGGGCATGAAAAACCGTATATCAAAGCGGTTGGAGTAGGAGAATGTGCCGGTGTGGTGATCGATCTTATTGCCACCTTACTTTTTGAAAGTGAAGAGAAAATTGATAATGCCCAAAGCGCTTTAGATCGTAAAGCATGGTCAGACTCTATTTACCATTCTTATACTTCAATTGTAAATTCAGCAAAAGCACTGTTACTGGCAGATGATGTAAAAACCAATACCCAAGCCGGAATAATAGCGCAATTTGACGAGCTATTTGTAGAAACCGGTAAAATTGAACTTTCAACTTCTTTTAAAGAGTTCACGTATCAACTTAATGAACATGAACCTGGCGAAGAGTTTGCTCAGAAATATATCGAAGATGCACGTTTATTCTTAAAAAGGGTAGATGCCTATAGAACGAAGGAGGTACAAGATGTATAATCTACCAAAATTAAGTGTAGTTGGCGCTGGTCCTGGTGATCCTGAGCTAATCACTTTAAAAGCTTTAAATACCCTAAAATCAGCTAAAGTAGTCTTATACGATGCGCTTATCAATAGAGAATTATTGGACTATGCGCCACAAGCTGAGCATATATATGTTGGGAAGCGAAAAAATAAACATCGATATTCTCAGGATGAAATCAATGATCTTATTGTGAATTATGCGAATGAGCGTGGTCACGTAGTTCGACTTAAAGGAGGAGACCCTTTTATCTTTGGGAGAGGTTCTGAAGAGATTAATTACGCCCGGAGTAAAGGCTTAGATACTGCAGTGGTTTCAGGAATCACCTCGTCTATTTCTGTTCCGGCCAATGTTGGGATTCCGCTTACACAGCGCGGAACTGCAGAAAGTTTTTGGGTAATTACCGGGACAACTTCTGCTAGAAAATTATCCAGGGATGTTTATCTGGCCGCGCAATCTACAGCAACTGTTGTCATTTTAATGGGAATGAGTAAGCTTTCCGAAATTGTAAAGATTTTTAGTGAATTCGGGAAAGAAGATATACCGGTTGGTATTATTCAAAATGGAACCACTATCAATGAGCAATCCGGTTTTGGAACTATAAAGACTATAGAAAAAGTAGTTGCAGAAAAACAACTTACTGCACCTTCAATCATCGTAATAGGTGAGGTTGTAAAAGAAAGTCATCAACTGTCTAAAGAATTAAAAGAAGCTAGTGGATTTTCAGCTTCGGCCTATTCAAAATTTTTAAAAATCGGAGCAGCGTAATTAGAAGTTAGAGGTTAGACCGCTATCGCTGTTAGAGATAATTGATATTTTATAAGGATAATTTTGAAATTTGGCCTATCGAAAATTGCTTGTAAAATTGGAAATTAAAGAAGCGTACAAATTTTAGGCTGTTTGAGCGAAGCGAGTTCCTAAAATTTAGCTTCAGAATGAACATTTCATAGTAAATACTTCTAACCACTCATATCTCAATACTAATTACTACCTACAAAAAGCTAAAAAATATGCAAGCAAGAAACGAATTATATCCTGTTTTTCTAAAAGTAAACAACTTAAATATCCTTGTTGTTGGAGGTGGTAATGTTGGTCATGAGAAACTTCATTTTTTACTGAAATCAAGCCCTAATGCTAATGTTGAAGTAGTTGCCAAATGGTTTGCTCCGGAAACCGCTGCTTTGGCTGAGAAACATGGTATAAAATTGATTAAAGGCAGGTATAAAAAGAAATATTTAAGAAAACGTCATATTGTAGTTGCTGCGACTAATGATGCCCAACTAAACAAAAGAGTGCATAGTCATGCAAAGCGAAGGTATTTGCTGGCTAATATTGCCGATACGCCCGAGTTATGTGATTTTTATATGGGAGGTATCGTGAATAAGGGTAATGTAAAAATAGCAATCTCCACTAATGGAAAATCACCTACAACGGCTAAGCGATTACGTCAGTTTTTCGAAGAAGTGATTCCAGAGGATGTTAACCGAATGGTCGAAAATCTTAATGAATATCGAAAAACCATTAAAGGCGATTTTGAAGCCAAGGTGGAACAATTAAATACTATAACCGAATCCTTAATCGTAAAGAGAGATAAAAATGATTAAAACAGATATCCTAATTATAGGAGCAGGCCCCACAGGATTATTTACCGTTTTTGAAGCGGGATTATTAAAATTGAAAACACATTTAATCGATGCCTTACCCCAGCCTGGTGGGCAATGTTCAGAAATTTATCCAAAGAAACCGATTTATGATATTCCTGCATTCCCAGAAATTAATGCTGGTGACTTGGTGAATAATTTGATGGAACAAATAAAACCTTTTGAACCTGGATTTACTTTAGGAGAACGTGCAGAGACTTTAGAAAAGTTAGACGATGGTACTTTTATCGTAACTACCAATAAAGGAACAAAGCATCATGCTCCGGTAGTAGCCATTGCAGGAGGTTTAGGTTCATTTGAACCGCGTAAACCACCTATCCAGAATATTACTGATTATGAAGATAAAGGCGTGGAATATTTTATTAAAGATCCTGAGATTTATCGCGATAAGAAAGTAGTGATCGCCGGTGGTGGAGATTCTGCTTTAGACTGGGCAATTTACTTAGCTGATATTGCTGAAGAAGTAGCGCTGGTACACCGAAGAAAAGAATTTAGAGGCGCTTTAGATTCTGTAGAAAAAGTATCAGAATTATCGAAACTTGGCAAGATCGAAATGATTACCAATGCGGAGGTGGTTGGCCTAAGCGGAGAAAATGATTTAGAGCAGGTAGTGATTCGTCATAAAGATGAAGCACGTGGCGAAGAATTTAGAGATGTAGATCATTTTATTCCACTATTTGGATTATCACCAAAATTAGGACCAATAGGAAATTGGGGATTAGAAATCGAAAAGAATGCCATTAAAGTGGATAATTCCTACGATTATGCTACCAATATTCCCGGTGTTTATGCGATTGGTGATGTAAATACTTATAAGGGAAAATTAAAACTGATTTTATCTGGTTTTCACGAAGCAGCGATTATGTGCCAGAGTGCCTACCAAAGAATTTTTCCAGATAAAAAATATGTACTTAGATATACTACGGTAGGTGGAGTAGAAGGATTCGATGGATCTAAAAAAGAAGCCAAAAAAGAAGTGGTACAGAGTATAGGCTAGTTAGAATTTAGATCGCTAACGCTTTTCGATGTCAGATTTTAGAATCAAGATTCGCTAATTTGAATACTTAATTTTGAATTACATAGATCAAATAGATGATCAAAATCGAATAAAAAATTACGTCATGCTAAACTAGTTTCAGCATCTCACCCTGTTTATAATAAACTGTTCGATCAAAGTCTAAAAACTAATGGTTATTCAAAACTTTTCAAATTGTGTAATTCAGTGTACATTTACATCAAAATTAAAATAGATGAAAATCTTTCTAAAAAGGCTTAACGATGCCTATCACTTTGAGACTAAAAATGAACGTGGAGATGTTGTTCATTTAGATAATAAATCTGAAGAAAATCCACAGGGAGGTAGCCCGATGGATTTAATTCTTCGTGGTATTGCCGGTTGCAGTAGTATTGATGTGGTGATGATTCTTAAAAAGCAGAAAATAGAACTAGAAGATCTTCAGGTAGAAGTAGAAGGCTTTAGAGAAGATGGAGCTATACCAAATGTTTTTAAAAAGATTCATTTAAATTTTATGCTGAAAGGCGATGTTACTCCACAAAAAGCCTTGCGTGCTGTAGAGCTTTCTATGGATAAATACTGTTCTGTTGCAAAAATGCTAGAAAAAGCAGCTGAAATATCTTACGAAGTAAATGTAAATGGAGAAAAAGTAGAGTCATAGAAATTCCTACCCGTCTACTAAGCGGGTTTCCTATTCTTTTTAAATCAAAAAAGGTGATTTTCAATTAACATTTTTATAGATTCTCTTGTAATTATAATAGAACACCGTATATTAGCGGGCTGAGTTCATTAACATAATAGCGTTATCAAGAAAGGTTGAGGGATTAGACCCGGTGAAACCTTAGCAACCCTCTGTTTACTATGGAGAAGGTGCTACCTTCTACTACGGTTTTTTCGTAGATAGATAACATCAAGACTTCCTTTTTCTTCTTTTTTGATAGCGTTTAGAACATAATAACATGTCGAAATTAGAAGAATTATTAGCCGAAAAAATATTGATCCTTGATGGTGCAATGGGGACCATGCTTCAGGAATATAAATTTACTGAAGAAGACTTCCGTGGCGATCGTTTTAAAGATTGGCCGGTGTCATTACAGGGAAATAATGATCTCCTTTCTATCACCCAACCCGAGGCAATAGCCACAATCCATAAGAAATACTTTCAGGCAGGAGCCGATATTGTGGAAACCAATACTTTTTCGGGAACTACTATTGCAATGGCCGATTATCAAATGGAAGAGCTTGTAGATGAATTAAATTACGAGTCGGCTAAAATCGCTAAACAAGTAGCTACAGAATTAACTGAAGCAAATCCCGATCAACCTAAATTTGTTGCCGGAGCAATGGGACCTACAAACAAAACAGCAAGTATGTCTCCAGATGTAAATGATCCTGGATTTCGGGCAATTTCTTTTGACCAACTTAGAATTGCCTATAAACAACAAGCAAGAGCCTTAATAAAAGGAGGAGTAGATATTTTGTTGGTAGAGACCGTATTCGATACTTTAAATGCTAAAGCAGCTCTTTTTGCAATAGATGAACTTAAAGAAGAATTAGATTTAGATATTCCGGTGATGGTAAGCGGTACGATTACCGATGCTTCAGGTAGAACCTTGTCTGGGCAAACCGCAGAAGCTTTTCTTATATCAGTTTCACATATTCCATTATTAAGTATTGGTTTTAATTGTGCTTTGGGGGCAAAACAGTTAACTCCGCATTTAGAAGTATTGTCTTATAAAACACAATATGGTGTTTCCGCCTATCCCAATGCCGGTTTGCCAAACGCTTTTGGAGAGTACGATGAATCTCCCGATGAAATGGCGATTCAAACTAAAGAATATCTCGATAAAAGTTTGGTTAACATCTTAGGAGGATGTTGCGGTACAACACCAGATCATATAAAAGCAATTGCAAATATTGCTAAAGATTACAAACCTAGACCTATAAAAAGTCTTCAACATAAAAAAGCTTCGGCCTAAAAATGGAAGGATTAGATCATAATTTAGCCAATAATACTTCAGGAAAAACCGATTATCGACCATTACAATTGTCGGGTCTGGAACCTTTAATTATTACTCCAGATAGCAATTTTGTAAACGTAGGAGAACGTACTAATGTAGCCGGTTCTAAACGATTTTTAAGGTTAATCAAAGAAGAAAAGTTCGATGAAGCTTTAGATGTGGCCAGAGATCAGGTAGATGGCGGTGCACAGATTATCGATATTAATATGGACGACGGACTTATCGATGGTAAAGAAGCCATGGTAAAGTTCCTAAATTTGATTGTAGCCGAGCCTGATATTGCTCGTGTTCCGATAATGATAGATAGTTCTAAATGGGAAATTATCGAGGCTGGTTTGCAAGTGGTACAAGGGAAATGCGTAGTGAATTCTATTTCATTAAAAGAAGGTGAAGCGCAATTCATAGAACATGCAAGGAAAATAAAGCGTTACGGAGCGGCAGTTATTGTAATGGCTTTTGATGAGGTTGGGCAAGCCGATAATTACGATCGCAGAATTGAAATTTCAAAACGTTCCTACGACGTCCTTGTAGATAAAGTAAATTTTCCACCAGAGGATATTATTTTCGACTTAAATATCTTTCCTGTAGGAACAGGTATGGATGAGCATCGTAGAAATGCGATAGATTTTATTGAGGCAACGGCATGGGTAAAAGAAAACTTACCGTATTGTAGCGTAAGCGGTGGGGTAAGTAATGTATCTTTTTCTTTCCGGGGAAATAATCCTGTACGGGAAGCTATGCACTCTGTGTTTCTTTATTATGCCATAAAGGCCGGAATGAATATGGGAATTGTAAACCCTGCATTATTGGAGGTTTACGATCAAATTCCAAAAGATTTACTGGAGCATGTAGAAGATGTAATTTTAGATCGTAGAGACGATGCTACCGAGCGTTTGTTGGATTTTGCTGAAACAGTAAAAGGAACCGCAAAAACCAGTAAAGTCGATTTAAGTTGGCGAGAGGGTAGTATTCAAGACCGGATAACCCATGCGCTTGTTAAAGGAGTAGATGCTTATATTGTTGAAGATGTAGAAGCAGCCAGACTGGAAGCAGAGCGGCCTATCGATGTAATTGAAGGCTCGTTGATGATAGGGATGAATGTGGTTGGAGATCTCTTTGGAAGTGGGAAAATGTTTCTCCCACAGGTAGTAAAATCGGCACGGGTAATGAAAAAAGCCGTAGCTTATCTATTACCTTTTATTGAAAATGATAAAACCAGTAAACGAGAACCTGCCGGAAAGGTGTTGATGGCCACCGTAAAAGGAGATGTTCACGATATTGGTAAAAATATTGTAAGCGTAGTTTTAGGATGTAATAATTACGAAATTATTGATCTTGGCGTAATGGTACCGCCAGAGAAAATTATTGATGCTGCAAAAGCTAATAATGTAGATGCTATAGGTTTAAGCGGACTAATAACGCCTTCTTTAGATGAAATGGTTTTTTTGGCTAAAGAAATGCAACGACAAAATTTTAATGTGCCTCTGCTTATTGGTGGAGCTACAACTTCTAAAGCGCATACCGCAGTAAAAATAGATCCACAATATATGCACGCAGTCGCGCATGTAAACGATGCTTCAAGAGCAGTTACGGTTGTTGGGGATTTATTGAATAAAAAAACAAGAGAAGCTTACAAAGAAAATTTAAAAACAGAATATGAGGTTTTTCGAAACAATTTTGGAAAACGAAGTAAAGTAAAAAGTTTTCTGTCTATTGAAGAAGCTCGAGAAAACAACTATAAAATAGATTGGAAAACAACCAATATCACGAAACCAAATCGTTTAGGAATTCAAATTCTTGAAGATTTCGATTTAAATGAATTAGTACCTTATATCGATTGGAGTCCGTTTTTTAGAAGTTGGGATCTACATGGACTTTATCCTAATATTTTAGAAGATAAAGTAGTAGGAGAGCAGGCAACATCGCTTTTTGAAGATGCTAAAGTTTTGTTGAAGCGTATTTTAGATGAAAAACTGCTAAAGGCGAAAGCAATTTACGGTTTATTTGCAGCCAATACCATCAATCATGATGATATAGAGGTGTATTATAATCAAGATTCTGAAGAAAAAACAGCCATTTTTAGAACGTTACGACAACAATTAAAAAAGCATGCAGGAAAACCTAATTTCGCGCTTTCAGATTATATCGCGCCAAAAGAAAGCGGCATTAAAGATTATATGGGTTGTTTTTGTGTTTCTACGGGATTCGGAACGCAGGAATTAGCAGCCGAATTTGAGAAAAATCATGACGATTATAATTCAATTATGATCAAAGCGCTAGCCGATCGTTTTGCCGAAGCCTTTGCTGAGTATTTGCACAAAAAAATCAGAAAAGAAGATTGGGGATATGCTTCCGAAGAAAATCTAAGTAACGAAGAACTTATTAAAGAAAATTATAAAGGTATTCGTCCGGCGCCCGGATATCCGGCCTGTCCAGATCATTTAGAGAAATTAACCATTTGGGATATTTTAAAGGTTGAAGAGCGCATTGGCGTAAAACTTACTGAAAGTTTAGCCATGTGGCCCGCAGCCAGCGTAAGTGGTTATTATTTTTCAAATCCTGAAGCGAGGTATTTCGGACTAGGAAAGATAAAAGAAGATCAGGTTAAAGATTTTGCCGAACGTAAAGACATTGATTATAAAAAGGCCGAAAAATGGCTTAACCCAAATATTGCAGATTAAAAATAAGCTGACGGCTAACAGCTATCAGTGATTAGCAGCTTAAGACAATGAAAGTAACCGAGCATATAGAAAACGCAAAAGGAAAAACTCTTTTTTCATTTGAAATTGTTCCTCCACAAAAGGGAAAAAATATTCAGGAATTATACGATAATATCGATCCTTTAATGGAATTTAATCCCCCGTTTATAGATGTAACGACTTCTAGAGAAGAGCATATCTACATTAAGCGGGAAGATGGATTGCTAGAACGTAAAATTACCAGAATGCGTCCCGGTACAGTTGGTATTTGTGCGGCAATAAAGCAAAAGTACGATGTAGATACTATTCCGCATGTTCTTTGCGGTGGGTTTACAAAAGAAGAAACCGAATATGTATTAGTAGATTGTCATTATTTAGGAATAGAAAATGTGATGGCTTTACGAGGTGATGCGATGAAACATCAGCGTTATTTTGAACCTACAACTGGGGGGCATTGTTATGCTAATGAGCTTGTAGGTCAAATTAAAGATTTATCCAAAGGGAAATATTTAAATGAAGTTATTGATTCTGATAATCATGCCGATTTTTGTGTTGGGGTGGCCGGTTATCCTGAGAAGCATTTAGAATCTCCTTCTTTAGAAACCGATCTTAAAAAATTAAAAGCAAAGGTAGATGCCGGTGCAGATTATGTGGTAACACAGATGTTTTTTAATAATCAGGCATATTTTGAGTTTGTAGAGAAAGCAAAGCAAATGGGCATAAATGTACCTATAATCCCTGGAATTAAACCTATTGCTGTAAAGAAGCATTTACAATTGCTACCTCATGTGTTCAGTATAGATCTTCCACAAGATCTAATTTATAATGTAGAGGCTTGTAAGAATAATAAAGAAGTCAGAGAAGTGGGAATCGAATGGGCGATTCAACAAACAAAAGAATTGAAAGAAGCGGGAGTACCGGTACTGCATTTTTATTCGATGGGAAAAAGCTCGAATATTAAAAAGATTGCTGAAGCGGTTTTCTAGTAGTCAGTAGTTAGAATTGAGACTGAACCAAAAGTCAGGATTAGATTATTTTGAATTCTAAAAGTTGAATTTGAATGAAGGTTCAGAGCTTTTTTATCGATTATTATTTCGACTGAAGCGTAGCGGAATGGAGAAATCTTTCCGCTGATAGCTAAAGGCAGAACACAAAAAAGTATCACTACTCAATTCTCTATATTACCTACTAAACTAAACCCAAAAAAATGTTGGTTGATCGTAAATTATTACCGTAATTTGTGGTTACAAAGTTCAGAAACTTACTGATTGTTATCAAGAAAGGCTGAGGGAATAGACCCGCAGAAGCCTTAGCAACCCTTTGCAAACAAAGAAGGTGCTACGTTCTACCGATTTTCGGATAGATAACAGAAAGATTCTTCACCGAATTAATCGCAAAAACTTTTCTTGATCATAACAAAGCGCACTCCTATAACAAGGATGTATGCTGATGTCAGTCTGTTTTAGGCTTTAAAAGTTTAAAAAATAGAAAAGTTGAAACAAGATCTATTACAATTACAGCTTAAAGATTTTACCACATTAAGTGGTAGCACACAAGACATCACCCTGTCGTATCATATATTCGGCCAGCCATTACATTCGGCACCTATCGTGACGATTAATCACGCCCTTACGGGAAATTCTGAGGTTGCCGGTGAAACCGGTTGGTGGAAAGATGTTGTAGGCCCAGAAAAGTGTATCGATACCGATAAATATACCATTTTGGCGTTTAATGTACCCGGTAATGGTTATGACGGAATTCTTATCGAGAACTATAAAGACTTTGTCGCAAGAGATATTGCCAGGATATTCCTTTTAGGCTTAGATTCATTAAAAATCGATCATCTTTTTGCCTTAGTTGGTGGTTCTTTGGGTGGCGGAATTGCCTGGGAAATGGCGGCGCTTAGTCCGGAAATTACCGATAATTTAATCACGGTAGCAACAGATTGGAAATCGACCGACTGGCTTATCGCCAATTGCCAGATTCAGGAATTGTTTTTAAATAATTCCAAACATCCGGTACATGATGCGCGCATGCATGCGATGCTGTGTTACCGAACCCCTGAGTCTTTTAAGTCCCGCTTTAAAAGAACCACAAATGAGGAACTTCAGGTTTTTAATGTAGAAAGCTGGTTGTTGCACCACGGCGCAAAACTTCAGGAACGTTTTCAGGTGGGAGCTTATAAATTAATGAATCAACTTTTAAAAACGATCGATGTTTCTCGTGGCAGGCCAGAGCTGGATAAGGTTTTAGAAAGTATCAAAGCCAATATTTGCATTATTGGGGTCGATTCAGATCTCTTTTTTACAGCGGAAGAAAACAGGGAAACCTATAAGCAGCTGGCGCAAAGCAGTAACAAAGTGACTTATGGCGAAATTCATTCGTTGCACGGTCATGATGCATTTTTAATCGAATTTAAACAACTGGAAAATATAATTGCAGGCATTTTTCAAAAAACAAAAAAAATGAAAGTAGTAAAGTTTGGTGGAAAATCTCTAGCCAACGGAGAAGGTATCAATACGGTTTTAGAAATTATAGAGGAAAAGATTCAAAACGAAGAACGTATTGCGGTAGTGGTTTCAGCAAGAGGAAAAACCACAGATCAGCTTGAAAATTTATTGGAGAAAGCATCAGAGAACGAAGATTTTGCCTCAGCTTTCGAGAAGTTTAAAGCCTATCAGATCTCAGAATATGATTTTGTAGATTTTTCCGAAGAATTTAAAAGTATCGAGAAACTACTGGAAGGTGTTCGTTTGCTTGGTGATTACAGTCCTAAAATTAAAGATCAGTTACTTTCTCAGGGTGAACTAATGTCGGCTAAATTGATTACTGAAATTTTAAAACAACGTGGTTATAAAGCCAATTTCACCGATAGCCGCCAGTTGATAAAAACCGATGATATTTTTGGAAATGCCCAACCTTTAGAGGCGCTTTCTAAAGAAAATGTCGTAAAACATTTTGAACAATTCAATGGTAAAACTGTGAATATCGTTACTGGTTTTATCGGATCGAATGTTAAAAATGAAACCACCACTTTGGGGAGGAATGGTAGTAATTATACGGCTTCTTTAATCGCGAATTACCTGGATGCCGAAGAGTTACAAAATTATACGCATGTAGATGGAATTTATACAGCAAATCCAGATTTAGTGCCAAGTGCACAACGCATCGAACAGCTGTCTTATAACGAAGCGAATGAGCTTGCAAATTTTGGAGCGACGATTTTACATGCAAAAACAATAATTCCGTTAATCGAAAAGAATATTCCGCTTCGGATATTAAATACCTTTAATAATGATAATCAGGGCACTTTGATCACGGCAAAACCAAATAAAGAAGGAATGAAATCCCTTTCGGTTTTGGAGCATACAGCCTTGCTAAATCTAGAAGGTCGTGGTCTACTCGGGAAATCTGGTGTGGATGCAAGGATTTTCCGCGCGCTTGGGGATGCACAAATAAGTGTAAGTATTATTTCGCAGGGTTCTTCGGAACGTGGAATTGGTTTGGTGGTAGATGCTGAGAATGCCGTACGTGCGGTAAAAGCTTTAGAACGAGAATTTGAAAGTGATTTTTATTCCAAAGACGTAAATAAGATATCTGTTGTAGATGATGTTTCCGTGATCTCAATAGTTGGTCAGGATCTAAGTACTTTCCATAAACCTTACGATGCTTTAATTAGGAACCAGATTGTACCGTTGCTTTTCAATAATACGGTAACTGGGAAAAACGTGAGTTTAGTGGTTAAAAAAGCGCAATTGAACAAAGCGTTAAACGTAATTCACGGAGAGATTTTTGAGATCTGTAAAAAAATCAATATTGCGATTTTTGGCCATGGTACGGTTGGCGGAACCTTGATCAATCAGATTTTAAATTCGGCTGCTTCAATAGAAGAGCGTAAAAAGGTAAAACTGAATATTTTTGCGGTGTCCAATTCCAGAAAACTATTGCTTCATGCTACCGGAATTGGCGAAGATTGGAAAAAACAGCTTGAACAAACAGATCAGGAAGCTTCTTTAGACGAAGTGATTAATTACACCAAATTATTTCATTTAGAAAATCTGATCGCAGTCGATAATACAGCGAGCGAAGCTTTTGTTCAGCATTACAATAAACTGGTAGATCATGGTTTTGATTTAGTGTCTTCAAACAAAATCGCGAATACTTTAACTTTCGATTTTTATGCAGCATTGCGTGAGAATTTAGAAAAAAATCAGAAGCAATATCTATATGAAACCAATGTTGGTGCAGGCCTACCTTTGATCGATACTATTCGGATTTTACATCTTTCCGGGGAGAATATTACCCGAATTCGTGGTGTGTTTTCAGGAACGCTAAGTTATTTATTTAATACATTTTCTGCGGAAGATCGATCCTTTAGTAGTGTGTTGAAAGAGGCCATCGATAAAGGATTTACCGAGCCAGATCCTCGGGAAGATTTAAACGGAAATGATGTTGGTCGAAAATTATTGATTTTGGCCAGAGAACTTGACCTTCATAATGAGTTTACTGATGTGAAAATAAATAACCTGGTGCCGGAAGATTTACGTGGTGGTGATGCAAAAACATTTGTAGTGAAATTGGAAGAATTAGATGAAACCTATCAGAAAATAAAAGAAGAGCAAAAGCCTAATCATGTTTTGCGATATATAGGCGATTTATCGGGAGACTTGCAGCAGGATAAAGGAGAGTTAGAAGTAAAACTGGTTTCTGTGCCTGATGAAAGTAGTTTGGGACAAGTAAAAGGAGCCGATTCTATTTTTGAAATTTATACCGAATCCTATGGCGATCGTCCAATTGTTATTCAGGGAGCTGGCGCGGGTGCTGCCGTAACTGCTCGTGGTGTATTTGGTGATATTTTAAAACTTTCAGAAAAGAAATAAAAGACTTTAATTGCTGAAAATTGAAATGCCAAAAGCCTCATATTGCATAAAATATGAGGCTTTTTTTGTAACAAATCTTCTTTTAATTCGTGGAATAATAAAGAGTAAGTTATGAAGAAAGGATTTTTACTAGTTACATTTTTATTGTTTTCAATTGTTTTTTACGCACAGCATTATACCAAAGAAAAGATTGAAATTCCGTTTAAACTGAGTCCGAATGGGCATATTATGATAAAAGCAAGCGTAAATGGTATTCCCGGTAATTTTGTTTTCGATACTGGTTCTGGTATGAATTTGCTCACCAAAGATTTTGCCGATAAAATCGATAATCTCGAAAAAACAACACATTTTTATACTGGTCATCGCGCCACCGGTGAAGCGATAACTTCAGATTTGTATCATTCTAACATATTAAAAATTGGAGATTTTAGTGTGGAAAATGAGCAATTTGCGGTTTATGATGTCGATTTTCCGTTAGATGGATTAATTTCTTTAACCCCACTTCAGCAAAAAGCTTTTACAATTGATTTTGCTGAAAGGAAATTGATTATCGAATCTGAAGAATCACTTCAGCAAAGGCGAAAAAATATAGAGTTTGAAATGCCATTGGAAATCAATAATGATCGAAATATAAAAGTAAGCATCGGGACTATGGTGAAACTGGATTCTTTAGAATTGCATGTTGGTTTAGATAGCGGTGCCGGTTTTGATGTTTATCGGTTTAATTCCAGATATATGAAAGCGCTTGGGATTGATTCTACACAGGTAGAATCTAAATATATCCCAAGTTCTTTTAAGCCCGAACAAGGAAACCAGTATTATTTTGCTGAAGTATCCAGACTTAGCGATTTAAAAAAGAATGTTGAAAATACCGATTTTGGAGCAACATTTATCGACGGACTAATCTACGAAGGGATTATGGGAATTAACTGGATAGGTGAAATAATTACTTTTGATATGCCAGAGAAGAAAATTCTCGTATCAAAAAATTAGTTTAAGCGTTTTGTTGCTTTGTTAATTCGGTAAACAAGCTCTCCAGGTTTTTAGTTTTTTGATTCAGTTGAAGTGTTTTTAGACCGTTATCATGTGCAAAATCAAAAACCGCAGATCGCATATCTTCTTTAGTATCAAAAGTAAGTTCGTAACGGAATCCGCCTGTATTTTTAGCTTTTACGATATGCGGAATTCGTTTTAAAGCAACTTCTTCAATTCGGTAATCAAATTCAACTAAAACAATTTGTTCTTGGTCTTGTCGTAAATCGGTTAATTTTTTATCAGCAATAATACTTCCTTCATTAATAATAATAAGACGTTCACAAATGGCTTCTACTTCTTGCATAATATGTGTAGAAAGAAAAATAGTCTTATTAGCTGCAATATTTTTAATTAGGTTTCTAATTTCGATTAATTGATTAGGATCTAGTCCTGTAGTAGGTTCATCTAAAATTAACACTTCAGGATCATGTAATAATGCTGCAGCCAACCCAACACGTTGCCGATAGCCTTTAGAAAGTTGCTCGATTTTTTTGTTGGCTTCAGGAGTAAGATTCGTTAATTGAATCACTTCTTCTATACGATTTTTATTGATTCCGTAGATTTTAGCATTAAATACTAAATATTCCCGTACATACATTTCCGTATATAAAGGATTGTGTTCTGGTAGGTAGCCAATACTTTTTTGTACATCGTGTAACTGATTTTCGATTGAAAAACCATTTACAGATGCTTTTCCTTCCGAAGGTTGTAAAAAACCGGTTAGAATTTTCATTAATGTAGATTTTCCAGCACCATTGGGTCCTAAAAAACCAACAATTTCTCCTTTTTCAATAGAAAATGAAACTGATTGTAAGGCTTTTTGAGCTCCATAATATTTTGAAATATTTTCTACTGAAATGGACATGTTAACACTTTTTATTCAAAAGTACATATAAAATTGAGCTATTGAAAAGAGATTTTTAATATAATCCTTTAAAAATGAGGATCAATTTTATTGATTTTCCTTTAAAAATGATTCTAATTATAGTTTTTTTACTGAAATATTTGTTCTAATTAAAAACATCTGAAGCAATATTCGTAAAAAAACTCTTGTTTTTAAAAAAAGACAACAAATGATTTTTCAAATAAAAATATAGTTATAATTTAGTAACCATAATTAGCGAATAAATGAACCACTTATTTACTTGGAACGCATTCTTTTATTTTTTCTTCTATTTTTTTAAAGAGTAGGATCGAGAATGCTATGTAATTAAGTTTAAACATTATATAAAAGTCTCGATCTAAAAATCGAGACTTTTTTTTTATAAATTTTTAATGGAAAAAAGAATAGGAATACAAGGAATACGCGGATCTTTTCATCATTTAGTTGCTCAGCAATATTATGGAGAAGATGTAGTAATAAAAGAATGCATGTCTTTTCAAAGTTTAACTCAAAGTTTAGTGAACGGTGAAATTGAAGAAGCGGTAATGGCTATAGAAAATTCGATTGCTGGTGCCATCCTGCCGAATTATGCATTAATCGATGAAAATAATCTAAGTGTTGTTGGAGAGCATTATATACCAATTTCGATGAATTTAATGGCACTTGAAGGGCAACAAATTGATAAGATTAAAAAAGTGTATTCGCATCCTATGGCACTGTTACAGTGTAAAACTTTCTTTAAAAAATATCCACATATTAAATTAATTGAAGATACCGATACTGCAGAGGTCGCTCGCCGAATTTCAGAAAAACAATCTAAAGGAATAGCTGCAGTGGCTAGTACAGCAGCGGCATCTATTTTTGGGTTAGAAATTTTAGCTTCAGATATTCATACAAAAAAGAGTAATTCTACTCGTTTTTTAATAATAGGTAAAACTAAAAAGGAGCCAAACGGAGAAAAAATAGATAAAGCTTCGTTAAAATTCGAATTAGAAAGTAAAACTGGTAGTTTGGTTTCTGTACTCAACATCATGCGCGATTTTGATTTGAATATGACCAAAATCCAAAGTATGCCGATTATTGAAACACCTTGGAAATATTCATTTTTTATTGATATTACTTTCAGCGATTATAATCAGTTTTTAAAAGCTATGGAAGTATTAAGCATCATGACCGAACAATTAAGAATTTTTGGAACCTATAAAAATAACGTATAATGATACCAGCCAATAGGTTAGCTCACGTAAAAGAATACTATTTCGCTTCAAAATTACGAGAAGTACGTAATTTGCAAGCAGCAGGAAAACCTATAATCAATTTAGGAATTGGTAGCCCAGATTTGGCTCCACCTACACAGGTTATTACTGCTTTAAATGGAGGTTTAACTCATAAAGGAGCGCATCAATATCAGCCTTATAAAGGTACGCTTGAATTTAGAAATGCAATTGCCGATTTTTATCAGAAATATTATCAGGTATCATTAAATCCCGAAACCGAAACAGTGCCATTAATGGGAAGTAAAGAGGGAATTTTACATATTTCTATGGCATTTTTAAACAAGGGAGACGAAGTTTTAATCCCAAATCCTGGGTATCCCACTTATACTTCAGTATCGAAATTAGTAGAAGCCAACCCCGTTTATTATGATTTAAATGAAGAAGGAAATTGGCTACCGAATTTTGAAGCATTAGCGCAAAAAGATTTAAGTAAGGTTAAATTAATGTGGGTCAATTATCCGCATATGCCTACAGGAGCTTCGGCTACCGATGAGGTTTTTAAGCAACTGGTTGCTTTTGGAAAAAAACATCAGATTTTAATTGTTAATGATAATCCGTATAGTTTTATTCTAAACAATAATCCTAAAAGCATTTTAAAAGCTGAAGGAGCTAAAGAAGTGGTATTAGAACTAAACAGTTTAAGTAAAAGTTTCAATATGGCCGGTTGGCGTGTTGGGATGTTAAGCGGAAGTGAGAAAAATATCAATACTGTTTTAAAGGTAAAAACCAATATGGATAGCGGTATGTTTTATCCAGTGCAAGCAGGAGCAACCGCAGCATTGAAATTAGATAAAAGCTGGTTCGATTCTATAAATGCTATTTACCAAAGCCGCAGAACAAAAATTTTAGAACTAGCAGAAGCATTGCATTGCAAGCCAGGAAAAGAACAAGCCGGAATGTTTATTTGGTGTAAAGTGCCAGAAGGAAAATCTTCCGAAGAATTTGTTGATAATTTACTGTATGAATACAGCATTTTTACTGCACCAGGTTTCATTTTTGGAGATAAAGGCGAAGGCTATATTCGTTTTTCATTATGTACTGCGGAAGAAAATATAGAAGAAGCCATTAAACGAGTAAAAAAATGAAAGTAAGTGTAATTGGAGTTGGGCTTATTGGTGGATCGTTCGCATTAGCGATTAAAGAATCGTTTCCTGAAAGTACGATTATCGGTATCGATAAAAATGACGATCACTTAAAAGAAGCTGTATCAATTGGTTTTATTGATAAAGCCGGTACCATGGAAGATCTGAACGATAGCGATGTTGCTATTGTTGCAGTTCCCGTCGATATCAGTATTAATGTTTTAACAGCAGCTTTAGACCATGCCGGAGACGATACTTTGGTAATCGATGCTGGTTCTACGAAATTTAAATTATGTGAAGCGGTAAAAAATCATTCAAAACGAAGAAATTATTTATCGGCACATCCAATTGCGGGTACTGAGTTTTCAGGACCTTCTGCAGCAATACCCGATTTGTATAAAGGCAAAACTAATATTGTTTGCGAAGTAGAAAAAACCGCCTTTAAACTACAGGAACGTGCAATGAATATATTTCAGAAATTAGAAATGCGTATTCGGTATATGGATCCGGAGTCTCACGATCGGCATATTGCGTATGTATCACATTTATCGCATATTAGCTCGTTTATGTTGGGGAAAACGGTTCTTGAGAAGGAGAAAAATGAGCGTGATATTTTCGATTTGGCAGGTAGTGGTTTTGCTTCAACCGTACGATTAGCAAAAAGTTCACCGGCAATGTGGTCACCTATTTTTCAACAAAATAAAGAAAACGTACTAGAAACTTTAAATGAATATATTCAGAATTTAAGTTCATTTAGAGATTTAATCGCTAATGATGAATTTGGCGAAGTGTATAACGAAATGGAACGTACAAATCATATAAAATCAATATTAAAAGGAATTAGCTAAAAATTTACTCATGGAAAATAAAAAAGAATTAAGAAATTGGTTGGATGCATTCGGATTAGACCATCCGTTAGTGATTGCCGGGCCATGTAGCGCAGAAACTGAAGAGCAAGTTTTAAAAATTGCACACGAGTTAAAAGATACCGATGCAACAGTACTTAGAGCCGGAATTTGGAAACCAAGAACACGTCCGGGAAACTTTGAAGGTGTAGGTGCTTTAGGTTTAAAATGGTTGCAAAAAGCCAAAGAGGAAACCGGTATGTTGACAACTACTGAAGTAGCCAATCCCCATCATGTAGAGTTAGCCTTGAAACATGATATCGATATTCTTTGGATAGGTGCAAGAACTACTGTATCTCCATTTATAATTCAAGAAATTGCAGATGCTTTAAAAGGAACAGATAAACCAGTTTTAATTAAAAACCCAGTTAATCCAGATTTAGCATTATGGTTAGGTGCTGTAGAGCGTATGTACACCGCAGATATTAAAAATTTAGGAGTTATCCATAGAGGATTTTCTAGCTACGAAAAAACAAAATACCGTAACAACCCAGAGTGGCAAATTGCAATTGAATTACAAAATAAATTTCCAGATCTTCCTTTAATTTTAGATCCTTCTCACATCGCAGGACGTCGTGATATTATTTTTGATCTTTGCCAAACTGCATTAGATCTTAATTTTGACGGATTAATGGTAGAAACACATCATAATCCAGACAAAGCTTGGAGTGATGCTAAACAGCAAATTACTCCTTCAACTTTAATTCAGGTAATGAAAGATCTTAAAATAAGAAAAGAAGTATCTGAAAATGAAGAATACCAAAATAAATTAACCAATTTACGTGCTAAAATCGACGTTGCTGATAATCAATTAATTGAATTATTAGCCAAGAGAATGAAAATTTCTGAAGATATAGGCCATGTAAAAAAAACTAAAAATGTTGCTATTTTACAAACAAAACGTTGGAACGAAATTTTGGGTAAAATGGTATTAGAAGGTGAGCAACATGGTTTAAGTGAAGAATTTGTGTTGAAGCTTTTTAAAGCAGTTCACCAAGAATCTATTAATCACCAACAAGCTATTTTAGATAGCTAATTTTCTAATGAAAAAATTTGCATATTCTTTAGCCATAAGAGCAGATAAAGTTGAAGACTGGTTAAGTTTTGTTGATGAGGTGAACAATAATCGAAATAAAGAATTTTCTGAAATGCATGCTCGAATTGGTGTGCTAAAAGAAAGTTGGTATTTACAGCAAAAAGAAGAAAATTTTGAAGTTGTAGTGTATACCGAAGCTGAAGATGAAAATTTTATGATGAATTTTAAAAATGATGATTCAGAGTTTTCTAATTGGTTTCGAGAAAGTGTAGCTGCTTGTCAGCCAATAAATTTAGATTCTGAAACAACGATGCCAAGATTGGTTTTAGATTGGAACGAATAATTACTAATTCTTAATTTTCCAAAAATAAATAAGGCTGCTCACGTTTTACCAGAGCAGCCTTTTTATTTTGGTTGGTTTTTCGACTTTCTTATTTAGTATATGCCAATCGTCTTGAAGCTTTTCGCATTAGCTTGTTAATTAACTGGTCGTTAGAGCTTCCTAAGCTTCCAATAACACGCTTGTTGTAATTCCAAAGTAACATACCGTCTTTAGCGTTATGTATACTCATATTTATAGTTGCTGAATTGGTGGTTCCCCAAAAACCAACTAAAAAGCCTAAAGCAATAGAAGCACCTTCTGACATTGGTTTATCTGTTTCAAATTTACCGGTTATTACAGCATCTACCTTTAATAATTTAGCAAGTTCTTCAGGAGTTGTAATTTCCATGTCAATTTCATTTTTCTTTAGAATAGCATTAGTTTTGTTTGGATCCTGAACATTTATTAAAAGTTTTCCGCGCTTTTTTCTTTTTAAAAACCATGAGTACATTGCCGTTTGAATGGATTGTCCTTCACCAATTTCCATCTCTTTTAATTGTTCAGGAGTAATTTCTTTCATTTGTTTAGGACGAAGACTTACCTTTGCTGAAAATGGAATGATTGCAATAGTTTTGTGGTCTTTAGCAATAGTTTCAAAATCTGGATGTTCAAATAAATGAGTTTGAGCTTTAACTGTTACGCCTACTAACAATATAGTTGCTAGTAATAGTTTAAAAGTAATTTTGTTCATTTGTAAAAAATTAATGTATTTGAGAGGTATAAAGGTATCTTAAAAATTTGTTAAAAAGCAAATTTTATTTAATGAAAGGAACAGTTTATAAGTCGACGGGAAGTTGGTATCAGGTAAAATCTGATAATGGTAAATTTTATGATTGTCGTATAAAAGGCAAATTTCGATTAAAAGGAATAAAAAGTACTAATCCGGTTGCCGTAGGTGATGTAGTTGAATTTGATCTGGAAGAAGTAGCAGAAGGTACACAAGGTGTTATTAAAAAGATTGAAGAGCGAGATAATTATATTATTCGGAAATCGGTAAACCTTTCAAAACAAACCCATATTATAGCGTCTAATGTAGATCAGGTATTTTTAGTTATCACCCTTAATAATCCACCTACTTTTACCACTTTTATAGATCGGTTTTTAGTAACGGCAGAAGCTTACGATGTAAAAGCTGTATTACTATTTAATAAAATAGATACCTATAACGAAGATGAAATTTTGGAGATTAAATATCTGGCAAAATTATATCGAGATATTGGTTACGAATGTATAGGCATTTCGGCTAAAACAGGTAAAAACGTAGATAAGGTTAAAGAAATGATGTTCGGAAAAACATCGATGTTTTCCGGACATAGTGGGACAGGAAAGTCTACTTTAATCAATAATTTGGAACCTGCTTTAAATTTAAAAACATTAGAAATTTCAGAACAGCATAAGCAAGGTCAGCATACCACTACATTTGCTGAAATGTTCGATTTAAGCTTTGATGCAAGAATTATAGATACCCCAGGAATAAAAGGATTTGGTGTAGTTGATATTGAGAAAGAAGAATTAGGAGACTATTTTCCGGAGTTTTTTGCACTGAAACAAGGGTGTAAGTTTTACAATTGTCTTCATTTAAACGAACCCAATTGTGCCGTTAAAAATGCTTTGGAAGAAGGAGAAATTGCTTGGTCTCGTTACAAAAGTTATTTACAAATAATTGAAGGCGAAGACGATCCATACAGAACCGATATTTATAAAAAATGAGAGTAGTAGTTCAGCGCGTAACTAAAGCATCGGTAAGTATAGCTAATAAAATTAATGCTGAAATTGCTGATGGCTTACTTATTTTAGTGGGAATTGAACCAGAAGATACTTCTGAAGATATTGCTTGGTTATGTCGCAAAATTGTAAACATGCGAATTTTTAATGATGAAGATGAGGTAATGAATAATTCACTTCTCGATATAAATGGAAATGCAATAATTGTAAGCCAGTTTACCTTACACGCTAGTACTAAAAAGGGAAACAGACCCAGTTATATAAAAGCAGCAAAACCTACCATTGCAATTCCGTTGTATGAAGAATTTATTAACACCTTCGAGAAAGAGTTAGGGAAGCCTGTAGGAACTGGTAAATTTGGCGCTGATATGAAAGTAGAATTGGTTAACGATGGTCCGGTAACTATCTTAATAGATTCTAAAAATAAAAGTTAAAAACTCTTAAAATTTCGTATATTGCAAAAACAAACTCTTCTAGATTTTTGCAATGAAACTGATAGTTACGAGCTTCTTGCTCATGCTCTGTGGTATTATAACTTATGCACAGGAATCCTCTTATCAAAGTATGTTTTTGGATACTACCTTAACCAATCATGCTAATGCCGTAGTACGTGAGCAAAGTATAAAAATTGAAATAGAATCTATAGATGAGATGCACATAAAAACGCATCGGGTAGTTACTGTTTTAAATAAATATGGCGATAAATTTGTAGGTGCGTACGATTTTTATGATGATGAAAGTAGGACTATAAAAGATCAGGAAGCCTTTGTTTACAATAAGTTAGGAGAGGAAATTAAAAAGATTAAAGGACGTCATTTTAAAGATAGAAGTTATGTGCAAGAAGGAAATTTATATACTGACGATCGTGTAAGTTATCTAGATTATACCCCAAACGAATATCCATATACTGTAGTTTATGAAAGCGAAATAGAAAGTAATAACACGGCTTTTATACAACCTTGGCAACCAATTTCAGGATATTATTTAAGTGTAGCATCAAGTACATATTCTATTATAAACCCCTCTCATATACCAATACGTTATAAAGAGGTTAATTTAGAAGATAAAGAAATTCAGAAAAAAGTATCAAAATTTGACGTTTTTTATAAAGCTGAAAACATTCCTGCTTTTACTTATGAGAAATATAGCCCGGGACTTTATGAAATAGTCCCAAAAGTTAAAGTAGCTTTAGAAGATTTTAGTTTGGTTGGCGTAAGTGGGCATGCAAAAACATGGCAGGAATTTGGGAAATGGCAATATAAAAATTTATTGAAGGGTAGAGATCAACTACCCGCTAAGACCATTCAAGAAGTTAATGAATTAGTAAAAAATGCAGCTACCGATTACGATAAAGCAAGGCTAATATATAAATATATGCAAAATCGTACACGCTATATTAGTGTACAATTAGGGATTGGTGGTTGGCAGCCTATAGAAGCAGAAGAAGTCGACCGAATGCAATATGGCGATTGTAAGGGGCTAACTAATTATATGAAAGCTCTTTTGGCTTCACAAGGAATAAAATCAAATTACGCTGTGGTAAATGCCGGAGAAGAACAAAAAAGTATGGATCCAGATTTTGTATCAATGCAAGGGAATCATGTTATTTTAAATGTTCCAGATATAGCCGATGCTGATGTTTGGTTAGAATGTACCAGCCAAACGCTTCCTTTTAATTATTTAGGAGATTTTACCGATAATCGATACGTTTTTTTAGTAAAAGAAGATGGCGGGGAAGTTGTAAAGACTCCGGAATATTCATCAGAAGAAAATACGGAGAATATTGCTTGCAACATAGTCTTGAAACAGGATGCTTTTGAAGCAAAAATAGTAAAGGAGAATAAAGGTATTTTTTATGAAAACAATTTTAGAATTCAAGTAGCTACCGAAGAAGATCAAGATAGGCATTATAAAAAACTATTCAGAAATCTACGTGGAATTCATATAGAAAAAATGAATTTTGAAGATGATAAAAAAAATGCCAAATTTTCTGAAGATTTAGAAATAACAGGAAAATCTTTTTTTACAAAAGCGGGAACCCGTTTACTATTGCCGCTTAATTTTATGAAAGCAGATGTGAGTAATGTTCCTCATAAAAAAGATCGTCTTTATCCTATTGTAGTGCGTCGGGGATTTTCAAACAAAGCCATATTTACATTTACAATACCAGAAGATTATAAAATTGAAGCGCTACCCAAACCCATACATGTTGAAAACGAATTTGGAAATTTCGATTTAGACGTTAAGGCATCAAAAGAAAATACGAATCAAATAGTAGTTACCAGAAATGTTCAATTGGTTCAGGGAAAATGGGAAACTTCTAAATACGAGACTTTTCGAAAATTCTTCAATAATATTAATATTTTGAGTAATCAAAAGGCTGTTCTTATTAAAAAATAATTTTATTACTATGCGTAATTCCTCCTTTTTAGCAGTAATTTTTTTATTACTTGCCACAGTAACAAATGCACAAGATTATAAATTTGGTAATGTATCTAAGAAAGAGATAGAACAAACGGCTCATGCTGAAGATCCAGAAGCAGAAGCCGCATTTTTGTATCGTTACAGGTACACTACTTTCGATATAAGTAAGCAAGGTTTACAATTGATAACCCATTATCACAATCGTATTAAAATCTATAAAAAATCCGGTTTTGAATGGGCTAGCAAAACAATTCCATTATATTTTGAAAATAGTAATAAAGAAACCATTAGCGGACTTAAAGCTTATACTTATAATTTAAGTGATGGAAAAATCAGTAAAGAAAAATTAGATAAAGATCAAGTTTTTGAAGAAGATGTTAGTCGTTTCCGCAAATCTGTAAAATTTACAATGCCAGCTATTAAAGAAGGAAGTGTTATAGAATATAAATATAAAATTATTTCTCCATTCTTTGCTAGTTTAGCACCTGTAGAACTTCAATATACAATTCCGTTAGATAAGATTGAAGTAACCTTAAAATTACCAGAATTCTTGGGGTATATTCCACATTATAACCAGCGAGCTAAAGTAGTAATACCGATGGATCAGTCTTCCGAAAATTTCAGATATTCTTATATAGATACTGAGCGATCTGGTTTTTACGTTTCTAAAACTAAAAGTGTACAGCGAAAAGTAGAATATTTACAAAATGTTTACAAAATAGATAAAGAGAATATTCCTGCACTTAAGGACGAAGATTATGTAGATTATTTAAAAAATTATGCAGCAAAAATTAGCTGGGAGTTACAATACACCAAATTTCCTAACTCACCAATAAATAACATAAGCACTACTTGGGAAAATGTAGCCAAAACACTTTATGATGAAGGTGGTTTGTTAAAAGAATTAAAAAGGAGTAATTTTTTTGAAGATGATTTAGAAAGTATCTTAGCCAATACACAAAATAAAACTGAACAACTTCAGGCAATTTTAGCCTTTGTAAAACAAAAAATAGGCTGGAATAATTATCTAGGTTATTTACCGGATAATGGGACTAAAAAAGGCTATAAAGAGGGTGTTGGTAATGTTGCTGATATTAATCTGTTATTAACAGCAATGTTAACCTATAAAGGATTTGAGGCTTATCCTGTATTGGTAAGTACAGTAAATCATGGAATTCCATTATACCCAACACAAAGTGGGTTTAACTATTTGATTGCAGCTGTAAAGTTAGAAAATTCGTATGTTTTATTAGATGCGACAGATCAATATGCAGGATTGGGAGAGTTGCCCAAAAGAGCTAGGAATTGGCAAGGAAGACTTATTAAAGATGATGGAACTTCTTCGTGGGTTTCTCTTTATCCCAATAAAGTTTCTAAAAAAATGCAAAACGTTAATATTTTGTTCGATCTAGAAAATAAAGAAATAAGAGGAAGAGTTCGGGCTATTTATTCCGGATTTGAGGCTAAATCTTTCAGGAATAACTATAAAGGATTAGATAGAGACGAATATATAAAACTACTGCAAGAAAAAAACGATCAAATTTTAGTGGATAACTATTCATTAAAGAATGAAAAAAATATAGGTAGCGATATTAAAGAATCTTACGAATATACTTTGCAAAATGCTTATCAGAAAGTTGGTGAACAAATTTATATAAACCCATTGCAGTTTTTAGCTCGAAAAGAGAATCCTTTTAAAGCAGATGAGCGTACATATCCTGTGTATATGAAATTTCCTGTCTTTTTTAATAAAACGGCAAGTATGAAACTTCCTGAGGGGTATGAAATTACTTCGTTACCTGAGAGTATTCATGTTGTGTTAAATAAAAATGATGCTGATTTTAAATTTATAGTAAATGGCGGAAATGGATATGTCCGTATTGTGTCAACTTTTACTTTGAAAAAAAATATTTTTTTACCGGAGGAATATAAAAGCTTAAAAAACTTTTATGATGAAATTGTGAGTAAACAATCAGAAGTGCTAGTTTTGTCTAAAATAAATACAGAAGATGAATCTAGAGCAAGCGCAGAAAGCCGTTGATAATTGGATTAAAGAACATGGAGTTCGTTATTTTAATGAACTTACCAATATGGCACAACTTACCGAGGAAGTAGGAGAAGTTGCCCGTATTATTGCCCGTCGTTACGGAGAACAGAGCGAAAAAGAAAGCGATAAAAATAAAGATTTAGGAGAAGAGTTGGCAGATGTGGTTTTTGTAGTATTGTGTTTAGCCAATCAGACAGGGGTTAATCTTCAAGAAGCATTTGATAAGAAATTGGATATAAAAACCAAAAGAGATCACGATAGGCACCATAATAACGAAAAATTACAATAAATGAAGTTTAAAGAAATGCTTTCTAGCAAACAATATTGGAAATCGGTAGCCATTTTAGGCTTGCTGTTTCTTGTAGTTTATAATGTTGTAATGATGTTTGTAGATTATGGTACACTAGCTTTTCAAGAATATTTTGCAAATAGAACTGCTGACGGAAAATTAGTTAAATTTATTATTACTCAAGTAGCCGGAATGATTGTATATGGTATGTTTGTAACCTACGGTCAGTTTCGACGTAGAGATAAAGAACAATTAAAAAAATAATGGTTTTCTAAAATCCCCGTGTTTCCCTATGAATTTTGGTTTACAACATGCTAATTCGCCAATTATTGGTGATCTTCAAATTACTGGTTCTAAAAGTGAATCTAATAGGCTTTTAATTATAGAATCGCTTTTTAATAATCTAGAAATATCAAACCTTTCAAATAGTGATGATACTCAGGTTATGAAAAAAGCTTTAACTTCTGAAGAAACAGAAGTAGATATTCACCATGCGGGTACGGCAATGCGCTTTTTAACAGCTTATTTTGCCGTAAACGAGGGGCGAGAAACTATTCTTACTGGGAGCCAGCGTATGCAAGAACGGCCTATAAAACTATTAGTAGATGCATTAAGAAGTATGGGCGCAGTTATTGAATATGAAAAAAATGAAGGTTATCCGCCAATACGTATTCAAGGAAAAAAATTAACGGCTAATTCAGTTTCGCTGCAAGCTAATATTAGTAGCCAATATATTTCAGCATTGATGCTTATTGGAGCTTCACTCCCAAATGGATTAACCATAAATTTAGAAGGAGAAGTTACTAGTACGCCATATATTTTAATGACACTAGAAATGTTACAGCGATCCGGAATTCAGGGTTCATTTGAAGGAAATACAATTACTATTGAAGCTTGTTCTGCAGTAGAATCTAAAAAAATTCCAGTAGAGTCCGATTGGAGTTCTGCTTCTTATTTTTACAGTATAGCAGCATTAAATGAGAATTCCAGTATTCAATTATCGAATTACAGAAAAGAAAGCCTACAAGGTGATTCTTGCTTGGCCACTATTTATAAACAATTAGGCGTTGAAACTATTTATAAAGAAAACAGTATTATTTTAACCAAAACAAATACTGATTTGCCCGATATATTAATGGAAGATTTACGAAATGCGCCCGATATCGCTCAAACTATCGCCGTTACTTGTTTAGGTTTAGGTATTGGATGTAACCTTTCAGGACTACATACCTTAAAAATTAAAGAGACCGATAGGTTGGTAGCTTTACAAACCGAAATTGAAAAATTAGGAGGTGATATTGAAGTTACAGAAGATCAGTTATTTTTAAAACCTTCAAAAAACATACATCAAAATATAGAAATAGAAACTTATAACGACCACCGTATGGCTATGGCATTTGCCCCGTTAGCTTTAAAGGTACCAATTATCATTAAAGATGCTATGGTGGTTTCTAAAAGTTATCCTGATTTCTATTCAGATTTAGAGAAACTTAATTTTGAAGTGAGTAAAGGAAGCGATATATAATTTTATATAAAGCTTAATTTTTATTCAATACATATTAAATTTTCGAAATAAAAATGCTTGAGATTACCGATCCGGAAGTTTTAGCGTTAAGTGGAGAAAAATATCATCCGATTATAGACTATTCAGGAAATCTAAAAGATCAAGTAGAAGGTACTTTTTTTGAATTAACTGAACAGGAGATTATAAATATGAAGTAGCTGATTATAAATGGGTGGAATTTAGATTTCAATCCAATAAAAAAGGATTTATCTACGTTAAAAAATAAAGCGAATTTCTTCGATTTATGATTAAAGAATTTTTTCATACATATCTCTAATTTCTGATCAAGAAATTGTTTTTTATATAATTATGGAATTTATGAAAAAAGTATTTTTAATCTTATTTTTGATTTCAAACGTTGTAGGTGTTTCGCAATCTCAAGATCTACAAAAAAGTTTATCAGATTGTGCTTTAGAATTAACCCAACAACAGGTAAGTTACGATCCGAGTTATTTTTCTATAGATTATCCGAACGGCGATGTTCCTGCTAATAAAGGAGTCTGTACCGATGTTGTTATTCGAGCTTATAGAAAGAAAGGTATCGACTTGCAACAATTGGTGCATGAAGATATGAAGAATAATTTTGATAAATACCCGAATAATTGGGGCTTAACAAGCACCGATAAAAACATAGACCATAGAAGAGTACCTAATTTAATGACTTTTTTTACAAGAGCAGGAGCTGAAAAAAGTATTACCCAAAATTCAGCTGACTATAATCCCGGTGATGTTGTAGCATGGAATTTGGGTAATGGTTTAACTCATATTGGAATTGTAGTAGATAAAAAATCTAAAGACGAAAAAAGAAACTTAATTGTTCATAATATTGGTAATGGACAGGTTTTAGAAGACTGTCTTTTTAATTATAAAATAATCGGTCATTATCGATATTAACAACATATTTAATGGTAGAAATAAGAGTATTATTTTTTTTATTAGCTTCTTTTTTTGGAATTGAAAATGGACAAATCTTATCTGAGAAAGCAACAGTTACAATAAATCCGGATTCAAAAGAAATTGAAATTGTACAAGAAGATTTATTTTCAATTTATCAGTCTGATGAAAATTCTGAAGTAGTTTTATCAGAATGGAATAAGTTACAATTTTCAGAAAAAACGAATACTGGTTTACGAAAAGAAATGAATGCTTTTACTATTGAAAGTTTCAATTTAGAAACCAAAAAAGGAAACATTCAGCCACATTTAAAGCTTAAATATTCTAATCAAGACGATTTAAAGATATTAGGAATTTGGTATAATTCACCTAAAAATCAATTTTCTATAAATAATATTTCTAAAGATAATATCAGTAGTAAAACCGGTAAATTGGTCGGTAATTATTGGATTTTTAATGCTGATAAATCCTTTAGTTTTACACTTCAACCTTTTTTACAATTGCCTGAAGCTTATCAGGAATTTAAACAGCCGATAGAGCAATTATTGGAGCAGCATTAATTCCGATAATAATCATAAAATAATAAGGGCATGTTTTTTTGTAAACATACCCTTATTTTGATAATATCGATTATTTATAATTAGTTATTCGGTTTCTAAAATTTCGCTCTTTTCTGAAATTCCATTTTCATTAAAAGCTTCAACCTGATAATAATACGTAGTATCGATATTTAAAGCTCGCAATTCATAGTTATTTTCTTCATAAATAAGGACGGCGTTATTTAATTTATCGGGTGTAATACCCCAATACAATACATAGCCATCTGCTTTTTTATCGGATTTCCATGATAAATTTGCATTTCGTTTATCTTTTTGTCGTTGTACTGTGAAATTACGAGGTTTTCTAGGAGTACGGCCGTGGCCTTTTCCGAATACACGAATATCTGAAATTGCTAAATATTTATGTGGAATATATACATTCTCATATCGAATATATCGTGCTTCAGCAGGAGTTTTTAATTCGATATAAGCGTGTGGTTGGTCGTATTCATTTTTAGAATAATCTGCTATAGTTTTCCAAGTTTTTCCATTAACAGAAGCTTTAATTTTAAATTGATATTTTAAAGTATCTGGTCTTCCAAAAATTTCAGAATTAAAATCTTGGAAGTTTATCTGAACGGCATTAACCGTCATTTTCTTTTTTAAATCAATTTCAGCAAATAAAGAATCGCTGCTATTTTCAGCAACCCAATACGTTCTAATATTTTCGTCGGTTAATTTAGAAGCACTATAATCTGGTTTTTCTTGTTGTTGCATAAAACCAGTGTCTGTTTCATCTATAAAATTTCGCTTTACATTTTTTATTACTGAATTGGTTTTAGCTGGTTTTTTATAGGATAATAACATCCAGCCTGTAAATCTGTTTTTGTTATTGGCTACTTTAGTATCTGATAAGTAATGAGGATAATCTCCATAAGCTGTATTTACATACATTTGTCCGTCTTCTTCGTATCCAGCTGGGAACATTCCTATTCGTCTCTCAAATTTATAGTTTACCGAAATCGGCATACTAGCGAAATGCCAGTAATTATTATGATTATCTTTTACAGTACTACCATGCCCAGCGCCGGTTAAAAAACCACCTGGTTTGTAAGATATCGGGTTATAAGCAGCATATTCAAATGGACCAAAAGGACTTTTGCTGGTATACACTCCATCTCCATATACGTTCCATTGCGTACCTGGTGCGCTATATTCCAAATAGTAAGTGCCATTATGCTTAGTCATCCAAGGACCTTCTAAATATGGCTTTATATCGGAGTTATGATTTTGCCCAAAGCGTTCCCAACCATGTTTTTCAGGATGTAATAGGAATAAATCTTTTTCTTCTCCTTTTGGGGTATACATGTTATTAGCATCTAATTCAATCCCTTTAATTGGGTTTATGTTAGAAGATTCTTCGTATAAGTACACTTTGCCATCGGTATCTACAAATAGATCCGGATCGTGTACTTCAAAAGGAATTACACTGTAAGTTGTTTGCCAAATTCCCTCTTCTGGATTTTTACTTTTTATAACCGCACCATGACCAGAAGGATCTCCAAGGACAATAACTTCATCTCCTTGTACTGAAGCGGCAGGAGCATTACTTCCATTAAAATACCAGTTTTTAGGAGTGATAAATTTCCAGTTGCTCATATCATCAGAAACCCAATAACCATGAGATCTGGTTACGAACATGTAGTATTTTCCTTTAAAATTTATAACAGCAGGATCTGCTCCGGATCGATAAGAGACTCCTAGATATGCATAATGAGACATGTAAGTATAATCGATATCTACCGGATTGCAGTAGGTTTTGTAAACATGATCCTTAGGGACTGTTTGCGAAAAGCTAGTATAAATGCTACAAAATATGAATACTAGACTGATTATTGATTTTATCATAATTTAGTAAGTTGTTTTGGGGCAATAAATTTATAAAATATACCTAGAAATTAGTTTTAGTTTTTTTGAGAAAAAAAGAATATGAGAAGTAATTGAACGTTTTTAAAAGGAAGATATTTTATATTAAAATTATTAATAAGGAAATATTTGGGTAATTACTTGACAACGCCTGTTTTGAGGTTGTATATTTGCAATCTTTAAAAATACATATATGGGAATGAAACTTTCAAACTTCAATTTTGAACTTCCTAAGGAATTACTTGCTGAGTATCCTTCGGAAAATCGAGATGAAGCGCGCCTAATGGTTCTTAACCGGAAAGAACAAACTATAGAGCATAAAAAATTTAAAGATTTAATTGATTATTTTGAACCAGAAGATGTTATGGTTCTTAATAATACAAAAGTTTTTCCAGCCCGTTTATATGGAAACAAAGAAAAAACCGGTGCTAGAATAGAAGTATTTTTATTAAGAGAGCTAAACTCTGAAACAAAGTTATGGGATGTTTTAGTAGATCCTGCTCGAAAAATAAGAATTGGTAATAAATTATATTTTGGAGATGATGAAAGTCTAGTTGCTGAAGTTATAGATAACACTACCTCTAGAGGTAGAACACTTCGTTTTTTATATGATGGTTCGTACACTGATTTCAGAAAGAAATTACAAGATTTAGGACAAACACCATTACCTAAATATATAAAACGAGAAGTTGAGCCAGAAGATCAAGATCGTTACCAAACTATATATGCAAAACAAGAAGGTGCCGTAGCAGCTCCAACAGCTGGATTACACTTTTCTAAGCATTTGTTAAAGCGATTAGAGATTAAAGGTATTAACTTTGCAGAAGTAACACTTCACGTTGGTTTAGGAACATTTAGCCCTGTTGAGGTTGAAGACCTAAGCAAACACAAAATGGATAGCGAACAAGCTTTTATAGAAGATCCTGCAGTAAATGTAATCAACAAAGCAAAAGCTGAAAAGCGTAAGGTTTGTGCAATTGGTACAACTGTAATGCGTGTAATGGAGAGTTCTGTTTCTTCTAACCTAACTTTAAATGAGTTTGGTGGATGGACAAACAAATTTATATTTCCTCCTTACGATTTTAGTATTGCTAACTGTATGGTAACTAATTTTCATACGCCAAAATCTACATTATTAATGATGGTTTCTGCTTTTGCAGGACATGATTTTATAATGCGCGCTTACGAAGAAGCAGTAAAAGAAAAATACCGTTTCTATTCGTATGGAGATGCGATGCTAATTCTATAAGTATTTAGCGATAATATAACAAGAAAAGCCACAATTACTAATTGTGGCTTTTTCTTATTTTAAAAAGTTCATTTTAAAGTTTGTAACTTTGCACTGTGGAGAAAAAGAAAAAAGATATTCGAGCTTTATCAAAAAAGCAATTACAAGAGTTTTTTGTAGAACAAGGAGATAAATCGTTTAGAGGTTCTCAAGTTTACGAATGGTTATGGCATAAAGGTGCTCATAGTTTTGAGGGAATGACAAACATTTCTAAAACTACTAGAACTATGCTTACCGATAACTTTGTAATTAATCATATTCGGGTAGATCGTATGCAACGAAGTAACGATGGTACAATAAAAAATGCCGTTAAACTTCATGATAATCTTACTGTAGAATCGGTGCTTATTCCTACACCAACTCGAACTACAGCTTGTGTTTCTTCACAAGTAGGTTGTAGTCTAGATTGCCAATTTTGTGCAACTGCTAGACTTAAACGGATGCGTAATTTAAATCCGGATGAGATCTACGATCAGGTGATGGCTATCGATAACGAAAGCAGATTATATTTTGATAGGCCTTTGAGCAATATTGTTTTTATGGGTATGGGAGAGCCACTTATGAATTATAATAATGTAATGAAAGCGGTTGAAAAAATTACTTCGGAAGATGGATTAGGAATGTCGCCTAAACGAATTACAATTTCTACATCAGGTGTTCCTAAAATGATAAAGAAATTGGCAGATGATGAAACTAAAATAAAATTAGCAGTTTCATTACATGCAGCTACAGATGCTGTTCGAACTAAAATAATGCCTTTTAATGAAACCTTCCCGTTACAAGATTTACGAGAAGCTTTAGAGTATTGGTACTCTAAAACTAAAAGTAGAATAACCTACGAATATATTGTTTGGAAAGGAATAAATGATACTAGAGAAGATGCATTGGCATTAGTGAAATTTTGCAACTATGTACCATGTAAAGTTAATTTAATTGAGTACAACCCAATAGACGATGGTGAGTTTCAACAAGCAGCTTCTAAAGCTACCGATATGTATCAAAAAACTTTAGAGAGAAATGGGATAACCGTAACAGTAAGGCGATCTAGAGGGAAAGATATTGATGCAGCTTGTGGGCAATTAGCCAATAAATCTGCCTCTTAAACCTCACTTTTTTTCTAAGAAATAAACTATCTTTGAAAACTTCATGAAGCCAATAGCGCAAATAAAACTTCCGGTAGAGAAAGAAATGGAACTTTTTGAGAAAAAGTTCTTTCAATCTATGACTTCTAAGGTTGCATTACTCAACCGAATAACGCATTATATTGTTAACAGAAAAGGGAAGCAAATGCGCCCTATGTTTGTTTTTTTAGTTGCCAAAATGGTAGCAGAAGGAAAAGTAAACGAACGAACGTATAGAGGGGCTTCTGTTATAGAGCTTATTCATACAGCTACCCTAGTACACGATGATGTTGTAGATGATAGTAACCGAAGACGTGGTTTTTTTAGTATTAATGCACTTTGGAAAAATAAAATAGCTGTTTTAGTCGGTGATTATCTATTATCGAAAGGTTTGTTACTTTCTATTGATAATAACGATTTTGATTTGCTAAAAATAATATCTGTAGCTGTTCGTGAAATGAGCGAAGGCGAATTGTTGCAAATTGAAAAAGCCAGACGTTTAGATATTACGGAAGAGGTATATTATGAAATTATTCGCCAAAAAACGGCCACTTTAATTGCTGCATGTTGTAGTTTGGGAGCTGCTTCAGTTAAACCAGAATCTACAGATGTAGAAATTATGCGTAAATTTGGAGAATTAATAGGGATGGCTTTTCAGATAAAGGATGATTTATTTGATTATGGTGATGAAAAAATAGGAAAACCTACAGGGATAGATATTAAAGAGCAAAAAATGACATTGCCTTTAATTTATGCATTAAATGTTTCTTCTAAAAAAGAAAAAGCTTGGGTAATTAACTCAGTTAAGAATCACAACAAGGATAAAAAGCGAGTTAAAGAAGTAATTGATTTTGTAAAAGAAAAAGGCGGTTTAGATTATGCTACTTCTAAAATGATAGCTTTTCAAGAGGAAGCCTTAAAATTATTAGCAGAATATCCGGATTCTCCATATAAAGATTCGCTTGAATTAATGGTAACTTATGTGATAGATAGAAAAAAATAAAGGCTGCTAATTCGCAACCTTTTAATAGTTCTTTATTTTTGATGATTTAAATTCTATTCCTAATTTACACCATCTGTGTCTTTAATTTCTTTATTTACGTCTTCTTTAACTTTATCGGCACCTTTTTCAATTTTCTCTCCTGCTTTTTTTACATTATCTTCAATATCATCTCCAATAGCATCAACCGCATCCTTTGTTTTTTGTTCAGTGGTCTCTCTACAGGCAGTAAAGTTGAATAATACCCCAGCAAATAGAATAGTTAAAAAATATTTTTTCATAATAAAAACTATTAATTAGTAATACAAACTAAAAAAAGCCACTTTTAAAAGTGGCTTAGTAAATTTTAAAAAATTACAGATTACATGTTATCATCTGTATTTTTAACTTCATCTTCTACTTCTTCACCAGCTTCTTCGATTTTATCTCCGGCTTTATCAACTGCTTCTTCAGTTTCATCAGCAGCATTTTCTACACCGTCTTCAACGTCTTCGCCCATTTGTTCCATGTTATCTTCTGCATTTTCTTTAGTAGTTTCTCTACAAGAATATACTGAAATTGACATTACGGCTACAGCGAATAATAAGATAAATTTTTTCATGTTAATTGTTTAATTAGTTCAGTAAGCAAATTTAAACTAATTTTTATTGAATTGTAACTGTCTTTTCCGTTAAAAATTTCCAATAACGTTTAGGTACATGTTGTAAGTGTAATTTTGTGTTTTTTCTAGAACTTATTGTGGTTGATTCGAAATACGATTTCCATAAAATTTGATAATTTTTTTCGTTATTTTTTATTATATTTTTAGTTATGCTCGCTTTATTTTTAAAATATATCGTTATGTAGCTTATTTTTTTTAAATTGTAATAGCTGCCAATATTTCTTTTTAAATCATAAATTATCCACTTTTGATCGGCTAATCGAGTCTTAAAATGTTTTAAAATTAGTGGTAAAATGTTAAAATCCGGATTGATTTTTGCAAAAAAAATATCATCTTTTAACAGCTCAAATCGAACAAAAGCCTCCATTCTATGTTTTTCTCTTCGTACTTTTTTTCTATTTGAGCAATTTTTAAAATAGATGGATTGGAATAGTCGGTGGATATATCTTTCTTTTCCTCGAATAAGTATTTACAAAACCTATACAGTAATTGTTCTACACCTGTTATTTCACTAAGCCAAACTCTATATAAATAGAAAATGGTTTTTTTAGTGCCATATTTTTTTATACCATTTAGTACACGTTTAGATTTAACCTGATCTGTATATATCAATTTTTTTTCAGCGAATAATACATTCTGATCAGTTCCTTGAGGAATGATGATGAAATCTGATATTCGTTCTTCGTAAATATCGAATATGGTTGTTAAAAAACCGTTGAATGTTCCATCATAAATTAAAATAACTCTCTTCATATTAGAATAAGCTTAATTGAGTAGAGTAGTCTTTCCGAAATTTACTTGTTGAATTTTGTATAATTTTTAATTTTATCTGTTCAGCAGTTAAGTCTTTACTTTCATAAATTTTCGAATTGCAAACAATAAAGTATTTAGCTCTATTTAATGAGACTCCTATAGCTTTTAAATGATCCCAATTTAGATTACGGTATTTTCTAGCCTGAATAATTTTGTTTACAGAAGTAAGCCCTAACCCAGGAATACGAGCTAGCACTTGTTTATCAGCTTTATTGATGTTTATCGGGAATATATGTAAGTTGCGAAGTGCCCAGCCTAATTTAGGGTCTACTTCTAAGTCTAGATTAGGTGTTTGAGAGTTTAGAATTTCTCGAATATCAAAACCATAAAATCGCAATAACCAATCGGTCTGGTATAATCGATTTTCCCTCAATAATGGAACTTTAGCAGTTATGGCAGGAAGTCGTGAATCTACGGTTGTTGGAATATAACCAGAATAGTATACTCGTTTCATTTTATATGTTTTATAATAATGAGCTGCAGAATACATAATATCACGATCCGATTCTCCGGCTGCACCAACTATCATTTGTGTAGACTGTCCTGCTGGGGCATATTTTTGAGTGCTTTTAAAATGCTTTTTTTCATTTTTAAATTGAATGATTTGATTTCTAACCTTAGCCATAGGTTTTATAAAATCTTCATGTTTTTTTTCCGGAGCTAATAGTTTTAAGCCAGATTTAGTAGGAATTTCTATATTCACACTTAACCTATCTGCATATAAACCTGCTTCTTCCATTAGCTCATCACTCGCACCCGGAATTGCTTTTAAATGTATATATCCATTAAAATTTTCTTCTAATCTTAATTTTTTAGCAACTCGTACTAAGCGTTCCATTGTAAAGTCAGGATTTTTAAAAATTCCCGAACTTAAAAATAAGCCCTCTATGTAATTTCTTCGATAAAAATTGATAGTTAAATCGACGATTTCTTCAATTTTAAATGCTGCCCTTTTTATATCATTAGTAGATCTTGAAACACAATAAATACAATCGAAAATACAATGATTGGTTAAAAGAATTTTTAGTAAAGAAATACAACGTCCATCTTCAGTATAACTATGGCAAATTCCCATATTCTTTGAATTACCAAGTCCATTATTTTTATTTTTTCGATTACTACCACTTGAAGAGCAAGAAACATCATACTTTGCTGCATCTGCAAGTATTTCTAATTTTTCTTTAATTTTTTCAAAATTCATTTTTTATAATAAAGCTATAATTTCAAAAATAGGAATAAATCCAATAAATAGGAAATAATACATATTTACATGTCTTAATTTTTGTGTAAAATTATCGTACTTTTGTCAAAAGTTTTTATTTTTTACTTGCTCATTTATGAAAAATGATTGTATTGTTTTAGTTTTTAATGTATTGTTAATTAGTTTTTTAAGTGTTTTTAGTGCAACTGCACAAACTTTAAAATTACCTATACAGAATTATTCTTCAGTTAATTATTCTGCAGCTAGTCAAAATTGGGATATAGCTTTAAACGAAGAAGGCGTTTTATTTTCTGCCAATAATAAGGGACTATTAGTTTTTGACGGTTTACATTGGCAATTATATACTCTAAATAGCGAGTCTATAATACGATCTTTATATTGCTATAAAGATAGAGTTTATACTGGTTCCTATAAGGAATTTGGATATTGGAAAAGAACTAAATTTGGAGATTTTAAATATCATTCTTTAGCGGATTTATTTTCTGAAATTGATTTAGCTGATGAGGAATTTTGGGGAATTACCTCCTTTAATGATACTATTTATTTTCGTTCTTTCGCTGGGCTTTATAAATACGATGGTGAGCATATTACTAAAGTTACAAATGGCGTTATAACTGGTTTCACAGTCTTTAATGGTGAATTTTATTTTGCAAAAGTAGGTAAGGGATTGTTTAAAATTAAAGATGAAAAACCTGTTTTATTATTTCCTAATGCAGATTTTAATAATACTGCTATAAAATCGATTATCCCTTTTCAGCAGTCATTATTAATTGCTACAGAAAATGAAGTTTTTCAATTACAAGATGATAAGTTAGCTGTTTTTGCATCAAAATATTCAGAATTTTTTCAGCAATCTGAATTGAACAAACTTTTAAATGTTTCTAATGAGAAACTTGTTTTTGGTACTGTAAAAAATGGAATTTTAATTTATGATGTAAAAAATAATACAGAAAGTTACCTTTCTAGAAACAGTGGTTTGCAAAATAATACTGTACTCTCTATGGCTTATGGGTTTGGTAATTTGTGGTTAGGTCTTGATAATGGTATTGATAGGCTTGATGTAAATTCTCCTATTTCCTTTTACAAAGAACCTAGTGGTATATTAGGAGCTGTATATGATGTAAATAAGTTAGATGGAACTTTTTTACTGGCTAGTAATACAGGAGTTTATCAATTAAATGAGGAAGATTTACAACTAATTAATGGCTTAAAAGGCCATTCCTGGAATTTAGAAAAATTTGATACTACAATTTATAGTAATAGTAATGATGGTACTTATGAGATTTCTAAAGGAAAAGTAAATCCTATAGATACTTCTACAGGTAGTTTTACTGTTGTTGAGAGTCAGGATAATGCCAAATTTATTGGAACATATACTGGAGTGGGTGTTTTAAAGAATAATACTTTTAAAAGAATTCCGGGAGTATCGTTTCCTGTAAAGCAAATTGTAATTGAAGATTCTAATACGCTTTGGTTAGCACATGCCTATGAAGGTATTTATAAAGCAGAGCTAAATTTAAAAAAAGGCATATTTGGTAAAGTTACCAAATTACCAAGTCTAGATACATTACAACATTACAACCCTAAGATTTATAAAATTAATAATCAAATTTCAATTTATTCAAGAGGCAAATGGTATAAGTATAACCCATTTAAAGATGAATTAGAAGACTTTAAAGAATTATCTAGTTTTGATAACCATAGACTGTTATATCAAAAAGACACAATCTTTTGGTTTGTTAATACTAAAACCAATAACTTAATCTATACTAATCTAAAAAAAGATCTTTTTAAGGTTTCTTCTAAATTTTTAAAAAACAGATTAGTAAAAGGTAACGAGCAAGTTTTTAGAGAAACAGATTCTACATTTTTAATTACTTTGAAAGATGGTTTTGCTCGAATTAATATGAATAGTTACAGAGAAGACCAAAAAAAATTAGTTACTACAAAACCATTTATTTCCAAGTTTGAATCATCTAAAAATAAATATCCTATAAATCAATATTTTTCTATTCCTTTTAAAGAAGCTGATAAAGTAACGATAGGTGTAGGTTTACCTATTTCAGATTCAAAGAAATTAAGTTATGAACTTATTAGAAGTACAGATACTTTGAAGGGAATGGTTACCTCTGGAGATATTCAATTTCAAAATTTAAGTTATGGTGATTATGAGTTGCTTATAGAATCTTTTACTAATCATAAAAAAAATGAAGTTGAAAAATTTCAATTTACAGTTTTGCCACCCTGGTATTTATCAAATTGGATGAAATTATGTTATTTTATAATCTTCCTAGCTGGAATTGTTTTAATCTATTTTTATAATCGATATCGCCTACATCAACATCAAAAACAAATAGAAGATAAGTTTGAAAAAGAACATAAAGAACGTGTAAGTCGCCTTGAAAAAGAACGTTTATTAGATGAAATAAAACTAAAACGTAAAGAGCTGGCTAATTCTACCATGGTTGCAGCGAAGAAAAATGAAATATTAATGGAGATTCAGGGAGAGTTAAATAAAGAGAAAGGGAAATTTAACGAATATCGATTAAAAAATATCACAAGAAAGATTAATGCCGCAGTTAAAAATAAAGATGAGTGGCAAGTATTTGAAACTAATTTTAATGAGCTTCACGAAGATTTCTTCAAAAATATATTAGCTACTTATCCAAAACTTACCAACAAAGATTTAAAACTTTGTGCGTACTTAAAGATGAATCTTTCTTCTAAAGAAATTGCTCCACTTATGGGAATTTCTATCCGAGGAGTAGAAGTTCATCGTTACAGATTACGTAAGAAAATTGATTTAGATAAAAATGTGAATTTGACAAATTATCTAATCAAAAATTTCTAAAATTTATCATAAATAACCATTTTTTGCCAAATTAATACTACTACATTACTACTACATCATTTTTTAACCCCCTTGATATTTTACTTCAAAAAGTGTTTAAATTGCTGTATTTAAGTGTTTTATATGAAAAAAAATAGTGATGTAATTGTTGTGTGCTACATCGTTTGCGTTAATTAGGTGTTAAGATGTATATTTCGTGAAAATTATGTAAACATAAACCGTATGAAATTAAAATTAATTACACTTTTCGTCATGCTTATTTCCGTTGTAGGTATGGCGCAAGACACAAAGACCATTAGTGGTGTAGTGATCGATACAAGTGACGTGCCTTTACCAGGTGCGCAGGTTAAAATTATAGGTAAGAATATTTATTCGGTTACCGATTTTGACGGAAATTTTACGTTGGAAGGGGTGAGTGAAGGTGATACCTTTAGAGTTACTTTTTTAGGGTTTCAGGCAAAAGAAATGCCAGTTACTTCAGAAACTCAATACAACGTAGTATTGCAAGAAGAAGCTTCTGCTTTAAGCGAAGTTGTTGTAATTGGTTATGGTCAGGCAGAATCTAGAGATTTAGCAGGAACAATTAGTAATTTAAAAGCTGAAGAAATTAATGATTCTCCTACAACTTCAGCCTTACAGGCTGCTCAAGGTAAACTTCCTGGGGTTCAAATTATAAATAATGGTTCACCAGGATCTGTTGGTAATGTACGTATACGTGGGTCAATTTCTGTTTTAGGTGGAGCAAATCCTTTATATGTTGTAGATGGAGTTATTACTAATGATATTAGTGGGATCGATAATTCTGATATTGAGAGTTTTGATGTTTTAAAAGATGCTTCTTCAACTGCTATTTATGGGGCTCGTGGAGCAAACGGTGTGATTATAATCACTACTAAATCTGGAAAAGGAAAAATGAATATCTCATTGAGTACAACAACGGGTATTAATACTATAGTTAATTCCGTAGATATGGCAAATGCACAGCAGTATGCTACCTATACTAATGAAGCATTAGCTAGAGGAGGTAATGATCCTGCATTTACACCAGAAGAAATTAGTAATTTATCTACTACTGATTGGATGGATAAAATTACGCAAGATGGATTCTATCAGAAATATAATTTCTCTATTTCAGGTAGTAAAGAAGACGCTTTAGATTACTATGCTTCTGTTAACTATATGGATGAAGAAGGGATTTTGAAAGGAAATAAATATGAACGATTAACTGTTCGTTTAAATAATACGTATCATTTAAGTGATAAAATACGAATTGGCCATAATTTAAGTTTAATTAGAGAGCGAGGGTTTAATCCATCTACCAGTGCTTATGATGGGGATATAATTCCATATGCAGCTTTCACAAATGCTTATAAACAAGCTCCAACTTTCTCAGTAAGAAACGAAAATGGAAATTATGCTCGTACAATTTTAAATGATGTTGGAAACCCAGTAGCTGAAATTGAAAATAATCAGTCTGTAAATGAACAGGTTAAAATTTTAGGAAATGTTTGGGGAGAAATTGATTTATTTGATTGGTTAACGTTTAGATCTAGCTTAGGGGTAAATGTAAATCGTCAAAAAATACGTGCTTATGGTGCTAGATATGTAATCGAAAATGAAAGTAGTACTCAAATTAATAATCAAAATCAACAATTATCGGTTGAGGATAAAGATTTTGAACGTTTCAATTGGGATAATTTCTTTACGATAGATAAAAAATTTGGAAGACATGATTTCCAATTAAATTTAGGTCTAACTTCAGAGCGTTTAACTTCAGAATATTTAAAAGGCTCCCGAAGAGGAGTTCCACCATCAGATAATTTGTTGTATTTAGGTATTGGTGAACAAGAAGGGCAGACTTTAGATAACGGTGGTGATAAATCAACTCGTTTAGCTTATTTCTCTCGTTTACTGTATAATTTCGATAAAAGATATGTCTTTAATGCAACTATACGTAGAGAAGGTTCTTCTAAATTTTCAGATAAAGAGCGTATCAAATACTATCCTTCTTTTGGTTTAGCATGGAATATTGATAATGAAGATTTCTTTGATAATCAAAATGTACTATCAAACTTAAAATTAAGAGGTAGTTATGGTTTAGTAGGAAATGATAGAATTGATTCTGGACAGTTTTTACAGCTTATCGATTTTGTAAAATATCCATTCCCTTCTGGTGTAGCAATTGGAGGTACTTCAATAGAACAGTACGATCAAAACTTGAAGTGGGAAACAACGAAAGAATTAGATTTAGGTTTAGAGTTTGCTTTTTTAGATAACAGATTAACAGGAGAATTTACTTATTACAAAAAGCAAACAGAAGATATCTTATTTCCATTAGCCTTACCGGAAACTTCAGGAGATGATAGTTTTATAACTAATGCCGGAGATATCGAGAATAAAGGTGTAGAGGTTGCTTTGGCTTGGTCTGATAGATCTGAAGATGGTGATTTTTCTTATAATATTGGTTTCAATTTAACTTCAAATCAAAACGAATTAACTGCTATTAATCCGGTTATAGAAAATTCTACTCCATTTATTGAGAGTGGAAGTCTTAATAATGGTAAAATTGTCACTCGTACTGTAGAAGGAAAAGAGTTAGGTACATTCTGGTTGTATAAAACAAATGGTGTATTTACAAAACAATCAGATATTGATGGAAGTGCACAACCTAATGCCAAAGTTGGTGATTTTAGATATGTAGATACTGATGGAAACGGGGCTATAGATCAAAACGACCGTCAGTTTATGGGGTCATATCAACCTGATTTTTATTACGGAATTAATTTAGGTGTTACTTATAAGCAAGTAGATTTCTCTACATCATTATTTGGTAACGTGGGTAATAAAGTGTATAACGGGTTGCGTGCGCAACGTTTCAGTGGTGAAAATATAGATGCTGCTTTATTTGCAGACAGATACCAAGGAGGAGAGAATCCAAATTCTGGACCAGCTGCTTTTAATGAAATTCCGTTACCATCAGATTATTACTTAGAAGATGGCGACTTCTTACGGGTAAATAATATTACTATAGGATATAATTTTAGTGATAAAATTTTAGAAACTATTAAGTTATCAAAACTTAGAGTGTATGCTACAGCACAAAATCCATTTACTTTTACTGATTATAGCGGATTTAACCCTGAACTTCCAAGAGGAGTTTTAGATAGTGGTTTAGAATTAGATGCTTATCCAACTACCGCTAAATTCCTTTTAGGTTTAAATATTGACTTTTAAAAAACAATAGATAATATGATTACTATTAAAACTCATTATAAAACGATAGCAAAAGCAGCACTTGTTTGTACTGCGATGTTAACGCTATCTTGTTCAGACGATTATTTAGATGTCGATCCGGAAGGTCAACCTACTGTAGGGAGTGGTTACTTTCAAGGTGCTAATGTAAATAAAGCAATTGTAGCTTCTTATGCACATCTGTTAGACTATAGTCAGCACTCCTTTTCGTATTCGGGGGTATTTAGTATTACTTCTGATGATGCTGATAAAGGAAGTTCTCCTGGCGATACAGGAGCCGATAAAGCAAAATTAGATAATTTTACACACGATGCTACTGATGTTTCTGTAGAAGGTTTATGGGGAGCTAACTATAAAGGTGTAGCTACTGCTAATTCAGGTATTAATATTGTAAATAATCCTGCAAATAACTTAGAGGAAAGTACAATTGCAGAATACCAGGCAGAATTTAAATTTTTTAGAGCTTATCACTATTTTACATTAGTTAGAGTATTTGGTGGTGTACCAATTATTACTCAGGAGACCGATCCTAACGATCAAGAAGCTTTATTAACAAGAAATACTAAGCAAGAAGTTTACGATTTTATTGTAAAAGACTTAACTGAAGCTGCTGAAAATTTACCAATAACACCTGCACAAGTTGGTCGAGTAACTCAGGGATCTGCAAAGTCGATGCTTGCAAAAGTGCAAATGTATCAAGGTAATTGGGAAGAAGTATTACGCTTAACTAATGAGGTTATTGCTTCAGGACAATATGCACTTCATCCTAATTATGCAGAATTATGGAGGATTCAGAATGAAAATACTGAAGAGTCTATTTTTGAAGTACAAGGTAGTGCTTCAGAAAATATAGGAATAGACAACATGGCAACGCACCACGGTGTAAGAGGACAATGGGGCTGGGGTTTCGATGTTCCTTCTCAAAACCTTGTAGATGCGTTTGATGCAGCTGGAGATAAGATACGTAAAAATGCCACCGTTATTTTTAGAGGAGAAGTAATGTATGATAACGATTTGTACGAAGATGATGCAAATTTATCAGCTGTAGTTAGTGAAGATGCACCGAATCCTTACTATAGCGAGAAAATGTATTTTGGTCCTGAAAGCGCAAATGCATTAGAAAAAAACCTAATTATTTTGCGATACGCTGATGTATTACTAATGAATGCTGAAGCAAATAATGAATTAGGAAATTCAGGTGCGGCATTGGAAAGTTTAAATCAAGTACGATCTCGAGTAGAACTACCTGCAATTACAACAACTTCACAGTCTGAACTTCGAGATATTATCTGGAAAGAAAGAAGACTTGAATTAGCTATGGAATTTGATCGATTCTTTGATGTTGTTCGTCAAGGAAGAGGAGCTGAAGTTTTTGGACCTCTAGGCTTTCAAGCTGGGAAAAATGAAGTATTTCCAATTCCTCAAGACCAAATAAATTTATCAGGTGGTTTACTAAAACAAAACCCTGGCTATTAATAAAAATAAGAAAGGTGTTTTGTTTTCAAAACACCTTTCTCTCTATTAAAATTAACCGATGAATCTAAATAACCACATAACCATATTTTTATTGTCAGTTCTGGCATTTACATCTTGTAAAGATGCTAAAGAAGAAACTAAATCAGAACAAGAACAGACAGTGAAAAATAGTATAGTACTAAACGAAGATGAACTTTTAGATACTATTCAGCAACAAACATTAAAATATTTCTGGGATTTTGCAGAGCCTAATAGTGGAATGGCCAGAGAGCGCTACCATCCAGATGGAGATTATGGAGAAAACAATCCTAATATTGTAACTACTGGAGGATCTGGTTTTGGATTGATGGCGATTATAGCCGGAATCGAAAGAGGGTTTATTCCTAGAGAAGAAGCTGTAAAACGCTTAGATAAAATTGCTACATTTCTTGAAAATACACCAAAGTATCACGGAGCATTTCCACATTGGATTAATGGAAAAACTGCGATAACTCAAGATTTTGGCTCAGATAGTAAAGATAATGGAGGAGATATTGTAGAAACTTCATTCTTAGCACAAGGATTTTTAGTAGTACGCCAGTATCTTCAAAATGGGAATGAAGAGGAAAAAGCTGTAGCGTCTAAATTCGATAAATTATGGAAGGATATCGATTGGAACTGGTATACAAATCATAAAAATGGAATTTTTTGGCATTGGTCTCCCGATTATAAATTTGAAAAGAATTTTATGATTGAAGGCTATAATGAATGTTTAATCACTTACATAATGGCGGCAAGTTCTCCAAATCATGCTATTAAACCTGAAGTATATCACCAAGGCTGGGCACGTGGCGGAAATATAACTACTGATAAAAAAGCATATGGGATTCCGTTGATTTTGAAATATAATACTCCGGGTGACAAAGCAGGTCCATTATTTTGGGCTCATTATTCGTATTTAGGCTTAAATCCAAAAGGATTGAGCGATCGATATGCAAATTATTGGGATTTAAATGTAAACCATACCACTATTAATTATGAGTATGCGCAGGAAAATCCAAATAATTTTAAAACTTATAGTCCGGAAAGTTGGGGATTAACAGCTAGTTATACTAAAAATGAAGATGGAAGTATAGGATACGCAGCACACTCTCCAGATGAAGATAAAGGAGTTGTGTCTCCAACAGCAGCAGTAAGTTCTATTCCATATACTCCTGAAAAATCTTTAAAAGCAATCCGTTATTTTTATGAAGATCAACACGATTTACTTTGGGGACCTGCCGGATTTTATGATGCATTTAGTTTAGATGGTGGTGATTGGGTAGCCAAAAGATATCTAGCAATAGATCAAGGTCCAATGGTTGTTATGATAGAAAATTATCGAAGTGGACTTATTTGGGACTTATTTATGAGTGCTCCAGAAGTTCAAAATGGATTAAGAAAGTTAGATTTTAATTTTCAACAATAACTTATGAAATTCACATATTATCCATTAATTGTTATTTTACTCTTTAGTACCTTTTTTTCTGCAGAAGCACAAACTTCAGAAAATCAATTTAAAGAAGAAGTAACGATACCAGTAGATTTAGGATACCTGCTTTATAAACCAGACGGTTATGAAAAAAGCAAAAAGGAATATCCATTAATTGTTTTTTTACACGGAGCCGGAGAACGTGGAACAGATCTTCAGAAAGTTAAAGTAAATGGACCTTTTCAATATCTTAAAGATGGGAATAAAATTGAGGCTGTAATTCTAGCTCCACAATGTCCTGCCGAAACTTATTGGCAACCAGAAGAAGTGGCGGCTTTAGTAAAAAAAATTATAAAAAAAGAGAATATTGATCCGTCTCGAGTATACTTAACAGGTTTGAGTATGGGCGGTTATGGAGTTTGGGCAACTGGTGGTAAATATCCGAAAATGTTTGCAGCTATGGCTCCAGTTTGCGGCGCAATTTATAGACCTATATATAGAAATGCGCAACATTTAAAAGAAATGCCTATTTGGGTATTTCATGGTGCTATGGATGATGTGGTGTTGCCTGAAAATAGTAACAATATGGTAAAAGCTCTTAGAGATGCAGGAAATAGTAACGTAAAGTTTACAATATATCCTTTTGCGAACCATAATAGTTGGACAGAAACTTACAACAATCCAGAACTTTATAAATGGTTGCTTAGTCAAAAGAAGAAATCATAATAAGTTTAGCTAGTTATTTTGAGAAATAGTAACTGAATTAAACCTATTGAAAAAAAGTCTAACCCAAATTAACAAAATATGATAAAGAGAAGTTTAATCACATTATCGCTTATTACCGGATGCTTTTTTGCACCTAGCAGTCAGGTAGTAGCGCAAAATTCACAGACCCAGGAATCGCGAATGAATGCTACTGTAGATTCGATTTTAGCTAAGATGACGATTGACGAAAAAATAGGTCAATTAAATCTATTAAATCCCGGTGGCGGTGTAGCAACTGGTGCTGTGGTTAGCGATAATGTACAGCAAAAAATTAAAGATGGAGAAGTAGGCGGACTTTTTGGAGTTGCCGGCCCAGATAAAATAAAAATTGCACAAGATTACGCAGTAAACGATACTCGTTTAGGAATTCCGCTTTTAATTGGTTCTGATGTTATCCATGGTTATAAAACCACATTCCCTATTCCATTAGGAACTTCAGCTAGTTGGGATTTAGAAATGATTAAAAAAACAGCACAAATTGCTGCTTTAGAAGCTACCGCAGATGGTATCAACTGGAATTTCTCTCCTATGGTAGATATTTCTAGAGATCCTAGGTGGGGTAGAGTTGCAGAAGGTGCTGGGGAAGATCCATACTTAGGGTCTCAAATAGCCAAAGCAATGGTAGAAGGTTACCAAGGTGACGATCTTACTAAAGAGAATACTATGATTGCTACCGTAAAGCACTTTGCCTTGTATGGAGCATCAGAATCGGGAAGAGATTATAATACTACCGATATGAGTAGAATTAAAATGTTTAATGAATATTTGCCACCATATAAAGCTGCAATCGATGCTGGTGTGGGTAGTGTAATGAGTTCATTTAACGATGTGGACGGTGTTCCAGCAACAGGAAATAAATGGTTGTTAACTACGTTGCTTCGTGATAAATGGGGTTTTGATGGTTTTGTAACGTCAGATTATACCTCAGTAAATGAGATGATTGCTCATGGATTAGGAGATCTTCAAGCTGTTTCTGCCTTAGCTTTAAAAGCTGGTTTAGATATGGATATGGTTGGAGAAGGGTTTTTAACTACATTGAAAAAATCTTTAGAAGAAGGTAAAGTAACCGAACAAGAAATTACAACTGCCGCTCGACGAATTTTAGAAGCTAAATATAAATTAGGCCTTTTCGAAGATCCGTATAAATATTTAGATGAAAACAGAACTAAAAAAGATATTCTTAAAAAATCAAGTCGAGAATTTGCTAGAGAAGTAGCAGCACATTCTTTTGTATTATTAAAAAAAGATGCAGGCGTATTACCACTAAAAAAAGATGCTAAAATTGCATTAATAGGGCCACTGGCAAATAACAAGAATAATATGTTAGGGACATGGGCTCCTACCGGAGATCCACAACTTTCTATTCCGGTTTTAGAAGGAATTAAAAATGTTGCGCCAAAAGCTAAAATCAACTATGCACAAGGAGCTAATATTACCAATGATGAAGAGTTTGCTGAAAAGATAAACGTTTTTGGTCCTCGTGCAGAAATCAGTAATGTTTCCCCTGAAAAAATGTTGGAAAAAGCATTAAAAGCAGCAAAAAAATCGGATGTAATTATAGCTGTGGTTGGAGAAGCTTCAGAAATGAGCGGAGAATCGGCTAGTAGAACTAATTTGTTAATTCCTGAAAGTCAGAAAAAATTAATTCGAGAATTAGCTAAAACCGATAAACCAATGGCTATTGTTTTAATGAGTGGACGCCCATTAAATATTTCGGAAGAAGCTGCATTACCGGTAGATATTTTACAAGTTTGGCATCCTGGAGTAGAAGCAGGAAATGCTATTGCCGATGTAATTTTTGGAGATTATAATCCTTCAGGAAAGATCACAGCTTCTTGGCCAAGAAATGTTGGACAAGTTCCAGTGTACTACCGTATGAAAAATACAGGTCGCCCACAGCCTAGTGATGATTTTACGAAATTTAAATCTCAATATTTAGATGTTTCAAACTCTCCATTATATCCATTTGGTTTCGGATTAAGTTATACAGATTTTGAGTATAAAAACATAACTGCTAGTGCTGATAAACTGCCAATGGATGGCACTATTACGCTGAGTGCAACAGTTACTAATACCGGAGATTTTGATGGAGAAGAAGTGGTGCAATTATACATTCACGATAAAGTGAGAAGTATTACTCCACCTTTAAAAGAGTTAAAAGGTTTTAAAAAAATAATGCTTAAAAAAGGTGAATCTAAAACAGTAAGTTTTGAAATTTCAGCAGAAGATTTGAAATTTTATAACAGTAACTTAGATTTTGTAACTGAACCTGGTGAATTTGAATATGTTATCGCAGGAAGTTCAGATAAAGAATTCAAAAATTCTTTTGAATTAGTGAAATAATATAACTAGTTTGTTTAAAATTTTAAAAAGCCTGATGAATTTTCATCAGGCTTTTTTATTGAAATATATTAAATAAAAAAACGATTCAAAATCAATGATTTTATATTTCTAGATGTTAATAAATATTCTCAGTTTGCTGAAATTCTTGATTAAAAAAAACAGCATCAAAATACTGAAAGACTTGGTCTAAATATTTAAAAGGAATTCTTGAAATTTCATGTTTATTTCCTCTGAAGCTATTTAGTACATATGGTATTTCTAATTTTTTTAATCGTTCTGCAATAGTCTTTTAATCATCCAAAATAATATATCTAGGGTAGTAGTTTTTACAAAGATGATAGGGAGCTCTATTGTATGGAACAATATCATCTACCATAACATGAAAGAAAATAGTGGGGATAGCATTTTCTTATGTTATATAACGGGCATCAATAATAGCACTTGCTAAAGATGATATTCCTTTAAGTTTTATTGAAGTATACTTATTCGTATTTTTAAACAGTAGCTTTTTATTAAAGGCAGTACTTAAAACTGCTTCAGCTCCTGCACTACTACCTCTAACAATTTATTTTATTTGGATCTATATTTTGTGCTTCTTTTTTAGTGATTATAAACTGTACAGCATCTAAAAAGTCTTAAGCAGATTTTTTAAAAGTTTCTATTTTTCCTTCTGCAGAATAATCATATCCAAATGATTTATCTTTACGAGTAAGACTAAATGAAATTTGTATAGTGACATAGCCATATTCCGCAGCAGTTTTGGCTAGCTTAACTTCGTCTTTATTTATAGGATAACAATATCCAAAACCACCCCCATGCATAAATATAAATATAAGTCTATTTTTAAAATTATTTTGAGGTATTATAAATACGTATAAAAAGATCTTTAGAATATTTTTTTATTACAGACTAATGTTTGAACAGGTTCTATCTAACATCTTTTTTTGTAAAATATTCTTGTGCAGTTAGTTGAAAAAAGGCTGATAGAAATAGGAATAATAAACATTTTTTAAGCATAAATAAATGAGTTTAGTAAAAATTGAATTTAAAGAATTTTAGATCGTTTTCTTGTGGTTTTTTTGGTTATATTATTTTATATTCGCATTCAAATTTGTAAAAATGAGTTTGCAAGATAAAGTGATGGTAGAAATGAAAGCTGCCATGAAAGCAAAAGATAGTGCAAAGTTAGAAGCATTACGAGCAGTTAAAGGAGCCATTTTATTGGCAAATACTGAAAGTTATTCAAAAGAGGGTTTATCGGAGGAAGAAGAGTTAAACATTCTACAGAAACTGGTAAAGCAACGTAAAGATAGTGCTGCAATTTATAAGGAGCAGGGTAGAGAAGACCTAGCTGAACCTGAAATTAAGCAAGCTGAAATTATTGAAGCTTTTTTGCCTGAGCAATTAAGTGAAGAAGAGGTTGCGGCAAAGGTAGATGCAATTATAGCAGAAACCGGAGCGAGCAGTATGAAAGATATGGGTAAAGTAATGGGAATGGCGAGTAAAGAGTTAAACGGAAAAGCTGATGGTAAAACTATTTCAACCATTGTAAAACAACGTTTAAGCTAACAATAAAAAATAAATGGCCCCGTGGCGCAACTGAATAGCGCATCAGATTTCGGCTCTGAGGGTTGCAGGTTTGAATCCTGCCGGGGTCACTTTTAAATAAAGGTCTAGCATATTTTGCTAGACTTTTTTATTTTAAATATATTATTTTTAATGTTTGTGATATAGAATTTTGTGTTTATAGAAATACATAATTCAGGTTATTAGATTTTTAATGGAATCTCAGATAATCGTTATGAGCATCTCAATATTTCTGGAACAATAAAGAAGCAAGGCAACGCCCCAAGTTTGATGCCTTTAATTTATTTCAGTTATACAAATAATAATGTCAAATATTTTATAAAGTCTATTCAATAATTGCTCTTATTCTTTTTCTATAGTATCTTTTATATAAAAAGAAATGATAAGGATCGGAACAAGAAGTGTTGTTAGGTTATTGATGGGATCGGCTATGATATTTGCAGGAGTAGCACATCTTACTTTTAAAAGAAAAGAATTTCAGGCACAAGTGCCGCGTTGGTTACCAACAAATCAACCATTAATGGATATAACCGTGATTACTTCAGGAATTGTTGAGATCACTTTGGGCATGTTAATGATCTTATGGAAAGAAAAAAGAATAAGTACAGGACTGATGTTAGCCTTATTTTTCCTGGCAATATATCTCAGTATACGAATAGGATCGATGCATTTGGATTGGATACAGATACCAAACCTTTTATTCGTTTGTTATTTCAACCATTACTAATTTATGGCACTTTATGGTCTACAGGAGCAGATCAGTATTTAGTAGCGAAAAGCAATAAATAGTAATAGTCTATATTATTTAGACTGGTTATTTAAAAATTATTTACCTTCTCTTCCTTTTTCGCCATGGTGCGTTCTTTTGCCAGTCACCTGCCATGATACTGCCATAGGGAATCACCTCATCCAAAACATTCCCAAGATTAAAATCTGTCATTTGATTTCTGACAACCGATGCTGGTTTATAAGCACTTGGCAATTCAGAAATATCAATCTCATTCGAATAAAAGCGAATATCGAGATCTTGAGTTTCATTTTTAAAGATCTCTTCTGCACTCAGGCCTTCAAGATTTCTTTTGTGTTGGGTTCTACTCATATTTCGACCGGCACCATGAGGAGCAAAGCCTAAATTATTTTCAGTGGTTGGGCCTTCAACAATTAAAACTGGCTCTGCCATATTCAAAGGTATTAATCTTGGACCTGTAATATCAGGCATAAAGCTTTTATCTAATGGTGTAGCGCCTTTTGCATGATAAAAGGTATCCCCGTTCTTAAATACAAAATTATGCTCATTCCAATAACGATCTTGAACTTTCTTTCCAATCTTTTCCGATACAGTTTCGTGAATAATTTTATGATTTAATTTTGTCCATTTTCTTATTACCTGCAGCGCTTCCCAATAATCACTACCTTCTTCACTGTTATAAGGAATCCAGGCATTTTGTTTTAGAGTTTGAGGTGAAAGTAACTTTCTAAAGCGTTCTGCAGTGGTCATTCCTTTAGCATATAATCGTGCTCCCGGTCCTCTGGATCCATGATGAGTAATCATCATGGTATTCCCTGTTTTAGCAGATTGACCAACAAATAAAAAGTGGTTACCATCTCCCTGAGTTCCCAGATGTTCTCTTGCAATAGAAATGCTTTTATCATCCCATAGAAATTCATTAGTTTTAAATGCTTCTAGTAGATCATCAGGTAGTTGAAATTGTTGACCTCGAGGCCTTCCACCGGGACCAAAATGTGTGGACTCATGGGCCGCATCCATTACTTTCTTAGGCTCTATTGCACCAAAATCTGTTAGCATTACAGAACAACAGATATCTGCGCTATGCATACCGGGGTGAATGGCATTTTTAGTAGCTACAACACCGCCAACAGGTATAGTGCCAATAGGTCCGGCAGGGCAGGCATCAGGCATAATAGCCCCTCCAATCACTGTAGGAGTTCGCATTACCTGATCCATAGTTTCCTTTACTTTTTTGACATTATCTTCTTCAAGTTCATTATCCGCTGAGATATTTAAACTATATGAAACAGGATGATCGAATAAAAATTTTTGCTCTGGAAGTTTATATTGTTCCAGGTAATTTTTCATTTCTTCTTCTGTAAGTATGTTATCATTGATATGTTCTAAAGCTTTTCGGTACCACTTTGCAGGTGGATATCCCATGGCTTTTAGATCATGACCTGTAATAATTCTTTGTGATTTTTCCATGATAATTTAATTTTTAAAGCTCCGTCACCTCCAAGCGTGTGACGGAGTACTACAGCAGAAATACATTTTATAGGTATTTCTTTTTCTTTAATACAAATATGCTAGTACAACTACGCAATCTTTTTGCGTAGTTGTGAAAAAGAATTAATTTTCATTAAAATTTCTAAAATGGCTGTTACCAAAAATGCTTTGATCCGCTATAAAACTATCGATAGGTGTTTGCAAAATCATTACCGAAAATGGACGCTTGATGATCTTATGGAAGCCTGTAGTGATTCATTATTTGAATTTGAAGGTAGAAATATTAATGTTAGTAAACGTACGGTGCAACTGGATATCCAAATGCTGCGTAGTGATAAATTAGGCTATAATGCACCTATTGAAGTTTATGATAGAAAATATTACTGCTATAGCGACCCTAATTATACAATTACAGATATCCCTTTGACTGAAAATGATATGAATGTGCTTTTGGAAACAATGAACATGCTAAAGCAATTTCAGGATTTTTCATTGTTTTCAGAATTTAAAGGGATTTTAAATAAACTGGAAGATAAAATTTATACTGCAAAAAATCATAAATCATCCATTATCCACTTAGATAAAAATACAGATTTAAAAGGACTGCAATGGCTGGACGAATTATATCAGGCGATTCTAAAGCAGGTAGTATTAAAAGTGATGTATCAGTCGTTTAGAGCAGATTATCCTGCAGAGATCGAATTTCATCCACACTTATTGAAAGAATTTAATAATCGTTGGTTTTTAATAGGTAGAAAAACAGAGACTACTAAGGTGATTACTTTTGCTCTAGATCGTATTTTGGGTATAGACTATGATTTTAGTACTGAATATATTCCAATTCATTATGATGCTGATGAGTATTATAAAAATACAATTGGTGTTACAGTTTTAGAGCGCACAAAACCACAAAAAGTAATTTTTAAGGTGGATAGGCTGAATGCGCCCTATGTACTAACTAAACCATTCCACCAGTCTCAAAAAATATTGGAAGAGCATAATAATGGCAGTGTTACATTTATGATCATAGTACATCATAATTTTGAGCTGGAGCGATTACTATTGGGCTTTGGTAATAGTTTAGAAGTTTTGGCGCCTCGAATTCTTAGAAGAAATATCAAGAAAAAGTTAGAGTCGGCTGCTAGTCTTTATAAATAGAAAGTTTTGAATATCATTCTATAGTTCATTTTTATTTTAATCGAAACTTAATGCTACAATGAATTATAATTGAGATGGGGTAAAGATATATTGAAGATGTTCCTATTCTACCAATAGAACTTTAGCCTAAAAATAAAGGCTATCTCGATTTGTGTAAGGAATACTTAAGATAGTTTTCTTTTTTGATTAATTATTTAGAGCTAAAATATTGTAAGTTTCTCCGGCTTTTGTTTTAAACTTGGTAAGGTAATAAGCTCCTTCTTTCTTACTTTCAACCGAAAGTCCTTCCACCTCGACAGGCTGGGCGGTACGCAATACCAGCATTTCACCAGACTGAGAACGTATGTTTGCAGTTTGCAGTTTTTGATCGTTCCAAACCAGATCTACCTCAAAGTTGTCCCTGGCTTTTAAACCTGTTACCGAGCCAGTATCCCAAGCTTGAGGCAAGGCAGGAAGCAAATGTAATTCTCCCAAATGGCTTTGCAAAAGCATTTCGGCTATGCCTGCAGTGGCACCAAAATTTCCATCGATCTGAAATGGAGGATGCGCGTCAAACAAATTGGGGTAGGTACCGCCCTTATGCTCTTTAGAATACGGATCTACATAATGCATCAATTCGCGAATCATTTTATAGGCGTGATCGCCGTCAAGCAAACGGGCTGCAAAATTGATCTTCCAGGCTTTACTCCAGCCGGTACTTTCATCACCCCGCAGTTCAAAAGTCTTTTCTGTGGCTTCGGCTAGCTCGGGAGTTTTAAGCGGCGAGATTGAGGTACCTGGATGCAGTCCAAACAAATGTGAGACATGGCGATGGTGCGGATCTTCCTCTTCAAAATCGAGGTTCCATTCTTGCAACTGCCCTTTTGCCCCTATTTGATAGGGTACTAAGCGTTTTTGAGCATCCTTAATTTTCTGTCTCAGTTCGGTATCGATATTAAGAACTTCTGAAGCTTTTATTGTATTGCTGAATAGTTCACGGATAATGGCCATATCCATTGTAGATCCCTCAGTAACCGCATATCCTTTACCATCTACTAAAAATAGATTTTCAGGAGAAGTGGAAGGAGCAGTAGTCAATTTCCCATTATGTTCTACTAACCAGTCAAGTGTAAATATAGCTGCTTCTTTCATTACTGGATAGACTTGCTCCAGAAAGTCTGTATCTTTTGTAAAAGCATAATGCTCCCAAAGGTGAAGGGTTAGCCAGTTACCGCCCATATACCAATTTGCCCAAAGTGGATCACCGTCACCGCGATTTCCTACAGGGTTTGCGGTTGCCCAAATGTCTGAATTATGATGTAATACCCACCCGTCTGCGTCGTAAAATTCTTTAGCTATGCGGCTTCCTGTAATTGATGCATTTTGAATATAATCTAAAAATGGCTTGTGCATTTCACTAAGATTTGTAGTTTCTGCAGGCCAGTAATTCATTTCAGCGTTGATGTTTGTAGTATAATTAGAACTCCATGATGGACGCATTTCTTTATTCCATATTCCTTGTAAATTAGCCGCAATTCCATCTGGACGAGAAGAGGACACAAGTAAATATCTGCCGTATTGAAAATATAATGCTTCCAACTCGGGATCTTTAGCTCCTTCTGAATAAGCTTTTAAACGACTGTCGACAGGCTGGTTTATTTTATCTTTTGAAGTTTCCCCTAAATCGAGAGCAACTCGTTCCATAAATTGAGAAAAATCTGCAATGTGATCTGATTTCAGTTGCTCATAAGTCTTTTTTGAAGCTGTTTTCATATACTCACTTGCTATTTTCTCTTCATCTAAACCATCTTTATCTGGGCATGTATCAAAACCGTTAAAACTAGTTGCGGCTGTGAGTAAAATTACTACTTCTGATGCTTCAGAGATTATAAGGCTTTTGCTGTCTGTTGTTAGATTTCCATTGTTTTTAAGTATTTTAATACGATATTGAAAACGCATTCCATCGCATTTTTCTGGATCATCATAAGTTATAGGCGCTTCACCTTCGGGATTGTAGTAATTCGGATTTACATTTGCAGGGGCCTTACCGCTTACCACCAATTCCTTATTTTCAGTTAGCGAAACTTCAGAACGGAGCTGACTTTCTGCAGAAAGATTTAGGTTTAGTTCTTTAGCTCCTTCAGCAGTTAGTTTCATTACCAATACATTATCGGGAGCAGAAGTAAAAAATTCTCTACTATATTTAACACCATTGGCTTCAAAATTAGTGGTAGTAATAGCATTTTCTATATTTAATTCACGTTTGTAGCCTTGTACAGAATCATTTTCAAGCTCTTGATGCAACAGTAGATCACCCATAGGCATATAAGACTGCGTATAATAACCTTGCATTTTTTTGGCTAAAAGTGTCGCTTGTTCGTAATCTTTTTCAAAAATTGCTTCGCGCAATGGTTTTAAGTAAGTGGCTGCATCGGAATTTATGCTTTCTGGAACAGGCCCACCACTGTATAAGGAACTTTCATTTAACTGAATCAATTCGTCACTTACACGACCAAATACCATTGCGCCTATTTTACCATTACCTAATGGTAAGGCTTCCACCCATTCGCGTGCTGGCGCATTGTACCAAAGTGTAGGCAAATCAGTTTGTATAATTTCAGCATTTAGGCTTTCTTCACTTTTGCAGGAAATCAGCCCAAGTATCAAAAGTAATAACGAAGAAATTCGGAAGAACATTTTTTTCATTAATTGATTTTTTAATTTAGATACTATCTTTTTCAGATTAAAGTTCTATAAGTTTAAGGATATAACTATAGGAATAACTATCTCCTGTTAATCGATATTCAGAATGTGGGTAAGCGCTCCAACTAGTATCTCCGCCAAGACCACGTTGTGCCAAATCTATATGTAAAGTTGTTTCATCTCGGTAACGCAGGTTTGTAGGATGCTGGTTCTTTTTTGTTTCACCGGGATCCAGGGCTTCGGTTTTGATTGGAAGGGCACTGAAGGATAGCGGTTGAAGTCCCTTAACAGAAAGAATGTTTCCATTTGTATCAGTCAGTTTTAACCAGCGTGTATCCGTATGGTAACCATATTCCTGTGGGCGGATATAAGGCATTTTCAAATTGTCTACTTGTGCTTTGTATATTCCAATAAAAGCAGCGGAATTACGGTCCATGTAATTTTCTTCGGGACCGCGCCCGTAATATTCTAAATTATCAAAACCGGCAGGAAGCTGCATACGCATCCCAAAGCGGGGAAGTTCAGGCACATCTTTACCATTGGTGTCCAGCTTAGCAGTAACACGAATGCTGCCATCATTTTGTATCAAATATATAAGTGTATAAGGAAGGTTAATATCATTTAGGTGATAGGTGACCTGAATGGGTAAACCTGCTTCGGTCTGTTTTTCAACTTTTACATCTTCTAGTGTCACATTACTGTGCGCACTTCGCCAAATATTCAGTTCTTCGGGCATTTTGTTTCCAAAATCATTATCGGTAGGTGCACGCCAAAAATAAGGTTGAGGAAGTTCTTCAAGCATAGTTAAATCATTACTATACGAAGTGAATTTGCCGGATTTCAGATCAAAAGTTCCTTTTATAGAACCTGAATTAAAAATAAGCTGATCTTCTTCGGTTTTGACATCTAATTTTTGATCGTTTTTTGTATTGGCAAAAATAGGCTCTGTAATTGAAAACTGGGCTTTTGCGATCTTGTGATCCGCAGGAATAAGATCTGTAGCTGTTTTGGTAACTGTGTAAATATTTAAAAGGTACTCAGCATCAGAATCAAGTTTAGGAAGTTTAAGTTTTTTAGTTTCCGAAGTGTGCGGAGTCACAGATAGCGAAAAGTTTTCGGTTTTAATCACTTCGCCATCCTGTAGCAACTGCCATTTAAATTGATAATCTTTAAGATTGGTGAAATCAAATTCATTATATACAGAGAGCTTTCTGCTTTCTTTATCAAAGTCAAACTGCACGTTTTGATACACCCTTTTAACCTCTTCTAAAGCTGGATGTGGAGTTCGGTTTGCAGAAACAAGACCATTAGCACAAAAATTCTCATCATTTTGAAAATTAAGTCCTCCCAAATCGCCACCATATGCCCAATATGTTCCCATATCGTCCTGTGTTTTTATTCCTTGATCCACCCAGTCCCAAATAAAGCCACCTTGCATCTGGTCACTGCTTCTTATAATGTCCCAATATTCATTGAAATTACCTGTGCTGTTACCCATCGCATGCGCATATTCACACATAATATAGGGACGATATTTATCGGTAGCCGTGGCATATTCCCGTATATTCTCCATAGTTGGATACATTGGGCAAACTATATCGGTATTACGTTCTTCGTTGGCCTGTTCAAATTGAACCAGTCTTGTGGTATCGCGCTCTTTTACCCAGTCGTATGCTTTCGGAAAGAAAATTCCATTACCACATTCATTACCTAGAGACCAGATAATCACTGAAGGATGATTTTTATCGCGCTCCACTAATCGCTGAACTCGATCCATTTGTGCAGGAAACCATTCTGGTTGATAAGCCGGATGACGGTCTTTGTTTTTTACTGCATGCACATTAGCTCCCATACCATGAGATTCTATATTGGCTTCATCTACCAGATACATACCGTATTGATCACAGAGTTTATACCATAGAGGATTTTGTGGATAATGGCTTGTACGCACGGCATTGATGTTGTTTTGTTTCATAAGCTTCAGATCTTTGATCATTACCTCGCGAGAAGGTACGTGACCTTTAACATCGTCGTGAATATGAAGATTTACACCTTTAATTAAAACTGGCATACCGTTTACAAGTAACTGTGCGTTTTTAAGTTCAATAGATCTAAAGCCCACCTGTTCTGATGTAACCATTAACGTTTTACCGTTATTGTTTTTTAAGGTTAAAACTACATCATACAAATTAGGCGTTTCTGCGCTCCAGGTATTTACGTTTTTAATTATGGTCTGAAAGTTTAGAGGAGAATCTGTATTTTCAAAGTTTTTGGTTGCAGAATAAACCGGTTTAGATGCGTTTAAAGGAATAATTTCAAGTTTTAAAGAGCCTGATTGAGTTTCGCTATCAAAACTTTTTAATGCCACTGAAGCATCAAATACTCCGTCTTTATAGTTGTTTTTAAGGTCTGCCTTCAAAAAGAAATCCCATATACTTGTTTTCGGAAGCGCATATAGAAATACGTCCTGCTCCAGACCGCTTAACCTCCAAAAGTCCTGATCTTCGAGATAACTTCCATCGTGCCACCTAAATACCTGAATAGCCAGTTGATTGTTTCCTTTGGTGAGCAAAGGGGTTATATCAAATTCAGAAGGGGACTTAGCGACTTTGGTCATTCCAGCTTCCTTTCCATTTACGAAAACTCTTGCATATCCCGATACAGATGAAAGGTTTAGAATTACTTCTTTATCATTCCAGTTTTTCGGGATTTTGAAAGTTCTGCGATAGGTGCCTATAGGATTATAGCTGTTGTCCACGAAAGGTGGATTCTTAGGAAAAGGATAATCAATATTTGTATAAATAGGCGTGCCGAAACCTTCGAGTTCCCAATTAGAAGGTACTGTAATAGTATCCCAATTAGAATCATCAAAACTCGATTGATAAAAATCCGTAGGTCGTTCTTCAGGTTTTTTAACAAAATTAAACTTCCAAGTTCCATTTAAAGATTGATAATAAGGAGACTCCGAAAATGTATCGGCACGAGCATTCGTTTCGGTCTCGTAGGCAATAAAATCGGTATGAGGCGCCAGTTTATTACGTTCGTACACCAGTGGGTTTTCCCATTCATTTGCTTCTTGCGCCTGGCTTGCAAAAAAGGTAAACAATATTAAGTATAGAGGAGCAAAGATTTTCATTAATTTATTTTTCAATAGTTATATTTTGACATAGATTTTCTTCTTATCCATCCAATATCCCAATGCCCAGCATAATAGCATAAAAACAATGGCAGTGATTAGAGCACCGAACGAACCTGGAAATATGCGTTGAAATATTTCTTCACTTACCCATTCAAAAGCATCTTGGTTGTCATTCACAGGAATTAATCGAAGACTGATGTAAAACAATTCGGAAAATAGATAAATCACCAACGGATTTTTACCAAATGTGTTGAAAAATTCACTACCAAACTTTAATTTCTTTAATTCTACTGCGAAGATTAAAATCGCAAGCATAGAAAGGTTTAAGGCGATGGTTAAAAGCGCAAATGGACTTGTCCATAATTTTTTGGAAAGTGGAAAGATAAGTGCCCACCACTCTGCCAATGCAAAGAGTAGAAATCCTGCTATCATTAGTTTAGCAATGGTTTCAAAAGATTTTCCCTTTTTTCTAATAAATACTCCAGCAAGAAAACCAGCGAGTACATTGACTATACTTGGCAGCGTACTTAATATGCCTTCAGGATCAAATGGGATAGCATCTTTTTTATAGATGTGACCTTCACCTAAAATGGCAAAGTCAAATTTTGCCGCGGCATTGGTAGCCATTTCAAGTTCATGGCCTGGCTCTCCAAAACCATACAGAATTCCCCAATAGACAAGTAAAATTGCTGCACAAATGAATACAATGGTTTTAACTGAAAAATACCGAACGATGACTGCACCAAAAAAGTAGCACAAAGCGATACGCTGTAAAACCCCCATAACCCGGGTTTCAGAAAAAGGAGAAAGTTCTAAATGACCATCATTTATTCTGAAAAAAGGAAACCAATACATCAAAAACCCTAAAAGGAAAATAATGACTGTACGTTTTAAAACTTTTTTCCAAAAATCTGCCCCTGAAGACTCCTGAAATTTACGCATTGAAAAACTCATCGCATTACCCGTCGCAAACAGAAATGATGGGAAAACCAAATCTGCAAGGGTAAACCCGAACCATTGCGCATGAACTAAATAGGGATACATTTCCGCGCCTGTTCCAGGGGTATTTACTAGAATCATTAGCGCTATGGTAAGCCCTCTGAATATGTCGAGTGATAAAAAGCGTTCTGATGTTTTTACAGTCATAAGTTTGGATTAATAATTATAATCAATAGGCGGCATGATCTTAGTAATTGGTGCAATTTTGCTTCTGTATTTTGTGTGAAGTTCTTTTGCAATTTTATATGCATCGCCACTAGGTTTAATGGAATATGATTCCTCTTTGTTAACCCATTTCCATTCCCACTGTTTTATTTTTTCATCAAAAGCTTCCTGATCAAAATCACCCCAGCTTGCTTCAATAGCGGTAATAAACTGTTGCCAGCGTGGTTTGTAAAAGTCATTAAATACACCGCTCCATTGGCGACAAGAATATTCGTGCAGCGGATTATCTGGTCCCCCCCAAAGAGTAATAAGATCTCTAGCATTCTGTTCGTAAAGTGCTTTTTCTTCAGGCGTGGTACCCCAGCTTCGTGCATCGGCTATCCACGGACCTAGTAGGAAGTCTTTTCGTGTTGCAAGTAATCTATCCATATCACTGATAAGCGTTAGCAAATCTTCGCTGTGTTTCTTAAAGGCTTTCTTATCGTTGTTACGATAAGCAATGGCCATTTGCTGTTGTACGGGTAGCGCATAGTTAGCAAGCACTTGGCGAGTAAGGTCCACCAAATCGTATTCAAAACCGTCGGAATCTTTAAAGTCATCACTTGCGTCAATAAACAAATCCCAAGCAGGCAACAGGTCAAGTGGATCGTAATTCATTTTGGTACGTGCCCACCGACGATAACCCTCAAAAGTTGGACGTGCAGCGATAATTGACTCGGCACCATCACGTATAGTTGTACCATTGTAAGCCGTTTCAACTAAAATATCCCAGGCTTTTAATAAGCTGTCATTTACAGTTCCATAACGGTTTCTAGTGTATTTTTTTAACCAAGGCTTAAGTTTTATAGGAGTGTCTCGCCATGTATTGTCGGTCATTAACTCGTAAAGCACCGGGTTTTGTTCTATGGCTTCCATCGTAAGGCCAATACCTTTCAAATTCCCCGAAGTACTGTCATTTAATGCCAGTGCCGGTTGTTCGGCAACGGTCTCGATACGGCCAAACATACTGATGTTTCCACCAAAATTGTGCAGCATATTCCAGATCCATTGTTTGCCGTAGAAAGCTTCGGTTTGCTTCCAAACGGGCTCGATTTCGGTAGCTAGGTCTAAAATGATCATGCGATCATCAGGAACTGTACTTAGCAAACCTTTAATTTGCGGTGTCTTCCAAAAATCTTTATGACTGTAAAATAACCAACCTTGCATTACCCATGTTGCATCGGGATCTGCAGATTTCATTCCTTCAAAAATCTTTTTACTTAACTCTCCCAAATATTTAGGATCGTCTGAAGGTGGCTCATTCTCATTAAAGGTATCTGCTGTATAGAAATGATCTGTGCCAAAAATTTCCTCCTGTTTTTCCAAAAAGCGTTTTCCTATTTCAGCAAAAAGCGGGTCTTCTGCATCAAGAATGTACGTATCTCCAAAATCGTTACCCCAATTAGTTTTTTTGAGATTAGCATCGGGGAAGAACTTTTTAAAGGAAGCAGGCACATGTCCTGTAAAAGCGGGAAGCACCGGTTTCATACCCAATTCACGAGAACGCTTTAAAATTTTCTTTTGCAGATCGCGATGGCTTTCCTTCCAACTTTGTGGAAGTGGGCCACCCCAACCATCCAGATTTCCCATCCAAAACCAAGAGAAATATGAAGGACCGCTGAAAAAGTCTTCGAGATCTTCATCGGTGAATCCGTAAGATTTATATACCTCATCCCAAATGTATTCTTCTCCAGTAATGGCTAGAGGCATATTAATACCATGAAGCGCCATCCAGTCAATTTCTTTTTCCCAGCGTTCCCAATCCCACCAGCTCATTGAATAGTTGAAAGTGCAATAATTAAGGTAATAGCGGTATTCGTAAGGTGATTCTTTACGTATAGTTTTTTCTGGCAAGGGCAACGATTCTGGAAAGTTAAGGTTATTCCCATTCCATGTAATCTGACCATGCGCAAATTCTTTTATGTAATAGTACAATGCTGAGGCTATTGCCACTCCATTATTCCCTCTTAAACTTATTTTGCCATCTTGAGTTGCAATTTCAAAAGCTTGATCGCCTTCTCCTGGTAAAGAGTCAATAATAAAGTCCTCCGAATATTCAGGTACAATCCTATTTAAAAGACTTTGGTAAGGTTTATTTACCACAGGTTCTTTCTCTACATCTTTTTTACAGGATAAAAGTCCCGAAATGATTAGCACACACAAAGCAATCTTTAATGGTGATGAGAGTTTAGGTTTGGGAGTCATAATAGTTCTTATCAATGTATTTTAAAATTTAAGGGTGTCCGGTAAAAATTTAGCAGCCAAATCCTCATAATATGGTCTAAGTTCTTTAACGTTTGGTGGCGTAGGAGCTTTAGAATAAAGATCATAAGGGTTAAACTTCTCTACCCATTTGAACAATTTATGATCATGAGTGGTCATTAGATGATCGTAGGCACCTTCGCGATGTTGAGAATAAAAAGAATGATAACGAATCATATATAAAGCTTCTTCAGGAAGATAGTCCTTCATAATATGATATAGATACTCGTCGTGACCCCAAGACATATGTACGTTGTCCAATCCACAATTTGGACTATAAACACCATATTTGGAATTAAAACTTTCATCATTATAATCAGGGTTTAGTTTAAAAAACTCTGAATATACAATCTTGTCGGAATAAGCACAACCTACTGGAAAAGTGTCACCCACAACAGCCCATTGCGGTTCACCAAAAAGACATAGCACTTTACCTAAATCATGTAGGAAACCTGTGAGTACAAACCAATCTGGATGTCCATCTGCACGAATAGCTTCTGAAGTTTGCAATAAATGTTGAGTTTGATCTAAATCGATATCCGGATCAGAATCATCAACAAGTGTATTTAGAAAATCTACAGCATCCCAAAGCGACATTTCACGACGATTAAACTTAAGGAAATCATTCTTCTTTTCGAGAACAAAGTCATAGGTCTGGTTGATATGATTAATACGATAAAATTCTTTTACTGTATCGCGTGCTGGTGCTTCGTAATTACGAAATTCTTCTTTAGCTTTATGAGCTTCTTCAGGATAGCGACGTACCACATCATCTTCCCATTCATCAAGACTGTCTAAAGGTTGTGATTTTGATTTGATATTTTTCATAGATTTAAAATTTTAAGACCCTAGGGAAACCATCAGGTATAGTAATCCAATAATGAGTAAAACAATAAAACATGCGAGAAGAAAGCCTGTACGATCTTTTTTATTCCAGGTATATATTTCCCAATTGCTGTTTGGAAACAATAATGTCTCAGTAACAGGTTGATTTTTAAGCAAACTATTATCTATTGCACGCGTTCGCATTTTGCGATAGAACTTGGTTAAATGGTCCTGTTGATCGGGTTTTGTGATTAAAGCAATAATTATCAGCAACAAAAACGGAAACAACAGGCGTATACCTAGTCTTATGGTTTCGTTCAATGCATATGGGTTTTTTGATAAATCCCAACCCAAACGATCTAGTAGGTATAATTCTAGATAAATATAACCACGGCCATATTTTTTATTTTCATCTGTAACTGTTACACCTTTTGACCAAAAGATAGCCTGACGCGGCATCGCGTAACTAACATCATTAAGACCTCCGACTTTAAGCTCTTCTGGTTTATTTATGTTTTCTTTTTCCCTTATCGGAAGTTTTTCCCATTGCGCTATATCATTTTTGCGATTTTCGAGATCGACTTCTTTTACTTCGTAGGTGCGGGTTACTATACGTGACTCTGTTTGTTTAGTAAGATTTGGATCGGTACGTAATGCCGGGAAAATAATAGGTAATATCGTAGGGATTAAATAGAATAACGTAAAGGTGAATAAGATAGAACACCAAGCTGAAATTTGGTTGGATCGTCGCCATTTTAAACCTAACCAAAAAGCAGCTACGAATACTACAAAAAATTCCCATATGAACTTTAATATTTGTAAAATAGTATCGAACTGGGTAGTAATTATTGCAGCGCCAATTAAAAATATAGCTCCTGAAATACGACCGGCCCAGATGTAATGCCTAGCAGAATGATTTGGAAAAAAATATTTATAAAAGTTATTTACGATAAGACCCGAAACCGTAATCATTAGACAATCTGCGGTAGACATGAGAGCAGCCATTAAACTTGCTAGCATAAGACCCACTAGGCCGATTCCTAGGGGAGCGAGTAGCTGGGTGGTAGCATGACCCCATACAAAATCGGAATTCATGATTTTACCACCATAAAGTAAAATTGCGCAAAGCCCAACCATTCCCCATAAAATAGTCACAATACGTTTCATAAAAGTACCGGTTACAAATCCGGTACGTGCTGCATCTTCACTTTTTGCGGCACCTGCGGTAACCAGTTGATTAGGCTGTGCGACTACCGTCATTCCAGAGACTAACGCTGCCATTATTATAAAATACCAGGTGAAATCTAAAGTTGCAGGCGACCCAAAAATTTCAAAAGTGCTCTCGGGAAGCTGCTCGTGAAGGTTTGAAAGTGCCTGCATCATTCCACTACCGCCAAATTGAGCATTTATTGCTGACCATGCATACGGTATAAGAATTATAGAGAGTAAAATGATAAAAATTCCCTGCAGTAAATCAGTATAAAAGGCAGCTTCAAGACCACCTAAAGCCGTATAAAACATAACGATAAAACAGATCGTCCATATAAGTGCATCTTCAGAAAAATAACTGAACAATGCTCTAGGGTTCTCCTGTCTTAATTCTGTTAATTCTGCTTTCTCCGCTTGAGAAAGGTAGGTGAAGTTTTCGTTAGACAATTCGAAAAGACGATCTGCCTTTTCTTTTTCAATTTTTTCAGTTTTAGTTAGTTCGCTATCGGGCTTCCCCGTCATTGCCAGTGCGGTTGTTGTTACAGCTTTGTAACCGACAGAAAGCAGCCCCATCATACCAATGGTTCCTACTAAGGCGTAGGTAGCGGCCATTTTTCGAGAAGCGTAACGTTGCTCATAAAAATCGCCCATGGTGGTAATACGTAGTCGTCTTAACCAAGGTGCCGTAATCCAGAATAGGGGAGTAGCAAAAAGCATCAAAAGTGAACTCCAGATGCCACTAGCTCCATTTTTAAATGTTGTAGTGGCTACACCGGCTGGACCATCTGCAGAGGTTGCTTGTCCAAAACTAGCAAAAGTTGAAAATAATTTTCCAAACTTTCTTCCTCCCAGAAAATAATCTTCCTCTTTTTTGATCTTGAGGCTAGACCGTACACCGATATAGATAATTCCGCCAAAATACAGCACCAATACCAATATATCCAGATATGACAAGCCAAAAATCATAATTAGTTCGTAATTTTTTCGAGTTGTGTTATTCCTTTTTCAACTATGCTTTCTAAATGTTCAAATGCGGGATCACCTTTGAAATTATTTAGGACCAGCGGAGAAATATTTTCTGCATAAAGTGCGTTGCCGTAGTATTCAGGTTTCTGGTCGCCCCAGTTTACAGTAGCGTTTGTAATATTTACATTACTAGCGTTAACCATATAAAACCCTGCAGTTTGTTGGCCTATAAAATCGTCATCTTTGCATGGCCTGCAATCATAATAACCACCCACATATTCTGTAGTTTTAGAGATTTCAATATCAATATCATTAAACTTAATGTTATCCAATAAATCTGGTGATGCAGCTCCAAGAAAAATTCCGTTTTCACTTTTGCAGTGAATATTAGCAAAAGTGATATTAGAAACCTTTCCTATACTCGCTTCTGAAACTCCTGGTTTTAGCCTCCATCCCGCATCTTTATGATCATGGGAAGCACGAGGATAAGCTGTAATGTAGATAGGTTCTGCCATTCCCCACCAGACCTCAGAAAATTGTTTACATTCAACCATAATATTTGAAAATATAATATCTGAAACCGTTCCTTCATCACGGTTTTGTATACCTATCCCACGGCAACTCCCTGTTATCATACAATTATTGAAAGTTACTTGGTTAATAGAATCCATGTTTTCTGAGCCTATTTTAATTGCACAAGAAGTACTGATTAGCGTACAGTTGGAAATGACAATATTTCGGCAAGGTCCTAATTCTTCATATTCTCTTCTGTTTTTTAGACAGATACAATCATCGCCAGATTCGATATGACAATTGCTGATGCGTACATTTTGGCAATGATCAAGATCAATACCATCACTATTACGTATTTTAAGGTTATTATAAAGTGATATGTTCTCGATCGAAACGTCGTAACAACCTATAAAATGAAGAGCCCAATAAGCAGCATTGCTTACAGTTACACCATAAATTTTTATATTCTTACATGATACCAATGTAAGCATGTGAGGCCTTGGATCTATAACATCAAAAGGTTTAAGTTCATAAGAGTCATGCAGTTCCTCCCCCATGAAAAAAATACCATTACCGTCTAACGTACCGCCACCTGTAATTGAAATTTGATTCAAATTTTCACCTTCAATCCAAACAGTGCCTTCTCCTGGGTTTTGTCTAAAAGCACTTTTGGTATAAATACTTTCATCAGGAAATGCTTTAAGTACAGCACCTTGCTCTAAGTGTAATTCTATATTTGATTTCAGGGAAAAGGGGCCTGATAAATATGGTTTACCTGCGGGAATCACTACCTTGCCCCCACCAAGATTTGCGCAATGATCTATTGCTTTTTGAATTAAAATCGCATTATTTGTAGCATCATCGTTTTGTGCTCCAAAATCCTTTATATTCGCTATATTCATTAATTTTATATGTAGGACATATTGTAAAAAGCAATATATTTAAAATATATTTAAAATACTTTTTTAAATGTCTTAAGTTTTAATTGTTTTACCAGAAATTTTAAATTAATCGTCATATCACTATGTCTTCTAAAATCAAGCCCATTAAATCAGTTTCGCTGGTTGAGCAGGTCGAGCAGCGTATTCTTGAATTTTTAAAGGAAAATCGCTTTAAATCCGGAGACTCTTTGCCCGGAGAGATTGAATTAGCTGAAAATTTGGGTGTAAGCCGTAACATTGTGCGTGAGTCACTTAGCCGTCTACGTATGTTTGGTGTTGTTGAGTCTAAAAAACGCAAGGGAATGTTTATCGCAGAACCCGATATATTAAGCGGAATTGAGCGCATTATGGATCCTGAGCTTTTAGGAGAGGAAGCCATGCAGCACATTTTTGAGTTGCGCCTGGTTCTAGAAGTAGGTATGAGTGAATTGCTGTTCATTAGAAAAAATAATTCAGATATTGATAATTTGAATGAAATCGTGGATCGTGAGGCAAATGATCCCCTTTGCAAAACTGATATTAAAACTCGTCTTGCTTACGAAATTGAGTTTCATTCATATCTTTATAAAATGTCTGGTAATGGTACATTGAATCGTTTTCAATCTATGCTTTTGCCTGTTTTTCATTATATGATGCAGCAGGAATCTAGATCTTCTGCTAGACCTGTAAGGGGGACGATTTCACATAAAGATTTGGTAGAAACTTTACGGAATGGAACCGCTTACGAATTTAGAGAAAACATGCGCAATCACCTTACTCCACATTTTAGCAAACTGAGTTAATAAAATTATAGTTTATAAAAAACCGTCAATCCTTAAGACTAATCCTGGATTGACGGTTTTTCTATTTTTAGTAACCCGGATTTTGACTTATCGAGTTACCTGAAGCATCAATCTCAGGCTGTGGTATAGGTCTTAGTAGATTTTTCTCACTAATTGCATTGTTAAGCGCTGCGTGAGGATTGTATTCTAAAACTCGTGATATTAAAGTTCCTGTACGTTTTAAATCCATCCAGCGATTTACCTCTCCTATAAGTTCGCGAGCACGTTCTTCTAAAATTATTGCGATATCTATATCTGCAGCCGTAAGCGGTGTGGTTATACCCGCACGTGAACGAACAGTATTAAGATAATTAGCTGCTGCAGCCAAATCATTTTTTTGGAAAGCTGCTTCAGCTGCAATAAGATATGCTTCAGCACCTCGCATCATGACCATATCACGATCTCCTAAAGCTTTCTCGTTAGCATAAACAAATGGCGCTCCTGGATCATCAAATTTCTTGAACATTGGGAAATGAATGTTAGTTACACCATCGTTTACAAGATATTCATCTGGGTTTATTACGGTATAAGGTTTACTGTCAATACGTTCTTGGCTCCAAGCGGTTTTAGGAAAGTAAATTGCAGTATCTCCCACTTCAAGTCCGTCTTCAGCTACATCGGCATATAGCACATATCTCAAAGTTTCTTCATTACGAGTATCTTCCTCATCAAACATATTAAAGAAATACGGGGTAGGCATTCTACCTATACCATTTTGATACAAAGTACCACGTTCTAGACCTGAATAATTGAAATACTCAAATTTATAAAGTAAATGTTTGGTGTTACCCCAGCCAGCAGTTAAAGGGTCACTACCAAAAAGATAAGAAAATATTACTTCATCATTTCGTTGATTTTCAATATCTATAACATCAGCAAAAGTTGGCTCTAGCGGATGATTTGCGATTACGGTTTCTGCCAAAGAAATTGCACTATCATAATCATCTGCCGCAGCAAATGATTTATATCCTCGGGTTAATAACACTTTCGATAATAAATGACGAGCAGCATCTTTAGATACACGACCATAGTCAGCCGGGTTTTCATCTACGGCATTAATTGCATCGTTAAGGTCGTTTACTATAAGTGCATAAACTTCCTGCTCCTCAACACGGGTAAAATCAGATTGGGCAGTGGTTATTGGTTCTGTAACAATGGGTACACCTCCATAATTTTCAACCAGTTTAAAATACGACCAAGCTCTGAAAAATTTCGCCTCTCCAACTCCTTTGGTTCTTACATTTTCTTCAACACCTTCAATTAAATCAGCGTTATAAATTAGGTTATTTGCTGCTGAAATGATTTTATATTGGTTTTCCCAGTATTTCCACATCACGTAGTTTGATGCATTCATATCTACATAGTCGTTAATCGCATCTGTACCGTTAAGCGGTGAGGAACGTGTTACGATATCTGTACCTAGATCCTCTAGTACATAAAGCATATCTGGTGCGTAGCGAGTAGTATTGTTACGCGATATTTCATAGGTATAATTTAGAAGTCGGTCGAAAGTTTCAGGGTTTTCACGTGAATTTGGGATAGTGATTTTTGTTCTGTTTGTTTCCTCTAGAAGATCTTCGCATCCGGTTACTAGCGTACCGATAAGCAATAGAGCGAGAGATGAGGTATAAATTGATTTTTTCATAATGCTATTTATTTTTTTTAGAAACTAAAGTTTAAACCTGCCATAAACGTACGAGACATAAACGCTGCACCATAGGTGTTTCTGCCAGCGTTCTCTGGATCCCATCCATCATAATCTGAAAAAGTGAATGGATTTTGAACTGTAGTGTAAAGACGAAGCTTTTTAATACCTAAATTTTCTGTTGTTGTAGTTGGTAAAGAATATCCTAAAGTCATAAAACCAACTTTTACGAATGATACATCCATAAATTTCATGGCTTGTTGATAAGGACCGCCATTACCAGGCTGAAACCAATTATTTGTAGGATTTTCAGGAGTCCAGTAGTTGGTGTCATAACCATTCCATAAACGAGCAGGGTCACCATCATAAGAGAAAGCTCGTGCTTGGTGGAAGTTACTTAAGATGGTCATTCCCTGGTTGGTATAAACAAAGAATGAGAAATCAAAATTTTTGTAATTCATAGTACTGGTAAAACCACCAGTCCATTTTGGTAATGGATTACCAAGTACTGTACGATCTCCCTGTTCGGTAATTTGTCCGTCACCATTTATGTCCACAACACGAACTTGTCCTGGTTTTTGACCAAACTCAGCTGCTTCGGCAGCTTCATCTAATTGCCAAACTCCATCAGCCTTATATCCATAAAGAGATCCTATTGGTTCTCCCACACGGTGGATAAAAGTACCTCCCTGCGCACCGAAAATCATTTCTTCACTATTACCATATAAGTTGGTAATTTCGTTGCGGTTTCTAGCGAAGTTTATATTGGTGTTCCATTGAAAATCTTCATTGTCAATAATTTTTGCATTAAGACCTATTTCAATACCGCGGTTTTGAGATTCTCCAACATTATCATATGCACCAGCGAAACCGGTTACAGTAGGTACTGGTTTGAAGAAAATTATATCTCTAATGTTACGATTATATATATCTATACTACCGGTTAGGCGGTTGTTTAAGAATCCAAAGTCAATACCCACGTTAACTTCCGAGGTACGTTCCCAGGTCAAATCCTTATTTGCAAGGTTTGAAACAGCTAAGGTAGCTACACTGGCATCACCAATGTTGGTAGCGTAAGAATTTAATAGTGCCAGGCTACCTAAAGGCGTAAGGCCTCCACCTGCACCATTGTTACCGGTCTGACCGTAGCTTAATCTAAGCTTTAGATCAGAAAATACATTTTGCTTACTCATAAAGTCTTCACGTATTACTCGGTAAGCTAATGAAGCTGAAGGGAAAAAGGCCCATTTGTTTCCTTTTGCTAGTATTGAAGCACCATCATATCTACCTGTAACGTTCAAAATATAGCGATCCATCAAATTGTAATTAACACGAGCGGTATAAGACTGTAGTGTTTCTTTAGTATAATTACTTTCAATATTTCTTCTATCCAGACCTCCACTAAGGTTGTAGAATAAATAGGTGTCTGTAGGGAAGTTTCTAACTTGAGCTCCATAAGACTCATTTTCTTGTGAGAACTGTGAATATATAAAGGTAGCAGCAATGCTATTATCTTTATTGATTTCTTTATTGTAGTCAATGATATTATCCCAAGTATAAGAGTAGTCTAAGAAGTTATCAACCTGTGCACGAGTACTACTTTGGTTTCCTATTGAACTTTTGGTGTATAAGCCGCGGTACTCACCTAGACGAGTATATTTTACATTAGGCGCAAATTTTGTAGTAAAGCTAAGACCTTCCATAGGTTTTACACTCAGTGAAATGTTACCAATAAAATTGATATATTTATTTTCTTTTGTCCAGTTTTTTGTATCGAAAATAGGATTACTTACTTGAGTCTCTTTTTGAGTTGGTAAGAAAAGTAAATCCCCATTGTCGTCGTATGCTCTACCTATAGGTTTCAAACGGTATGCACTTCTAAAAGCTTCTAAGCTACCTTCGTTTGTTGTCGCTAAAGTGATGTAATTATCATAACCAAAAGTTAACCAATCTGTAATATCACTTTGCATATTGCCTTTTAGAGTATATCGTTTAAAGTCTTCACCATAAGTGGTTCCATTATCTTCGGTATAACCTAGGCCAACTGCGTAAACTGTATTTTCGTTACCTCCACTAAGATCAATTGTGTGGTTTTGTTGAAAACCTTTTCGTGTAATTAAATCAACCCAGTCTGTACTTACTCCGTTCGCAATATTCTGAAGTTCTTCTTCACTCAAGTAATCTTCAATATTAACAGCTGCTGCGGAATACTGGTTAAAATTTCCATCAGTATTTGAAGAAAATTGGTTACCAACTACGACATCTCTTAGGAATGGGATATAGCTCTTACCATTAAAAACAGGAGGAAGATTATATATATCTTTAAAACCAACGTAGTTGTTGTAACGAATGCTTAGTTTGCCTTCCTTTCCTTTTTTGGTTTGAATTATAACAACCCCATTTGTTCCTCTTGAACCGTAGATAGCAGCAGATGCAGCATCTTTAAGTACATCCATACGCTCAATATCTGCAGGGTTTAGGAATGATATATCATCTACAAATATTCCATCAACTACAAATAGCGGATTTTGTCCCGGGCTGTAGCCTCCATTACCTGCTTCTGAATTAATGGTGTTAGAACCTCTAACTCGAATATTAAATCCACCAGAACCAGGCTTATTATCTGTACGTTGCACTGTTACTCCTGCAATTTGCCCCTGAATTGAGGAAGCAGCATCTATTTTATTGGTTTGCTCTAACGTTTCACTACTTATGGTAGATACAGATCCAGTAAGATTAGAACGTTTAACCTTCCCATAACCGATAATAGCCACCTCCTCTAGAGATGCTATGTCTGTTTCCATAGTAATGGACAGGGAAGTTTGGTCTTGAATAACAATTTCCTGACTAATATACCCAACAAAGCTAAATACCAATGTAGATCCGGTTTCAGACTTAATTTGAAAAGATCCATCCAAATCAGTGATAGTTCCTGTGTTAGATCCTTTAATATTTACGGTCACACCCGGCAAAGTTTCACCAGAGTTGTCATCGTAGACCACTCCCGAAATCGTTTTCTGGTCATAATTCGAAGAAAGCTTCAGGTTGATAGTGGCCCAACTTACCTCCGTACCTAAAAATACCAGTATTGCAAACAATATTGGTTTTAGCATTCTGAGTTGTAAAAGTTTTCTCATAAATGGTGTTTTGATTATAAAATATTAAATATGTATTTATGTACTACATAACAATGTTAGTTATAATTTTTGTTTTTTCAAAAAAAATGTTAATAATGTTGTTTAATATATTTATTTATGTTAATTAAAAATCAAATTAAATCATTTAAATGATTTAATTTGATTTTATATAAATTTGATGTAGTTTTTAAAAAGCAATCGATTTAGTAAATATGAGAAGGAAATAAAATCATCAAAATTTAGATATTTAACCTGGTATATAATTTTAAGCGGATTACTGAAATTTTTTGATTTCCTTTCATATAGTTCTGTAAGTAAAACTACATGAGTTTGGATAACAAATTGATGGAATCTTATTGTAAGCTATTAATTTAGCAATTATTAGAAGCAAATCGAAACATTAACGTCGAAATAAAAAGTAGTGTTTCTAAACTATATGGGTGGCTTGATATTCTACCTGCTGTGTATTACAGCTGACGCAAAGAATAAAAAGATTATGGCGGGTTACGGTAATCCAAGATGATCGATTAACAAAAACAGATCGGCCGTTTGAAAAAAGAACTAAAGGGTGCCCAAATTGAAGAGTCTAACGTAACATATTTAAAAAGCAATTTTTTATCTTTTTCACAAGATTTGCACTATGTTAGCCGTAAGTATGAGCGGTTATTATCACTTTGAAATCTGGTTTCAATTCTCTTTAATATATTTAAAGATGGTTAATAGAGTTATAAATCCTCAAGAATAAAGCTGAATTGAAAGTTATAGGTTGAAGGTCTTAAAACCAAGAGTAGACCGTATAATGAAGGCAAATTATTTATATTTCAAAAGAAAGAAAAAGTATAAAGCGACCACTGATAGTAACCACAAATACTCCAAAGAAGCAAACTTGTGGAACCAATATTTTAACATAGCGAGTGCTAATCAAGTTAGGATAAGTGATATTAATTATATTCAGACCAAGCAAGGTTAGAGTTACCTAACGGTAATCATAGATCTATTTAATAGGAGAATTGTAGAATAAGCTTTCTCTAATTAGAACTGTCTGATTTTCTATAGTTTTGATTTAAAAAAAGTGATTGAAATTTTTCGATTTTGAATTGTTTCTAGCCGATATTTTACCAATTAATATTCGCGTAATTTTTATCAGGAGCAATTGAAGGCAATTATTTCGATTATTATTATGTTGCGTTTAAAATCCGCTAGGATTTTCAGTTGTTAGACTAAATTTAGCAAAAAAGCTGAAATTTTCTTTAGAAAATTTCATAGTAATTAATTATATAACCATTATTAGCTAATTTGGCGACAAGTTTTACTTTTCTTAACAATTATAAATTTTGATGCAATTAATCTGTTTTTGATTATTTTTTGTTTCAGAACTTTTAATTATTGAGATAGAGTAGAAGTCCATTTTTAAGATTCTGAGTTTTCTTTATTTTTTCTTCTTTTTTATCAATTTTGAGTTTTATCATTTGTTAAGTCTTCTCATTATCAACGGTTCTAGTGAGTTTTGAAGCAAGTATAAGTAATGGTTTCGGCAATGTGTAGGTCAGAGTTTTAAGGCTCTTCACTTTCAGTTTATCCATAAGTTTATTTTTCGTAAAACTTTCATTTTAATACATTACGCATCGTTATTGATGGGCACAGTTTTTTTGTAGATAAATTCAATTATAAAACAGGAAAGAATTATTCCAACAGAAACCAACACACCCACCCTATTGCTGCTAAATTGTTGAATAAGTAGTGTGAAAAATGCTAACAAACATAGAATACCTGCTAGAAAGTGTATCCATTTTTTTGAGTTTAATTTTTTGTGTTTCTTATAGCCGATGTAATTAACTATTGCAAAAATTAGTAAAAATCCAGCACTCCCTGCCGTTGATATACTCTGTAAATTAAAGATGTTTACTAATGCTACAGACAATATTGCTGTTATAAGAAAACCAATTGGCTTACCCCAAAATTTATGGGTAAAGTATTTTGGCAATTCGTTGTCCTCGGCAATATCATAATTCACACGACCACTTCCCAGTACAGTGGCATTTATTGCAGAGAATGTAGATATCAAGGCTGTAATGGTAATAACTGTAAAGCCGATTTGTCCTAAAGTAGGTTCTGCAGCCTTGGCCAAAACATAATCCTGCGCATTTGCAATTTGTTTAAAAGGTAAAGCTCCCACAGTGACGATGGCAATTAAAATATAGAGAACGATAACAAAACCAACAGCACCGAAATATGCCTTTTCTGTATTTTTTTCTCTGTCTTTCAGGTCTGAAATTGAATTTGCAATTAACTCAAATCCCTCATATGCCACAAAAATCACCATTCCTCCAGAAAGCAAATTCAAAGGGTTTTCCCAATTTTCGGGATATAGTTGGCTTAAGTTTTCAGGGTTGGTTGAAAGGCCATAAAATCCCACGCCTATAAATGCAATTAAAATCATTAGTTTGACAATCACTGCAACAGATTCTATTTCACTGACGAGCTTTACACTTAGATAATTTATAAGTAAGGCAAAAATGAGAATACTTGACTGATAAATATGGATATCCAGATTTTTAGACTCCGTGAGTGAAAATAATTCAGAACCATAAGAACCAAAAGCAGAGGCGTAAAGAGCAAGCATTACAATATAGCTTACCCAAAGAAGGTTGTTGACGCCGCCTGAAAATATACTGTTTCCAAATTGGCTATTTACAAATTCTACGGTGCCACCATCCTTTGGATATTTTTTTGAAAGTTTTGCGTAAGAATATGCAGTTAGTAGAGCAATTAAACCTGCAAAGCAAAATGCAACTGGGGTTCCACCTTTTGCCAATGAAACCGCAAGTCCAAGCACGGCAAATATTCCGCCTCCAACCATTCCTCCAATCCCAATAGAGATAGCATCTTTTAATCCAATTTTTTTATTCATCAATATATATTTTAATGTGCCTAACGTTTTTTATAACCGTTAGTTAAGGATAAAGTTAGCGTTTATTTTCGGTTTGACACGAGTGTCAGCAATTCCGCGTGGATTCGGGTGTAGTAGAACCCGACGTATTTGCGGTTATAAATTGTTGTGCAAAGCATTTTTATCTCGTTTGTGAATTTATATTACTCTTTTATAAAAGTTTCCAAATTCATTTTTGTCGTATTCTTCTCTCATTGCTGAAAGAACATCTATCAATCCCAAATTGCAACAATCTCATAACATTGTGTCAAAATTATATTTATACATCTGTTTTCCAACTTCATTTCTTATTTGGTCAACTTCTTGTTTTTTCAATACTGTTTTCTATAAGTTTTTCTAAAACTCGTTGCTCATTTTTTTGAGTGAATTCGGTATCTAAAAGTTTTCAAAATCCAATCCAAATTCCAGCTATATTTGATCAATTTTATGTTGATACAAAAATTATATCGTTAGTAATATGTAGTTTACAAATCACATATTCACAAAATCAATTTCGTTTGCTTTGATAATCTTATTAGAATAAACAATTGAAGGTTCGAAATGATAATCAGAAATCTCTATTTCATTTTCAGTAATTATTGATTTTCCAATTCCGAAAAGTAGTTTTTTTATTTCATGTTGAGTCGAGTTAAAGAAAGTTCCTTCGTAAGTTTCTTCTTTTGTTGATTTGAATGTGTTTTTTAGAAAGTTTACTTTCAAAATACTCTCAACTTGAAAGCCTTGAGCTCCATCTTATAAGCTTTCAAAATGTGTTCGGTCTTATTTAGTCCTCCAGCATATATAATAGGAATATCTACTTCGGAATGAATTTTTGAAAATAGCTAAAAATATAACCACTTCACTTTCAAATTTTTTAGACTGCTTTGAAATGTGAAGCTAATAGCATTAGGGGTTCCTAAATTCTGGATTATTTTTCTGAGAAATATAATGTGGTGGACTTTAAATTGAAAGCAGGAATCACTTCAGTTTTGATAAATTATGTTTACCACAATTTAAGTATCCAGAGCCTTTTTAAAAGATTTTCAGAAATTCCAATTGTTTTTATTAAACATAAGGATATTTCTATGAGTGAAAGTTGTACTTTGTTTTTCAACTCAATAATTAGGCCTTATCTTTAATCCGAAATTCTAAATTTCAATATGTTATGTATATACCAAATCAATTTTTCTGTAATAAGAGCTTTGTTGTTCATAAAAGGAAATGATAGGAATTAACAATACCGATAACTTTTTGGAATTTCTAGGAGAATACTATCTTATAACAAAAAGAGGTTTCATGGGAAAGGGAATTTATTATATTATTTAAAGTAAAGGTGCAATAAAGATGTAATTTATTAGAAAGTAAATTTTTAATCATTTATAAATATGTGATTTTTTATTTATAAAAATATTAGCTTAGAAGTTTAAATCTTAATACTAAATTAAAAACTTCACTTGTTTAGCATTTTCAACTTATATTGGTTGAAATTTTTGATTTTACTTAAATGGCCTCTGGATTTTTTGCCTTATTAGATGATATTGCAGCGTTGATGGACGATGTTGCTGTAATGGGAAAAGTAGCTGGAAAAAAAACAGCAGGATTGTTAGGAGACGATCTTGCCGTAAATGCAGAAAAAGCATCTGGTTTTATGTCTTCTAGAGAATTGCCAGTACTTTGGGCTATTACCAAAGGATCTTTGTTAAACAAGTTAATTATATTACCTATTGCATTTTTATTAAGTGCATTTCTTCCTAAGGCAATAATTATAATACTATTATGTGGAGGACTTTATTTAGCTTACGAAGGAGCAGAAAAAGTATATGAATTTATATTACCCCATGCCCATCATAAAGAAAAGATAAATCTTAAAGGATTATCTGAAGAAGAAGTAAAAGAAAGAGAAAAATCAAAAATAAAATCAGCAATTTTAACCGATTTTATACTTTCTGTAGAGATTGTTATTGTAGCCTTAAGTAGTGTAGGAGATATAGAGCTTTTAACAAAAATAATTATCGTTACTATAATTGCAGTATTAGCTACAATAGGTGTGTACGGTATAGTGGCTCTTATAGTAAGAATGGACGATTTTGGAGCTAAACTTATCAATTTAAATGAAGAAGAAGATAGTTTTTCAGATAAAGTAGGTAAGTTATTAGTAAGAGCTTTACCTAAGGTAATAAAAGCACTTTCAGTGATAGGAACTATTGCTTTATTTTTGGTTTCAGGAGGTATTTTTGTCCATAATATTCATTATTTACACGAATTATTTGAAAACTTACCACCTATGCTGGTAGAATTTGTAGTGGGCATAGTAGTTGGCGCTGTAGTGTTATTCATTATAAATGCAATCAAAAAACTTATTAAAAAATAATCATTTTCGATTGTTTCAATATAAAAACGAATTGTGGATTCAATATAGAGGACTTTCTTTAGCTACAATCAATACTTTTATATCTAACTCATTGTATTTGTACTGAAAATCAGAATTTCAATACTACTCTTGCGCCAATTTCATATATGCTTATTAGTGATGCTGCAATTGAATTCGATTTTTTGAAATCGAATATTATAAATAAGTATGAATTCCATTATTACCAAAGTTCAATACTGGAAAACACGAATAGTTTTCAATAAAGGTGGTAATATATTCAATTAAAGAAGCTTAACGGCTTTTAGTTAGAGTGTTTTAAGAATGCAAATCATAAATTAGCTACAAATTTTCAACAAAAAATAACACTTATTTCACAAAACCAGTTTTTTGGAGCGTCTTATTTTAAATACCTTTGGGGGTATAATAATTAATAGATCTAAAAATTATCTTATTAAAAATAGTAATATAGATTTATCGATTTTTAATTTTGAAATAGACTCAATAATTAATCAAAAAATAGAATACTAAATAATTATGAATATGAAAGGAATAGTTTTAAAATCGACAATAATAGCTTGTTCTTTAGTTGCTTTTACTTCTTGTAAAAACGGGAAAAGTGATGAGAAGAATGAAACAGCGACAGAAACTCAAGATTCAACAGCAACAGCTTCAAAAATTACATTAGAGAAGCTAGAAAACTCTCCTGCTTATGCGGATGCTTCACTTAAATTGGTTGAGCCTAAAACAGAAAAAGTAGGTGAGAAAGTAAACTTTAAGTTTGATGTTGAAAATTATGAATTAGGACAACAGACGGATAGTCCTATAAACGATAAATTAGCAAGTTCTGGGAAAGGGCAACATATTCACTTTATTGTAGATGATAATCCATATTCAGCACATTATACTCCTGATTTTGAAAAAGATTTTTCAGAAGGGAATCATACTGTGGTAGCATTTTTAAGTAGATCTTACCATGAAGCAGTTAAAAATGAAAACTCTTTTGTAGCTAAAAATTTCCAAGTAGGTGATGTGAAATCAGACGATAAAGTAGATTTAACAAAACCAACTTTAATTTATAGCCGTCCGAAAGGAGAGTATTCTGGAGACGATACTAAGAATTTATTATTAGATTTCTTTTTATTAAATACAGATCTTTCAGAAAACGGAAACAAAGTTAAAGCAACAATTAATGGTGAAGAATTTGAAATTACAGATTGGCAACCTTATATTGTAAAAGGACTTCCAAAAGGAAAAGTTACTGTACACTTACAATTAGTTGATAGTGAAGGAAACCTAATTGAAGGACCTTACAATGATGTAACTAGAGAAGTTACTTTAAAATAATACTTAGTATTTTAGGTAAAGGTTTTAATGATTACTCTTAATTAAAATGATCATTTATATTACAGTTTACCGAACTTATTTTATTACAAGCAAAAAAAGCCTTTTAATTTTGATTAAAAGGCTTTTTTGTATTTATTAGGTAAACTGACTATAGTATTATATTAATTTTAATTGCTCAGTATTGATAGCATTACGGTTATAAAAGAAAAACCTCGGTTTAGTATTACTAACCGAGGTTTCAACATTAAAAACACTATTATCACTAAAAATCACTCATACGTAAAATTTTAAACTAAGGATATTAATATACCAGCCGCTACAGCAGATCCTATAACTCCTGATATGTTACTGGCCATACAATATTGTAAAATATGGTTTTTTGGATCATATTTTAAAGCTAGCTCATTTGCTACTCTAGAAGCCATAGGGACAGCGCTTAATCCTGTTGCACCAACTAGTGGATTAATTTTCTTTTTAGAAAACATATTGTAAACTTTTACAGCTAAAATTCCTCCGGCAATAGATATTGCAAAAGCAATAAAACCACCTACTACAATACCCAAAGTTTTTGGTGTTAAAAACACATTCTCTGTCATAGTAGCTCCAACGGCTAGGCCAAGAAATATAGTTGCTGTATTTAAGATAGTGCCTTGAGCTGCTTCTGCTAAACGTTTGGTGCTAGTACCAATTTCTTTAACCAAATTACCAAATAATAACATTCCTAAAAGTGGAACAGAAGAGGGTACAAGAATAGCTATTACAGTTCCTAAAGCAATAGGGAAAATTATTTTAGCTGTTTTAAGATTCTTAATAACATTTTTGGAAGGATATTTTTTATCCATTTCTTTCATGTTAATCTTGAATTCTTTTTCTTTCATAAATAATTTGGCCACAGCTGGTACAATAACGGGAACCAGTGCCATATAAGAATAAGCTGCAATAGCTATGGGACCTAATAAATGAGGAGCTAATTTAATGGTGGTGTAAATAGCCGTTGGACCATCAGCACCTCCAATAATACCTAAAGAAGCAGCTTCATTTAAATCGAACCCTAATAGTACAGAAATAATAAGTACACTAAATATTCCAATTTGGGCAGCTGCTCCAAAAAAGGCAAGACGTAAATTACGTAACATTGGCCCAAAATCGGTTAATGCACCTACTCCCATAAATATAATAGGAGGTAAAAAACCAGTTTTGATTAGTGAATAATATAGGAAATTCATGATGCCATATTCACTAGCAATTTCAAAAAGGTTTTTATAGCGGTGTCCATCTAAAGCTACTTCACTGGCATCTACAATACCCATTGTAGATCCAGGGAAGTTAGCCAATAGCACACCAAAACCTATTGGGACTAATAGTAGCGGTTCAAATTTCTTTTTTATACCTAAATAAAGTAGAACACAAGCAATAATCCACATGATTATTGTTTTGTAAGTTATAGCGCTTAACGCTGTCATTTCAAACAGCCTAGAAAATATATCATGCATATTAGCCTACTTTAATTAATACGTCATCTTCTTCTATAGCATCACCATTAGTTGGACAGATTTCTAAAATTTTACCGGATTTATCTGCAGAAATGGCATTGTAAGTTTTCATAGACTCTATATAGCCAATAACATCGCCTTCTTTAATAACGTCTCCAACTTTTACGGCAACATCCGAAGCATTTAATGTCAAATAAAAATTACCTTCAAGGGGTGCTAAAATTTCTTCTACATTTGCGGGTGTTGAAGTATTGGTAGCTTGAGGTACTGTTTTTTCTTCTGTAACACCTGTTGTTGGTTCTCCCGATTGCTCACCATACGATACATTTACTACAAATTTTTCTCCATTAACTTCGATATTCAAGTTTTTAGGTTCAAAACTTTGAGTAATTTCTGTTTTTATTGGTGCTGGGTTTTCTGTTGCTTCAACTTCAGCTTTTCGTTTAGCTAAATCTGCTTCAAAATCGGCTTTAGCTTTGCCGGATTTATAAGCTCTATATTGTTCCGGATGCATGGCAAGTTCAAGCAGTTCCTCATCGTCTTCACCAAAATCCCAATTGTTATCTTTCATCTCTTGTTTGAAAGTATCTAAATTGTTAGGATATAGATCTTGAGGGTTTCCTGTGTAAAATTCCCGACCTTGTTCTTCCGCTAATTTTATAATTTCAGGAGCTAATTCGCCAGGTAATTTTCCGGACTTTCCTAAAATCATATCCCAAATATTATCTGCAATCATAGACCATCTTTCTCGACCTTTTTCAATTTGTAATACATTCATTAAAGCCAAGTTTTTTACATATTGGCTAAATGGTGTTACTAATGGTGGATATCCTAATTTTGGCCAGATATATTTTACTTCATCAAATAACTTAATTAAAAGATCATCTTGAGTTAATGTTGGTTTATTTCTTTTAGTTAGCCATTTATTTAAACTAGCTAAGTTATTTTCTAAATCTGCCATTAAGCTTCCCATCATTCCTCCAGGTAAACCAGGACCTATAAGTAATGAATTCATCATTCTATTTCTAGGATTAATGTAGTAGCCTAGAAAATCGTCTATAAAGCTTTGGGTTAGTTCTCTAACCTTCATATAAGCTTTCATATTAATATCAGGAACTTTAAAACCTGCATCTTTAAGCATTGCATGCACCGCTAATAAATCGGCATGCCCTGTACCCCAAGATAAAGGTTCCATAGCCACATCAATATAATCTGCACCAGCTCTTGCTACCTCTAAAATAGAAGCCATAGATAAGCCAGGACCGGAATGTGAATGGTAGGTAACTAAAATATTAGGATGTTGTGTTTTTATGTTTGCTACTAATTTTCCTAGATAAACAGGGCGGCCAATTCCGGCCATATCTTTAACACAAATTTCATCTGCTCCTAACTCGATTAAAGTATTGGCTAAATTGGTATAATATTCAACAGTATGAACTTCAGAATACGTTAAGCTTAAAGCAGCCTGAGCAATCATTCCGCCTTCTTTAGCGTATTTAATAGAACCTTCTAAGTTACGAGGATCGTTTAATCCGCAAAATGAACGAGCGATATCGGTTCCTTGTTTCTTTTTTACTTTAAACATTAGTTTACGAATATCGGCAGGAACAGGACTCATTCTAATTCCATTTAAAGCACGCTCTAGCATATGGGTTTGAATTCCGGCATCGTTAAAAGGTTGTGTCCATTTTCTATTGGCTACATTAGGGTTTTCACCAAACAATAAATTAATTTGTTCAAAACCACCACCATTTGTTTCAACTCGAGAAAAACAGCCCATATCGATAATTGCTGGAGCTACTTTTAATAACTGATCTACGGTAGGAACGTATTTTCCCGAAGATTGCCACATATCTCTATAAACTAAACTAAATTTTATTTCTCTTGCCATGATGTTACTTTTGTTATGTTTGTAATTTTACCTTTTCCGTGAGTAGTTATATCTACTGCTGCTACTAGTGCTGCAATGGTTTGGCTACTCGCTAAACTGGAAGGTGTTGAAGTTTTGTTATCTAAAATTTTTTTGGTTTCAGCAGGGTATTTATTAGTAATTTTAATGATGAGATTACCAATAACCACTACCAGCGATAGTATAATGAAAACGGTAACCATACCGACTAACATTATTACTAACGCATTATTTAAGTTATGTTCCATAAACGTTTTACTTATTAGCTAATTAATTTGTGAATAGGGTTGAGGTTTTAATATAGAAATACCTGTCTTTAATATTTTAAAGATTTAAAGTATTTAAAAATTAGTTGTTGATTAACCTATTTTTTGATAAGTTATTGGAGGAGATAAACCCGATTGTTTGGCAATAAACTTTTCAGCTTTTAAACTGTAAAGAAATCGGAAATTTTTGTCGCTAAAAACAGGTTTTTGATATAATAGATGTAATTTTTCTTTTTTTGAAAAATTGCAATTGTTTTGTTCATTTTGAGTTAAGCAACAAGTTTGACTTGAGCTATCTTCATTATTAAAATTAGAGTTAGACGTATACTTAAAACCAACCCTAACTACACTCAATTGAACTATGAGAATAAGTAAGTTGATGATAAGAAATCGTCCCATTTTCCTAAAAATTTATTATAAAAATAAGCTTTCTTTTGGAAAGAAAAGGTTTTCTTATTTTAAATTATTAGCGGTAAAAAAGAAATTAAATTTAAAATGACAATTGTCATGTAAACCGTTAAATAACTATGATTTTGCGATAATAAATTTCTATCTAATTTTAAAAATACGGTAAAAAGTACCATGTGTTAAATCATTCTTTTATTAAAAAAATTTAACTTCAGTAGTAATTACTAATTATAAAATTATGAAAAGGGATAGAACTTAAATTGAATCTTTATCAAAATTTGTATTATTTTTTCTCTTTAAATGATAGGTATCATTAAGTTTTCGAGTAAATACATCTAACTCTTCAGACACTATTTGAATATGGTTTATATATTCCTGCAACTTTTGTGTCGTAATTTCTGTATCTTCATTTATTAAAGACGTAAGGCCCAATAGGGAAGTAACAGGCCTTCTAAGTACATGAGAAATATCAAAAGCAATTTCCTCTAAAACACTTTCATATTCAATTTCACTAGATACATTTTGAAAAGTGCCATAGCATAAAATGGTTTTATCTTGGGCAAGTTCAGGATGAGCTTCGCCTCTGTACCACTGAATTTTTTGGTTTTCATCAATAATTCTAAAAAGAAATTTCCATTCTGAAATTTTTCGTAAGCTATACTGAATGCTCAAAATAAATTTTTCGCGATCTTCCGGATGGATATATTCTAAAATTGTCATCGGGTTTTGTTTAACTATTTTAGGAGTTAAATCTGGATGCATTTTAGATATTCCTTTGCTCATAATATCAAAATAACTATCCTTATTGTAGGAATGTCTATATTTAAAAATAACACCTGGAGCTAAATCGATAATCCGTTTTAGCTTTATACCATCTTTCTTTATTTTAAGATCTTGATTTGATATTTTTTGTCGTGATAAAATTAAATTCATGGCTTTTTTGGCCAATAATTTTAAAGCTTTTTTTTGGTCTTCATTAATTTCTCTAGGCTTTCGGTCGATAACACATAATGTCCCTAAAATATTTCCTGATGGAGTTTCTAATGGGGCACCTGCATAAAATCTAATATGCGGATCTCCGGTAACTAAATTATTATTTATAAAACGCTCGTCTTTTAAAGAATCCTTAATAACCAAGACTTCTTCTGGATTATGAAAAGAATGTTGACAAAATGAATCTTTTCGATCGGTTTGTGCTACTTCTAACCCAACTTTAGATTTAAACCATTGTCTGTTTTTATCAACCAAAGAAATAAGAGATATTGGAGTTTGACATATATAAGAAGCAATTTCTGCTAGTTCATCAAACTCTTTTTCAGGAATGGTATCTAAAATTTCTAATTTTCTTAACTCCTTTAGTCTTTCATTTTCATTCATACAACAAATACTTAGGGGCAAGTCTTATAATTATTAGTTAAATAAGACAAAGCTGTAAAACAAATAAAAAAATGAATAAAAATATAACGGTTTACGTAGATTTTTTATCATTATAGCTCATTTACAGGTAATTAAGAATCATTCTTTTTAAGAGATAAATAAATATGCCTCATTTCAAACCGGTATAATTCATATTAATAAAATTATAAAAAATCTTTTAAAGATGTTAAAAAACGGTGAAAAATCACTTTAAGTTCAATAAAATAGTAAAAGCAGATAAGTTTATTAATGAAGCTTTAAAAAACTGTAAAACTATAGCAGCTGATGGAGAAGGTGTAGAATTTTTAGAAGAAAAAAACTATGCAAATTTGTTTAAAGACGATAAAGCTATATTATTAAATAAGTCTCCAGATAAATTTATAGCTGAGATAGCAAACTAACCGTAATTGGAGTAGGAAAAAAGAAGTAATGAGTATACCTGTTTAAAGAATAGTTTTGATGATAAGACCGATTTCTGAATTATAGATATCGGTCTTATTTATTTTAATTAGGTTATCGTAATTAATTTATCTCTGTTAGTAAAGAGTATATTCTAGTAACTTTCTTTTAAGTGAGTATTTAAATAATTTATAATTACTTCAATAATTTCAGGTTGCATCCAAGCATTTCCTCCATGCCCTGCATTTTTTACCAGATAGCGATCAGCACTAATATCATTTTTAACCAGAATTTCATATAAATAAGAAGTTTGGCTAGGAGAAACCAATTCATCTTTATCGCCATGCATGAATAAGAAAGGTGGCGTATGTTCTGAAAGATAAATGGATGGATCAGCATTTTTGAAAATTTTGGATTTATCGTTTTCAGAAATACGATCAAATGGACGGATTCCATTTAAAAATAGATATTCAGCCGAATTTTCCGATTCATGTTCGTGCTGAACTTCTTCCGAAAAATCTTTTGCAATTTGGCGTAAATCGGATAATCCATATAAATCGACCACGGCTTTTACCATACTCGATTCATCAAGATATTCACCCATTTCAAATTCTTTGTAATTATTGGTTGTTCCCACCATTGCAGCTAAATAACCACCAGCAGATACTCCCATAACAGCGATGTTTTCACGCTCTAAACCAAATTTTTCACTATTGGTATTTAAAAATCGAATAGCTGTTTTAATGTCAATAAGCGGTTCGGGAAATTTTCCGTTAGGAATGCTACGGTATTCTAAGCTTGCCACTGCAAAACCAGCTTCGGCAATAGCTAAACGCTGTTGTAAAGCTTGTTCTTTATGGACACTTAAAAACCCACCACCGGGAATATACAATACAATAGGACATTTTTCATCCTGAACTGGTTTTAAAATATCTAGTTTTAAGTTTAAAGGGCGTTGTGAAAAACGTACACTAGGTTGTGAATACGTTAAATCTCGAAATTCAATAATTTCGGGTTTTACATTTGAAAATTCTAAAGTTTTCTGATTATTATTGGATTCCATGTTTTTTAAGGAAAATAGTAATTTTCTACCATACAAAGTGGCTTATAACTCTTAAACTTTGTTAAGGTTAGCGCTTAAGTAAGGTCTCTGTTCAATGTGTAGTTAGATGGCAGGTCGCCATACTTTTCTTTAAATATTTTTCTGAAATATTTTGGGTTGTTAAAACCAACTTCAAAAGCAGCTTGAGAAATTGTTAAGCCTTCAAACTGTATAAGTGAAAGTGCTTTTTCTAATCGAATATCTCGAATGTGTTGGGTAATATTCTTACCGGTTATTCCTTTTATTTTTCGATATAGTGTAGCGCGACTCATCCCCATTTTTTCTGAGATTAATTCTACAATTTTACCCTGACTTTGCATATATTCATAAACCGTAGTTTCAAATTTCAGTAAAAATTCTTTTTCTAATGATATTTGCTGACATTTAGGATTTTCATTAGTATCTTTTGTAATTCCTTTTTCTAGAACTTCCAATTTCCGGTATAATAAATTCTGAATTCGAGCTATAAGAACGCTAGAGCTAAAGGGTTTGGTAATATAATCGTCAGCTCCTTCTTGATAGCCATCTATTATTGCTTCTTGAGTATCTTTAGCTGAAAGTAAGATAATAGGAATATGAGTAGTCTCTTCCTGATTTTTTAGAGCAGAAGTAAGGTCTATTCCACTTTTTTCTGGCATCATCACATCAGAAATAATAAGATCTGGTATATGTTTTACAGCCATATTAATACCTTCTTGCCCATTAAGAGCGTGTAATAAATCGTATTTTTCTTTTAAAATCGAAGCCAAGTACTGATGAATATCGGTATTATCATCAATTAATAAAATTAGTTTTCGACCAGCTTTTGTATTTAACAACGCGCGGTTTTCAAGTGATGCTTCTTCATTTAACAAATCAGTAGTTAACCCTTCAAATTCGGAATATTTAAAATCAATATTTTTTTCTGATGTTTTTTCTTCGCCTTTTGGTAGATAAATCGTAAAAGTTGTATGTTCATTTTCGATACTTTCTGCCGTAATTTTTCCGCCATGGAGTTCTACAAACTGTTTAGAGAGCGCCAAACCTATTCCACTACCATTTTTAGTATGTTTTTCATCAGAATGGTAATACCAATCGAAAATATGTGGTAAAATATGAGCAGGTATGCCTGAACCCGTATCGGTTACTGAAAATTGATAGCCGTTTTTATCGGTTTTGAGTATAATTTTGATAGTATCTTGAGCAGCTGTATATTTAAGTGCATTGGTAATAAGATTATTGAATATAATCTGAATCTTTTCTATATCACAAAAGAGGATGGCTTGTTTACAGTCAAATTTGGATTGTATATTTATTTTTTTAGCATCGGCCACGTGCTTATATTGCGTAATCCATTTTTCAATAGAAACTTTAAGATCATGTTTATCAGTTTTCAGTTCATTTAATCCTTTTTCGACTTGTCTAAAATCTAGCAGTTTATTTATTCTAGTTAATAACGTTTTAGCATTTTTTTCTATTATCCGAAGGCTGTTTATTTGTTCTTTTTTTCGAATCTCAGTTAATAAACTTTCTACAGGTGCTAAAATCATAGTAAGTGGTGTTTTTAGCTCATGTGAAAATCCATTATAAAACCGTAAGCGTTCTTCATGAAGTTCATTTTCTAATTGCCGTTGATTTTTTTCGAATACTAAAGATTGTTTTAGCTTTATTTTATCTGAATAATATTTTAAACCAAAAACTATTAGTAAACTTATGATTATGAAATAACTAATATATGCTGGAATAGTCCGCCAGAAGGGAGGCATAATTGAAATATATAATTCTTTTGATGAGGTAACGTAATCGTTAGGGTTGGTTTTTAAAATCAGTTTGTAATTTCCTGGTGGAAGATGACTAAAATTTATTCGGTTCGCATTTTTGATATTAACCCAATGGTCGCTATATCCTTCTAACAAATAAGAATATTCAATATTATCTGATCGTGGATACTGTAATGAAGCGAAGTCTAAAGAAAAAAGAGCCTGATTATAATCTATTTTTAGGGTATCTTTAAATTGAATAGCTTTATCGAGTACTTGTTGAGTACTATCGGAAACAGTTACCGATTTGTTGTAAAAATCAAGGTTTTTAAATACTGTATTAAATGTTTTTTGCTGAATATTTTGTAGTGCTTCAGGTCGAAAAATATTTATTCCTTCATTACCACCCATATACATAACTCCATTACTAGAAAATAGAGAAGCACCGATATTGAATTCGCTATTTTGAATAGCGTTGAAGTTCTTTAAATCTTTAATTTCTTTATTTATGGGGTTAAACATTGTAATCCCTTTGTAAGTGCCTATCCAGTATAAGTCTTCACTATCTTTAGTAATACTACTAATAGTATTGTTACTTAAGCCATCACTTTTAGTATATATTTTAGCTGTTTTGGTTGTAATATCGAGAATAAACATTCCCTCATTCATAGTACCGGCAAGAATGTTATTTTCATCTATAAATTCAAAACTGAAAATAACATTTGTAGGGATGTTGGTATTGCTATTATTGTAGCTTGTATATTCTTCTTTATCGATATGATATTTTATAATTCCGTTACCATAAGTTGCCAGCCACAATTCATTAGTATTTTGTTGTTCAATCTCTCGAATATCGATTTTACCAAGAACTTTTATATATTGGAATGTATCTGTTTTTGAATTGTATTTATAGAGCCCACCCCTATTAGTACCTACCCAAATAGTATTGTTTTTATCTTGAAATATAGTTCTAACATCGCTTCCTCGAGAAATATCACCTTGTAAGTAGTGTGTAATTACTCTAGTTTTAAAATTGTATTTATTTAAGCCTCCTCGATAGGTCCCGATCCATAGATTTTTATCGGAATCTTCTAATAGCGAGATTACAAAATTGTTGCTCAATTTAGCATCAGGCGGTAGTGGATGATTGTCAATTTTTCCATTTTCGGGATGGTAAAGATTGAGACCTGCACCATCTGTACCAATCCATATTTTTTTATCAAAAGATTCAGATAAAGCAGTAATTCGTTCGTTAGAAAGATGAGACGAATTTTTTAGCTTCGTGGTAAGCAGTGTAAATTGTTCCCCAGAAGGATTAACAAAATCGAAGCCCGCTCCGGTTCCAATCCACATATTTCCTCCAGCATCACATTTTAAAGCGGTAATATCACGATGGTATACACTACTACCATCATTTCTAGCATTAAAATATTTTATTGTTAATGGTGTTTTTTTTGTAAATAGAGTTTTAATATCTATAATATTAATACCTCCATTTCTAGTTCCTATCCAAATATGTCCCTTTTTATCTTCAGCAACACATTTTACAACATCATCGTTTAATTGGTTGATTTGCTTTTTTAGGTGTATCGTATCATTTTTAGAATTTTGAATTATATGTACCCCATCTTCACTACCAATCCAAATGTTTCTTTTAGAATCTATAAAAATAGCATTTGTCCTCTTTGTAGTTATTTTAGTGATTTTTTTGACTGAATTAGTAGAGTCAAGTTCTATTTTATATGAACCATTAGAATAGGTTCCTGCCCAGATAACAGTATCGCTACTTGCTTTTACAGTAGATATTCTATAATCACTTAATATGGAATTATACCTTTTTCCCTGATAGATTATTTTCCTTTCTTTATTATTTTCTAATATATGCAGTCCGCCCGTATAATCACCAATTAAAAATTTATTGTTTTGAAATTTAGTTATTGAAGTAATACTGTTAGAAAGCGTGGAACTATCAGGTCTAATATAGTTGAAGTTTTGTTCAAATTTTTGGTATTGACTAATTCCTGAATTTGTTGCTAAATAGAGCTCTCCACTATCTGATATATAAGCTTGTTGAATATAGCTGTCGGTAAGTGATGAATTTTCTTTAGTGAAATTTTTGAATTCCCTTCCATCATATCTATTAAGTCCGGCTTGAGTTGCAATCCAGATAAACCCCATACTATCTTGTTCTATAGAGTTTATCATATTATTGGAAAGACCATCAGAAGTATTAAAATGATAAAATTTAAGATCGTTTTTGAATAAATTTTCATTGGTTATTTTTTGTCCATTAGCATTTATAGACATTGTTATAAGGATAAGTGCCTTTATTTTTAACATTTCTTTAATGAAATATTTCATCTTAATTTTATTCTTTTTACCAGTTTTTTTAAAATTTAAATTTCTTCTATCATCTGATTTTAAAGGTATTGAACATTTTACCCCCTTAATTTAATCATATTACATACTGTGATTTTTTTTTATTATTTATAAAATTGTAAAAGTAAAACTAAAACGTTTTCGGTTAAATAATTCATAAGTATTTATGAGTTTTAGGTTATTAAATTTATGTAATAAATGTATGATTTACATATAATTTTTTAATTTCTTTTAAATTTTAAAGAAGGCATTTGAGTATAAAGGATAAACTAATTAAAATCAAAACTTATGAAAAAAAAACTATTCTTAAAATTTTCAAACACTATGAAAAAAAATTACAATTATTTATTTAAAATCAATTAAAATGTATAAAAATAATATATTTTTAATTTATTCATTTGCTTTTATACTGTTTCTATCTCAAGTAAATGTTTACGGTGCTGAGAATGATTTCTTTTCTTTGAATAAAAACGAACAAGGAATTATAGTTACGGGTAAAGTTATTGGTGCAGAAGATGGTATGCCACTCCCAGGAGTTACTATCATGGAAAAGGGAACTAATAATGGTACTGCAACAGATTTTGATGGAAATTATACTTTAACTGTTTCTGGTAATAACTCAGTATTGACATACTCATATGTCGGTTTTAAGACCAAGGAAATAAAGGTTGGAGAAGATCGGTATATTGATATTAGCTTAGAAACGAATGTGGGAGCTTTAGAGGAAACCGTTATTATCGGTTTTGGAGGGAAGCAGAAAAAAGCTAGTTTAGTTAGCTCCATTACATCTGTATCTCCTAGTGAAATAAAAGGACCAACAAATAATCTTACTAGCATGATGGCCGGTAGAGTGCCAGGTATGATTTCGTATCAACGTTCCGGAGAACCTGGCGCAGATAATTCGGATTTCTTTATAAGGGGCTTAGGTACTTTTGGTACTGGTAAGCGAAATCCTTTGATTTTAATTGACGGAATTGAATCAACAACAACAGATATGGCTCGGTTACAACCAGATGATATCTCCTCATTTTCAGTATTAAAAGATGCTGCGGCAGCCTCTGTTTATGGAGCAAGAGGGGCAAATGGAGTAGTGTTGATAACTACTAAAACAGGTAAAGCAGGCAAAACAAAATTCAGTTTCAGATCTGAGACCAGGATTTCTTCTAATACGGATAATTTCGATTTTGCTGATAATATAACTTATATGAATTTGGCTAATGAAGCTGCATTAACTAGGGATAGAAATGCCGTTTTACCGTATACTCAAACAAAAATTGATAGGACAGCTGCAGGAGATAATCCGCTATTATACCCTAGTAATAATTGGATAGATCAGCTTATTAAAGATTATACGATAAATGAGAGCTTGAATTTAAGTGCTAGTGGAGGTAGTGAAAAGGCTCGATATTATATATCAGGAACATATACTGTAGATAATGGAGTATTAGATGTTGAGGGAATAAATAATTTCAACAGTAATATAAAACTAAGAAACTATTCTTTAAGGAGTAATGTTAATTTGCAGTTAACACCAACTACCAAAGCCAGAGTAAATATTTATGGACAATTTGACGATTTTAATGGTCCTGTTGGTGGTGGTAAAGGTATTTTTAATAAAGCGGTTTGGTCTAATCCGGTAGCGTTTCCCGCAATTTATCCTGCTGATTATTTACCCTATATAGAACATCCGCTTTTTGGAGGGGCTCCAACTGGTTTAGCTAGTGAAACATTGTTGACAAATCCTTATGCCGAAATGGTTAGAGGATATCAAACCAAAAAAAGTTCTACAATTCAGGCACAAGTAGAATTGCAACAAGATTTAAGTTTTATTACTGAAGGATTAAGGATTCGTTCTATGGGATATATCAGAAGATATTCTTATTATGATGTTTCTAGGCAGTACAATCCATTTTTTTATAAATCTAGTATAAATCCAATTGATGGCAGTATTCAATTAAGTGTTTTAAACGATGGCTCCGAAACATCGATTGGAACTGTGGGGACAGAATATTTAAATTATTCTGAAGGTGATAAAAAATTAGATTCTAGAATATATAATGAAACCGCGATTAATTACGATCGTGTTTTTAATGAAAAACATGCAGTTTCAGGGATGCTTCTAAATCTTATTTCTAGTTACGAAACCGGTAATGCAGGTAGTGTTCAAAATAGCTTAGCAAATCGTAATCACGGGATTTCAGGAAGGTTTACTTATGGATATGATAATCGTTACTTAGCAGAGTTCAATTTTGGTTATAATGGATCTGAGCGGTTTGCTAAAGGACATCGATATGGGTTCTTCCCCTCTGGAGGATTAGGGTATAGAATTTCTAATGAACAATTTTTTGAGCCTTTAAAGAACGTTATCTCTAATTTAAAGTTTAGAGTTACTTATGGATTAGTAGGAAACGACCAAATAGGTAATACGGATGAGCGTTTTTTCTATCTGTCTAATGTAAATTTAAATGATGGAAATTATGGAGCCACTTTTGGGCAAGATTTTGGCTATTATAGACCTGGAGTTTATATTTCTAGATATCCTAATGCAAATATAGGCTGGGAAGAATCTGAACAAATAAATTTAGGGATGGATCTAGAACTTTTTAATTCTTTAAATTTTGTAGTAGATGTTTTTAGACAAAAAAGAACGAATATTTTACAAACTAGATCAGAAATAGGTTCTGCAATAGGTCTAACAGCTACTCCTCAAACAAATTTTGCAGCTATGCAAAGTGAAGGGCTAGATTTTTCTATGGATTATAGTAAACAATTAAATTCTGACTGGTGGACGCAGTTGAGAGCTAACCTTACCTATGCTACTAATGAAGTATTGGAATATGATGAAGTTGATTATCCGGAAGAACTAGCCTACAGATCAAGAATAGGAGACAATGCTTCACAAGTTTATGGATACATAGCAGAGCGACTTTTTGTAGATCAAGAAGAAGTAAACAATTCACCAACTCAATTTGGTGATTATACTGGTGGTGATATTAAATATAGGGATGTTAATGGTGATGGAGTAATTTCTCAGAGTGATATGGTACCCATAGGTTTACCAACAGTACCTGAAATTATATATGGATTTGGGGGTTCAGTTGGTTATAAAAACTGGGATTTTAGTGCTTTCTTTCAAGGCTCAGCTCGTTCTTCATTTTTTATTGATCCAGAAAATATTTCTCCTTTTGTTATTAATGGAGGAGCACAAAATGGATTATTAAATGTTATTGCAGAAGATTATTGGTCTGAAGATAATAGAGATGCTTATGCATTTTGGCCAAGATTAAGTCAAACATTTGTAGAGAATAACACATTAAAAAGAGATGACGGTAAAAAGGATACTTCTACTTGGTGGATGCGTAGTGGCGATTTTTTAAGGCTTAAAACCATGGAACTAGGTTTTAGTCCTAAGGGCAAGTTACTCGATAAGTTACATTTAAATAGCCTTAGGATTTATGCTAGTGGCTTAAATTTAGCCGTATGGAGCGATTTTGATTTATGGGATCCGGAAATGGGAGGTGATGGTCTAGGTTACCCTATTCAATCAGTTTATAATGTTGGATTGCAATTAACTTTTTAAGTTTTTAAAATGAAAAATAGATTACATAATACTAAAAGGAGAAATGTTTTTTTTAGAATATATATTCTAATAATCGGTGTATGTTCTACAGTTATTTTACAGTCTTGTGAAGATGAATTTTTAGATGTTGTTCCAGATAATGTAGCAACTATAGATCAGGCTTTCAATTTAAGAAACGAAGCAGAAAAATATTTATTTACCTGTTACTCGTATATGCCTAGAAATGGAAATTTATATCATAATCCTGCGATGTTGGCAGGAGATGAATTATGGATTCCAGATCAACGACAGGCTGTAACAATTTACAGTTTAGATATCGCAATGGGCTTTCAAAGAGTATCTAACCCATATTTTAATGTCTGGGATGGTAATTATCAAGGGGGAGGACCAGACCCTAATGATGATGGAAAGGAGGATTATCCTTTATTTGATGGAATTCGGCATTGTAATATTTTTATCGAAAATATGAATGACCCAGATCAGGTACCTGATATTACTTCTTCCGAAAGAAATCGTTGGATTGCAGAGGCGAAATATCTAAAAGCATATTATCATTTCTATTTGCTTAGAATGTACGGCCCTATTCCAATTATGCGAGAAAATATTCCTATAGACGCCCCTTCTGAACAGTTAAATGTTCCTAGAGAACCATTTGATGAAGGTGTGAATTATATAGTGCAACTACTAGATGAAGCTGCGGAAGTTTTACCTACCTCTATTGTAGATTTAAATACAGAATTAGGAAGGGTAACTGCTCCTATTGCAAAAGGTTTAAAAGCTAAGGTTTTATTAACAGCTGCAAGCCCGCTTTTTAATGGAAATGAAGATTTATCTATTCTAATAAATTCAAGTGGAGAGCAGTTATTTAATACAGCTTACGATGCTAATAAATGGAAATTAGCTGCAGATGCAGCTTTAGATGCTATAGAAGCAGCAGAAGGAGCAGGGAGTAGTCTTTATGAATTTCCAGGTTCTGCTTTTACTTTATCAGATACAACTGAAACAAAACTTTCGATAAGAAATGCGGTTACGGAAAGGTGGAATAGTGAGATTATCTGGAATAATACTTTAAGTACAACTACAGATTTGCAGAGATATAGTATGGCTCCTTTATCATTAGAACATAATCATAATGATGCTCGAAAAATATTATCTCCAACTTTAAAAATGGCTAGAATGTTTTATTCAAAAAACGGAGTTCCCATTAATGAAGACAAAACATTAGATTTTACCAATTTTGAAGAATTACAAGAAGCTGGAGAAGAAGATCGCTTTAATATAAAAGAAGGCTATAAAACATCAAGATTGAATTTTGATAGAGAGCCTAGATTCTATGCAGATTTAGGTTTTGATGGGGCTATTTGGTATAAATATGATGCAGGATCAGATGATACTAAATTTCATATAGAATCAAAGTATACCGATTATGCCGGTAGTAACCATGCATTTTTATTTAATGTAACAGGTTATTTTTTAAAGAAATTGGTGAATTGGAATCAGAGTTTTAGTTCCTCAGGAGCGACATATAGATCATACGCATGGCCTGAATTACGTTTAGCAGATTTATATTTAATGTATGCAGAAGCTTTAAATGAAGTATCTGGTCCAAGTACGGCGGTGTACGAATATTTAGATAGAATAAGAACAAGAGCAGGTCTTAAGGGTGTTCAGGAATCGTGGCGAGATTTTTCTGTAAATCCAGACAAACCCAATACGCAATCTGGATTACGAGAAATCATCCATAGAGAAAGAACAATAGAACTTGCCTTTGAAGGAAATCGATATTGGGATATTCGTAGATGGAAAACAGCATCACAAGAGCTTAATGAACCTATTAGAGGATGGAATGTTTTTGGAAAAGATGAAGTCTCTTATTACCAAATAAGAACATTGTTTCAGCAAAGATTTGTAGCTCCAAGAGATTATTTCTGGCCTATTGCAGAAAATGCTTTGTTGCAAAATTCGAATTTAGTACAAAATCCAGGTTGGTAATTTAAATTTTAAGTTATGAAATTCAATTTTTCAAATTATATACTATTTTTTTTAATAATTTCTTTCTTGAGTTCCTGCTCAGATGAGGATCTGCAAACACCATTAGAGCATAATAATACATCTCCTGAACAGGTTTCTAATGTTCAAGTTGAGAATTTTCCAGGTAAGGCTAAAATTACATATACGCTTCCAGAAGATCAGGATTTATTATATGTGAAAGCCAATTATTTGTTAGAAAATGGAAAAGAAGTAGAAGTTAAATCTTCTTATTATAACAGTAATATGCTTTTAGAGGGGTTTTCTGGTAATAAGGAAGTTGACGTTGCTATAACTACCGTTAATCGATCTGAAGTTTCTTCAGAACCTGTTAATATTAAAGTTAATCCAAAATTAGCACCTATCTATGATGTATTTGAATCATTAGAAACAGGTCCAACTTTTGGAGGTATATATTTAAATGCAGAGAATCCAGATCGAGAAGATATAGCAATATTGGTTATGGATAAAGATTCTCAAGGGGACTGGGTAATAGATGATAATAGTATTTACTCGTCTACAGATGAAATCAAACAGTCTATACGAGGGATGGATACAGTACAAAAGGAATTTGCATTTGTAGTGAGAGATAGATGGCTAAATTATACCGATACTCTATTTACAGAGATAAAACCACTTTTTGAACAAGCAATACCTAAATCAGGTTATAGAGGAATAGTTTTACCAAATGATGCACCTAGACATGATAGCACGCCTATAGAAGGGCTTTGGGATGGTGAAATAATGAACTGGGCCAAAGTTTATTTAACTAAAGGAACTTATAATGAAGGACCACATATTTTTACTTTTGATCTAGGTGTAGAAGCTCAGTTAAGCAGGGTGAAAATATGGGATTACCCTGAATATTATAACGGACGTACTTATTATTATAAATCTGCAATGAAGCGATTCCAAATTTATGGATCTACAGAATTAGAATCTACCGGAGATTTAGATCAATGGATTTTATTAGGTGAATATGAAGAAACAAAACCATCAGGCTTACCTTATGGAGAACAAAATGATGAAGATTATCAAGCTGCAAACTCTGGTTTTAGTTGGGATATTCCTATTGATGTGCCTAAAATTAGATATTTAAGAGTCTTGTGTTTAGAAAACTGGGGAGGCGGAGAAGCTTTAGCTATAGGCGAAATACAAGTTTATGGTAATCCTAATTAATAGTTGAAAATTTAATATTATGAAAAAGCAATCATATTTTACTCTCATTATACTTTCACTTTTTATTTATGCTTGTTCTGATATGGATGAAGTGGATGAGTATAAAAAATTTACGGATGGGGGAGAAATCTCTTATACCGAAAAGATGGACTCTTTAAAGGTTTTTAGCGGAAAAAATAGAGCTAAAATACAAGGAGTAGTTAATGCAGATCCAAAAATCACTAATTTCACTGTATATTGGAGTAGTAAACAAGATTCCATAAATGTGCCTGTAGAGAGAACAGGAGGTGTAGATACTTTAACAACCATGATTAATGGATTGGCTGAAAATATTTACAATTTTGAAGTTAGGACGTTCGATAATGAGGGAAATAAGTCAATTCCAGTTTATATTACAGCAAATGTTTATGGAAGTAGATATCAGGAATCACTAAATACAAGACCTTTAATTTCAGATCAACTTTTGGGGTCTAATCTTACAATAAATTTTGGATCCATGGATTTATTATCTGGTGTTATTGGTACAGAAGTAGTCTATAATGATGAGGTAGGAGTAGAAAAGGAAGTTTTTCTTCCTATCGATAGTACGAGTATAGCAATTGACGATTTCTTAGGAGGTTCATCTTATTCTTATAGAACTCTTTTTATTCCTGAAGAAAATGCAATAGATACTTTTTATACAGATTATAAATCTTTTACTCCAGAATTTGTAATATCAGAGGCTCCTTATTTTAAAAATGCAACTTTCCCTTTTAGCAAATCAGCATATGATGATAGTAGATGGGGTACTCCTGAACATTGGATCCATAATGATGCAGCTTTAAGTCATAATGGATATGGGGTTTTAGATGGTGATATATTTGATTTTGAAAGTGGTTGGGATGAACCAGCTATTAACAATGGGAAAGTCTATCAAACATTTGTTTTAGGACCCGGTACATATGCGTACATAATCGATATCAGAGAAACTAATTATGAAGCTATAGATGCTAAAGATAAAGTGTATTTTAGTGTTGCAGAAGGTGGTATGTTACCTGATGTTAATGATGTAGAGATTTCAGATAAAGTATTAGCATACAAAAGAGTAAATAAGGAAGATGATTTACATCAAGTTTTAATGTTCACTATAGATGAAGTAACCCAAATCTCAGTAGGTGTTCAAGGAAGTTTACCTGATGCAAATGTTGGTAGATATTTAAAAATTAACTCGTTCGCTTTAGGAGAGTTAAGTGAAAATCCTGAACTTGTTAATACTTCGGTTCCATTTCAGGCTTCAGAAACTAATGGTCGTTGGGGTAATCTAGAAGGATGGATCGCCAATGATGCTATGAAAAGCCATGATGGATATGGTGGCTGGGACGAATGGAACGGTAATATCTTCAATATAGAATCAGGTTGGGGAACACCTGGAATTGAAAATGGTAAAATTTATCAAGTTTTAATTTTAAAGCCTGGAACATATACTTATAAAGCGAATTTTAGAATTGTAGAAGGTGGTATAGACACTTCTCACGAAGAAATTGAAGGGATAGATGATAATGCTTATTTGTTAGTTTCTAAAGGAAGTACATTACCTGATGTTTCCGATGTTGAAACTTCTTCAAATACCTTGATTTATGAGAAAATTTTGGCAGGAAAAAGCCCAGATGATTTTGTATTAACTTTTTCAGTTGATAAAATAACTCCAGTAGCTTTAGGTATTGTTACGACTCAGCCAGGAGGAACGGTTTCTCAAGGTAGAGAAGGAAGACATGCAAATATAGAATCTTTTGAATTCTATGAAAATTGAGATTTATAATGAATAAATTTAATCAGTTAATAAAATTATTATTTGTAATCTCATTGTTATATTCTTGTTCAGAATCAGAAGAAATTTCTTCTGATTCTGAACAAGATATAAATGAAGCGAAGGATATTAAAATTCCTGAAGTTGAAACACAAGATATCGATAAATTAAGTGATATTTCTTTTTCTATACAGGGAATGATAACCAATAATGGCGGAGGCGCTGTTACTAAAAGAGGTGTTTCTATATCCTCTAATCAGGATTTTGAAGATCAAGATACTTTAGTTTTTTCATCATCTGTTTGGGGATCAGGTAGGTTTAGGACAGATTTAGGGAATTTAACCGAGAATACTGAATATTTTGTTCGTGTATTTGCTGAAAATCAAGCAGGGGTCGGCTTCGGTAATATTAAAAGTTTTACAACGGGAGGTAGCCCAATGCCCTTAGTTTATATAGATTCTTCAAGCTTTTACAATCAAACTAATTTTGACGAAAAGTGGAATTTACTTTATCCCTGGGGAGAAGATCACAATGGATCTGCCAGAATGTTTCCTGAAAATGTAGAAATAGAAGAAGATGGAATTCTAAAAATACATTCCGAATGGATAGACTGGAATTGGGAAGGTTATAGTACAGCTGATCCCTATCTTCGGATTACATTTCATTCAGGAGCTATACATGCAAAGAAGATTATTCAGGTAACAAAAGAATTGCCCCATTGGGAAATAAGCGGAGACTTCAAAGCGCCTGTGGCTTATGGTTCTTGGCCTGCATTCTGGATTAGTGGAGTAGATTCGTGGCCTCCAGAGATTGATATTCTGGAATTCAAAGGTAATACTTTCAATTGGCAGAACACCGTGACTGGACTAGCTTGGGATCAAACAGTATGGACAACAGAAAAGACAGAGGTCGCTAATGCAGATACTGAATGGCATAATTATAAACTCGTTATGGATAGGATTAACGATAACGACTTAAATGTAACGATGTTTATAGACGATCAGGTAAAGCATAGCGTAGTCAAGGATTTTACTAATGACAGATTTTGGTTAATCATAAATATGCAGATGGAAGGTGCCAGTGGAACAACTTCTGATGGTGATATTGCGAGAGAACAAGATTTATTTTTCGAGGCTAAGAATATTTATGTAGCTGCTACCCCTGCTGCAATAGATGAATAGATATTATTTAATTTAAATTTTGATTACGATGACTCATAAATTTGAGGTACTAATATTTTTAGCTCTTGAAATAGTCTTTTTTCAGTCGTGTAGTGATAATGATTCAACTGAAGAGCAAATTGTTCAAGAAGATGATAAAAACATTGATTTAGTACTTGCAACAGTTAGTGTTAATTATCCTTTAAGTGTAAATTCTCACAATATTTTATTAGAAGGAAAAGTGCTTAACGATGGGAATGGTACTATTTCAGAAAGAGGTGTTTGTTTTTCCTTAAATGTGGGGCCAACAATTGAATCAGGTAATAAGTCAGCTTCTGTAGTAAGAGGATCTGGAGAGTTTGAAACTGAAATTCAGAATTTGGAGGATGGTGAAGATTATTATCTCAAAGCATATGCGATAAATGAAAAAGGAGTTGGTTATAGCGAAGAGATCATGGTAAGCACTCCTATAGCAAACCCACCTATTTTTGAAAATAATCGCCAAGCAGTAGCCGGGGCTTATGATGTATTTTTCTATGTTAATTTATTAGAAACGGGAGAAGGTGGCATCGATGAAATAGGTTTGGTATGGGATGAAAATGAAAATCCTACTTTAAATGATAATGTGGAAATTAATGAAAATTTGAATCACACATATATTCAAAGAATTTCTGAACTAAAAAGTGAAACTACCTATTATATTAAACCTTATGTAAAATCGAGGGGTAAGATTTTGTACGGAGATCAAGAACAAATCAGGACTATCAAACCTGGTAATTTTACTTTTTGGATGCAGGATACTCCCACTAATGCAGATCAAGAAACTATAGATGCTTATAATCGCATAAAAGCTGCATTTGAAAGTGCAACTTATTACTACAATAATTTTACATCAATCGAAAAACACGTAACAGTTAACTATTCCCCTGGAACACCGACAGCAGATGGTAGTTTTTCGGGTAATATAAGAGTAGGTTCTAATCAAGGTTATCAAAAAACCGGTACAGCATTACATGAAATGGCTCATACCGTAGGCATTGGTACACATTCTGTTTATTGGGATTTAATGGACGGATCTTGGGGTGGTGCTAATGCTAATAGAATTTTAAAAGTAATGACGGCAGGAAATGAAGAAAATGTAAGAGGGGATGGAACTCATTTTTGGCCATTCGGTATTAATGGAGCACATGAAGATAGCGGTGATGAAATGCTTTATATTACTCACGCCATGATAATGCAAGGATTCAAACTTGATGGATTACCTTCAAATTAATTGATTATATTCAGTTTTTAAATAAAATTGAACAATTTGTACCCTATTTCTAGACGTTTCTTAGCTCTTTTTTAATTTAGAAAATAGTTATCATTGTCAATATCCATATTAGTTAAATAATTAAATGCTTAATAAATTTCATATTCTATTTCTTGCGATCATTTTTCTTTCGCTTATTTCTTGTTCCGCAGTTCAGATAAATAATATAGAAGTAGGAGAAGCTTGGGCAAATAATTCGGTTAATACTACAATTTTTAGAAAAAACGCGATAACATCAATCGGCGATTATCAGTTTTTGGGATATTACGATAATAATGAGAAAATGATTATTGCGAAAAGAAAGATCAATTCATCAAATTTCGATTTAAGCAATAGTGGTTTTACCGGCAATGCAAAAGACGCTCACAATTCGATAAGCCTTGTGGTAGACGGCAATAAAAAGTTACATGTAAGCTGGGATCATCATGATAACCCTCTAAATTATGCAGTTGACGACTCGATTTTAAGTCCACAACTTGGTGATAAAACAAGGATGACAGGTAAGTATGAAAATAAAGTTTCTTATCCACAATTTTATAATCTTAAAAATGGGGATCTTCTCTTTCTATTTCGATCTGGACAATCAGGAGAAGGAAAACTGGTTTCAAAACTTTATAATATTGAAACCCAAAATTGGACAGATTTGTATGAGAATCTTATAGATGGTGAAGGAGAGCGAAACGCATACTGGCAAGCTAGTGTAGATAAAGAGGGAACGATTCATTTATCATGGGTTTGGCGTGAAACCTGGGATGTTTCTACCAATCACGATATGGCTTACGCCAGATCTAAAGATGGTGGAAAAACTTGGGAGAAATCGACTGGTGAAAAATACTCCCTGCCTATAACGGCAGAAACAGCTGAATATGCTTGGAGGATTCCGCAGAACAGTGGATTAATTAATCAAACTTCCATGACGGCAGATAAAGATGGAAATCCTTTTATTGTTACCTATTGGACAGAAAATAATAAAACAGATTATCAGATTATCTATTTGGAAGATGGAAAATGGAAACACGAAAACACTAATTTTAGAGATTCATCATTTCAATTAGGCGGTGGTGGAACCAAGAAAATACCAATTTCCAGACCAGATATTTTAATTAAAGAAACTAAAACCGATCCTATCATTTATCTTTTGTTTAGAGATCAAGAAAGAGAAAATAAAGTTTCTTTAGCTTACCACAAATTGCATAGCGACAAACCTTGGAAAGTGATTGATCTTACAAAAGAATCTGTTGGTGAATGGGAGCCAAATTATGATTTGCAACTTTGGGAGCAAAAAGAAAAATTACATGTTTTTGTTCAAAAAGTAACTCAGGTTGATGGCGAAGGTCTTGCAAAAGCCGAACCGACGATGGTGAGGATATTAGAAGTTTCAAATTTGCCGAAAAATTAAATAATCTTATAGTTCGAAATCCTAATGAAATTTAATACACTTAAAATATTCAGCTTTGTTATTTTTCTTAGCATTCTTTCATGTAAACAAAACAAAGAGGCCGAAGAAAATAAAACGAATCAAACTTCAGTAAAAGAAATTACCAAAACCATTTCCGAAGAAAAAATAGATTCGGTAAACCAGTTGGCGGCGAATCAATATTTATCGATGGCCAAAAACTTTAAGGATAGCAGATACCCAAAAACATTTTATCCTGAAAATAACAAATTTGAAACTAGTAATTCTGGTTGGTGGACAAGCGGATTTTATCCGGGAACACTCTTGTATCTTTATGAAGAAACCGGTGAGGATAGTTTAAAAATTGAAGCTGAAAGAATATTAGAAGATCTTAAGCGAGAAGAATCAAATACTTCTACACACGATCTTGGATTTATGATGTTTTGCAGTTTCGGTAATGCCAACCGTATTGATCCAAAACCAGAATATCAGGAGATTTTAATGAATAGTGCTAAATCGTTATCAAAACGTTATAACGATACGGTAAAAGCCATTAGATCCTGGGATAGCGCTTCTTGGAACAAAGCAGGTGATGATGATTTGGTCGTAATTATCGATAATATGATGAATTTGGAACTTTTGTTTTGGGCTACAGAACATAGTGGCGACAGTACTTATTATGATATTGCGGTAAATCATGCTAATACTACTATGAAACATCATTTTAGAGAAGATTACAGTTCGTATCACGAAGTGATCTATGATGAAAATACAGGAGCTGCAAAAAAGCAAATTACAAATCAGGGATTTGCAGATGAGTCTTCTTGGGCAAGAGGACAGGCCTGGGGATTATATGGATATGTCGTAATGTACCAGAAAACCAAAGACGAAAAGTATTTAGAAATGGCAGAAAATATCGCTAATTTTATACTGAATCATCCTAATCTTCCAGAAGATAAAGTACCTTTTTGGGATTTTGATACCGATAAGATTCCTAATGATTTAAAAGATAGTTCAGCTGCTGCAGTTATGGCTTCGGCTTTATTAGAATTATATGAATTTACAGATCAAACTGAATATTTTACTGCTGCTGAAAACATGTTGGAAACCTTGTCTAGCAATCAATATTTAGCAAATCAGGATGAAATAGGTGGGTTTTTATTGAAGCATGGCGTAGGTAATATGCCAAATAAAACCGAAGTAGATGTTCCATTAACTTATGGAGACTATTATTTTGTTGAAGCTCTAAAACGATATAAAGAAATTTAAAAAACCGTAAATCAAATTATAACAAACCATGAAAAAGACTTTTTTAAGCCTACTTGGATTGTTGTTCTTTACCGCAACGTATGCACAGCAAAACGAGTGGGAAGATCCAACTAAAGT